>CAKSFA010000004.1 GCA_934454125.1 uncultured Eubacteriales bacterium | reverse complement strand
AACAAACAGCTGTGGAAGTTTATCCCCGCATAACAGATTCATACAAAAAGCGCTGAGATAGAATCAGCGCTTTTTTGTTGGTTTGTGCTGTGATAAGTAGGAGTTGTTCGGTTTTATTGGCGCTTGCGTTTGGAGAAGGGGCGGGTGAAAACTAGGAGCAAGATGCCCGCTGCAGCAAAGCAGAGATAAATAATAAAGGCAGTTGGAGAGTTGCAGGAGAAGAAGTCAAATACAATTTGGTTGCCGCCGATGGCCTTGAGCAGAGGAAATGTAATGCCTTGTATGCCATAAATGATACAGATAATGCCGATGAGTCGGACAGTGTCGTTCCAGTTCATATGGGGAGCCTCCCTTATTTTTATGGTTTTTAAAATAAATGCGCACTTGTCCGAAAATATGTATGGTTTATGGTGTGTTTTTGTTGCGTTTGCAACATATTTTTTGTGGATTTGTGGTATGATACAGTTATAAATTTCATGACAGGAGGCGAGTTGTTTGCAGAATTTGGAAATTGCGGCAGTGTTGCCGTTTGCACAACAGGTGGACTATCGAGAAGGGGAGGTTGTGAAAAAGGCGCTGGCGCAGGGGCAGGCAGTGCGACTGATGTTGGCAGCGTTTGATGCTGGAACAGAGATTGCGACGCATACGACAAAGGGCGATGCGCTGGTGATTGCACTGGAAGGTCAGGGTAAGGTAACGATTGATGGACAGGAGCAGATCGTAAAGCAGGGTGAAGCGATTGTGATGCCGGCCAATCACCCACATAGTGTGGCAGCGCACCAGGGGCGCTTTAAGATGTTTTTGGTTGTAGAGTTTTTACCGGAATCATAATGGAACAGGTGGCAGCGATGATGGTCGCTGCCTGTTTTTTACATAGATTGACAGGATTGGAAAGAAAAGCTATAATTATGCTATAATTTTATAGAGCATGCTGCGCTGCTTTTGCATATTTTGCAGGAAGTCGGGTGAAATTCCCGCACAGGAACGCTGCTGTAATAACGGAGTGAACCCTTTTTGCGCCGGTATTTGTGCCGGTGCGGTCACTGGGCTGTAGCTTGGGAAGGCTAAAGGGTTTTGCGGTGAGGTTTGAGTCAGAATACAGTGGTGCAGCAGACTTACCGGTTTTTACGAACTCTGAAAATCGGTAGAGCAGGTGCGGCTGTTTGGAAGCAAACGGCTTGTATTCGGTACGCATCTTTTTGGTTGGCATACATGCCGCATGGATTCATAAAGAGTTCATGCGGCTTTTTTGTATGGAATTTGATTTAGAATGGAAAGGGAGAAACAACGATGAAAAAATGGATGGCTTTTTTAATGACGGCATTGCTGTTGGCAGCGATTTTTACTGGTTGCGGTGCGCAGACACAGGAGGCGGTATCACAACAGAATGCAGTATCTCAGAGTGGATATTATCCGGTGACGGTGGAGACGTATAACTATGCAGGCGAAGTGGTGCAGACCACATATCAAAAAGCACCGGAGCGTGTGCTGGCGGTGTATCAGGGCAGTATTGAGACGATGTTGGCACTGGGGTTGGAGGATCGCGTGGCAGCGGCATATGGATTGGACAATGATGTGAAAGATGACTGGAAGACGGGCTTTGCAAAACTGCCGTATCATGAAGAGGCGTTTGCGCCGACGAAAGAGGAGGCGATTTTATTAGAGCCGGATTTGATTTTTACATGGGGTTCGCTGTTTGGAGAAAAGAAATTGGGTGATGTGGATCAGTGGATTGGAAGAGGAACGAATACGTATATCAATACTAATACCAGAGCGGGTGGTTATGCGCGCACACTGGAGCATGAATACACAGATTTGCTGAATATCGGCAAAATTTTTAATGTGGAAGAGCGGGCACAGATGCTGGTGGATGAAATGAAGCAGGCAATTGCAGCAACGCTGCGAACAGTGCAGGGAAAAACGGCTCAGCAGGTTTCTGTGATTGAATTTTTGGGCGATGAGATTACCAATTATGGCGAAACTTCACTGGCAGGTGACATGGTGACGCAACTGGGCGCGCAGCTTGCTGCACCACAGGCAAAGACGGTGGGTAAGGAAGATTTGATTGTGCAGGATCCGGACGTGATTTTTGTGGTGTATATGGCAAATCATGGTGAAGATGGTGAAGATGTGAAGAGTACCAGTGTGGCAAAGGTGATGCAGGACCCTGCGTTTGCTAATTTGACTGCAGTGAAGAACGGCAGGGTATATCCGGTGATGCTGGGCGATGTGTATGCAAGTGGTGCGCGTGCCATTGACGGAATTCGTACATTTTCGGCCGGATTGTACCCGGAGCTGGGTGCAGAATGACAAAACGACGTACAACAAAGAAGGGTCTGTTACGGGGACGGATTTCGTTTGCAGTGTTGGTTGGGATACTGGTAGGTGCTGTGATTTTTTCGCTGATTGCTGCAGTGACGATTGGCTCTGGTAATTTTTCAATGGAGCAGGTATACCGCGTGCTGCTGCACAAGCTGTTCGGTTTGGGTGATGTGAGTGATTTAAAGGCTGCAATGCAGGATGTTGTGTGGCTGATTCGGTTGCCGCGTCTGCTGTTGGCGGCTGGTATTGGCACGGGACTTTCTGTATGCGGTGTGGTGATGCAGGCCGTTGTAAAAAACCCGCTGGCGGACCCGTATGTGCTTGGGATTTCTTCTGGGGCATATTTGGGTGCTGTGGCAGCGATTTTGCTGGGTGTGGGCGCTGTGTTTGGCGGAAATTTTGTGGGTGTGCTTGCGTTTGCCGGTGCATTTGGTGCGGCGCTGGCGGTGCTGGCCATTGCCAATTTAGGGGGCAGAGCCGATACGGTGAAGCTGTTGCTTTCAGGTATGGTGATTAGTGCAGTGTGCAGTGCGGTTTCGAATCTTATTGTATATCTGGCGCAGAATCGTGAAGGTGTGCACACGGTGACACATTGGTTGATGGGCAGTTTGGCTGGGGCAAGTTGGAGCACTGACGGAATTGTGCTGGCTGTAGTGCTAGTTGGTACGGCGTTTTTTTGCACGCAGTATCGTACACTGAACCTAATGTTGCACGGTGATGAAACAGCAGTGACATTGGGCACGGATTTGCACCGGTGGAGGCATATTTATTTGGTCATCTGTGCGGCGATGGTTGGAATTGTGGTATATGCCGCGGGAATGATCGGTTTTGTGGGTTTGGTGATACCGCATTGTGTGCGTATGCTGGCGGGCACAGATCATAGACGGGTGGTGCCGATTTCTGCTTTGGCGGGTGCGTTGTTTTTGATTTGGGCTGATGTGTGCTGCCGAGTTCTCTTACCAGGAAATGAGTTGCCGATTGGTGTGTTGACAGGTATGCTGGGCGCACCAGCATTTTTGTATTTGATGATTCGCAGAAAATATGGCTTTGGGGGCGGAGATGTATGAGAGTGAGTACGCAGGAGCTGTGTGTGACACTGGGAGGACGTGCAATTTTGCAGAATGTAAGCCTGACGGTGGAACCGAAGCAATTTGTGGGTGTGATTGGCCCGAATGGAAGTGGAAAAAGCACTTTGCTCAAATGTATGTATCGCATGCAAAAGCCGGATGCCGGCAGTGTGCTGTTCGATGACGTGCCGCTTTTACAGATGCGGGTTCGGGAATCGGCTCGGCGTGTAGCGGTGTTGGCGCAGCACAACGATTACAGCTTTGATTTTACTGTGCGTGAAATGGTATTGTTGGGGCGCACGCCACACAAACGTATGTTGGAGCGGGATACAGGAGAAGATTTTGCGATTGCGCAAGCTGCTCTGGAACAGGTAGGGTTACAGGGGTTTGAAGAGCGGTTATTTTTTTCGCTTTCGGGCGGAGAGCGGCAGCGTGTTTTATTGGCGCGGGCGCTGGCACAGCAGACGCCCTGCCTGATTTTAGATGAGCCGACAAACCATTTGGATATTCAATATCAGCTGCAGCTGATGGAAATTGTGCGGGGGCTTGGCATTACGGTGATCGCAGCGATTCACGATTTGAATATTGCTGCAATGTATTGCGATGCAGTGTATGTATTACACAACGGGAGAATCGTGGCGCAGGGTACGCCACGAGAGGTGCTTACGCCGGAGTTGATTGCGCAGGTTTATCGGGTACGGGCATCTGTGGAATATTGGAATGACGTGCCGCGGATTTGGTATTATGCAGGCAGTGTACGATAATTACAAAAAACGGGAGTAAAACATGGTGTTTTGCTCCCGTTTTTTTATATGCATGCATACAATGCCATAAAGGAGGGAGAGCAATTGGTAACGGTAAGCGTATGTATGATTGTAAAAGATGAAGAAATGGTGTTGGTACGCTGCCTGGAGACGGTAAAGTCTTGGGTGGATGAGATGATTATTGTGGATACCGGCAGTACGGACGGAACAAAGGAAATTGCCCGAAGGTATACCGACCGGGTGTATGACTTTGCATGGCGGGATGATTTTGCTGCAGCGCGGAATTTTGCATTTTCGAAGGCACGGTGTGATTACTGCATGTGGTTGGACGCGGATGATGTGATTTTGCCGGAGGATCAGGTGGGGTTTGTGCGTCTCAAAGAGACATTGGACAAAACAACGGATATTGTGATGCTACCGTATCACATTGCGTTTGATGCGCAAGGAAACCCGACATTTTCATATTACCGTGAGCGATGGATTGCAAATGGCCGAGGACATTGTTGGGTTGGTGCGGTGCATGAGGTGATTGTGCCGTGTGGGATAGTGCTGCATAGCGATGCTGCTGCGGTGTGCCATAAAAAGCTTGTTGTGCGGGATCCGCAGCGGAATTTGCGGATCTTTCAGGCATGCCTGGCGCGCGGAGAAGAACTGGACGCGCGACAGCAGTTTTATTATGGTAAAGAGCTGTTTGAGCATGGTCAAGTGGAGCAGGCAGCGCAGCAGCTGATGCAATGCCTTGTAAGGACAGATACCTGGAAGGAAAATAAAATTGAGGCCTGCAAGTTACTGTATCGTTGCAGGAGACAGTGCGGTGAAACAGAAACAGCTTTGCAGGCCTTGTTGCAGAGTTTTTGGTATGATGAACCCAGGGCGGAGATTTGTTGTGAGCTGGGCAATTATTTTTTACAGGAGCAGGCGCTGGAACAGGCGATTTATTGGTATCGGGCGGCCTTGCATGTACCGCATAAGGAGATAGCAGGCGGGTTTGTGCAGCCGGATTTTTATGACTATGTGCCGTATTTGCAGCTTTGTGTTTGCTATGATCGCTTGGGAGATTATGAAACGGCGCGTGATTATAACGAAAAGGCAGGCAGCTGTAAGCCGCAATCACAGGCGTATTTACAGAATAAAGCCTATTTTGAACAGCTACAATAAAAACAGCCTCTGCCAAGCTGCAGAGGCTGTTTTACTGTGATTGAATCAAAAAGGTTTTGGAATAAACCCAATTTTTTTCATAACCTTGCGCAAGGTGCGATTTGAAATAGCCAAAGCCTGCTCGGCACTTTTGGTGTAACACTGCTCGAGATAGCCTTTGTCTGTGATATACTGCGCAAAGCGTTCCTGAATGGGGCGCAGGTGCTCGATGACGGCTTCAGCAACGGCGATTTTAAAGTCACCGTAGCCTTTTCCGGCAAATTCTGCTTCGATTTGGGTATTGGTTTTGCCGGCAACGCAGGAGTAAATGCCCATCAGGTTGTTGATGCCGTCTTTGCCGGCACCATAGGCGATTTGCCCGTCGCTATCAGTAACGGCTCGTTTGAATTTGCGCAGAATATCCTCCGGGGCGTCCAGAATGGCAACGCAGCCGTTGGCATTTTCATCTGATTTCGACATTTTTTTGGCGGGATCTTGCAAAGACATGATGCGTGCGCCGGTTTTTGGAATATATGGTTCTGGTATGGTGAAGGTGGGACTGTAAACACCGTTGAAGCGGGTGGCAATATCGCGGCAAAGTTCTAAATGCTGTTTTTGATCTGCGCCTACTGGTACCAGATCTGCTTGGTATAGTAAAATGTCCGCAGCCATCAGGCTGGGATAAGCAAATAAACCGACGTTGATGTTATCAGTATGCTTTGCAGATTTATCTTTGAACTGCGTCATGCGGGAAAGCTCGCCAAACTGCGTGTAGCAGTTTAGGAGCCAGGCAAGCTCGGCATGCGTATGCACATGGCTTTGGATGAAAAACAAGCTTTTATTTATATCAATGCCGCAGGCAAGCAACAAGGCATATGCCTCAAGGGCGTTGTGGCGAAATTTTGCTGGCTCCTGCCGCACGGTGATGGTGTGCAGGTCTGCCAGTGCAAAAATGCAGTCATAGGTGTCCTGTAGATCGATCCAGTTGCGCAAGGCGCCAAGGTAGTTACCCAACGTTATGGTGCCACTGGGCTGAATGGCGCTGAAGATAATCTGCTTTTTTTCGTCTTGTTTGATTTCAGACATAGTGTGAATTCTCCTTTCAGCCTTGCATTTGCTGGATAACCTCACCCAATACGGCAACGCCCTGCTCGATTTGTGCGGCCGTGGGAGTGGAAAAATTGATGCGGAAGGAACTGCAGGGAGCGCTTTCGTCTACCAGAAAAGCATTGCCCGGTACGACACATACTTTGCGTTGTGCACTGGTCTGGCAGAAACTTTGCATATCTACTCCCTGTGGCAGTGTGCACCATAGAAATAGCCCGCCTTGTGTGTTGTGGTAGGTAATGCCGTGTGGTACCAGGTGTGTATCGATCAACTGCGTCATCTGCTGGGCACGGGAGCGATAAATGCTGCGCAGCCGCGCAAGATGACCGGAGAAGTCGTATTGTGTGATAAAGGTGTGGCAGATCATTTGTGCGAGGATATTGGTGTGCACGTCGTCTGTTTGTTTGCACACGACCATTTTTTGGACGATGGGCTCTGGTGCGATGGTAAAACCGACGCGCAGACCTGGTGCAAGTACTTTGGAAAAGGAGCCGGCATACAACACGATGCCATCTTCATCAAAAGATTTAATATTGGGAAGATCCGTACCGTCAAAACGGAGATCACCATACGGGTTATCTTCCAAAATTAGCACGCCGTACTGCTTTGCAAGCGCATACAGCCGTTTACGCTTTGCAAGGCTCATGGTGATGCCGGAGGGATTTTGGAAATTGGGAATGGTATAAATCATGCGGGCATTTGGTTCTTCTTTCAGCACTTGCTCCAATGCGTCCAGATCCATGCCGTCATCTTGCATGGCAATGCCGCGCAGGCGTGTCTTCATAGCACGAAAAGTGTTGAGTGAGCCAATGAAGCTTGGTGCCTCGCACAAGATGACATCGTTTTCATTGCACAGCGCCATGGTGGCAAGATTCATCACTTGCTGTGCACCTGCGGTGATGATACAGGCGTCAAATGCTTTGCCGATTTGCTGTGTTTGTAGCAGTTTTGTGACCGCTAGCCGCAGAGGTGTATAACCTTCTGTCAGGCTGTATTGCAGTGCAGCAATGGGTGTATTTTGCAGGATTTGATGTGTGATCTCAGCAATTTCTGTTGCAGGGAATGCTTCAGGCGCGGGGTTGCCTGCTGCAAACGGGATGACCTGAGGGTCTGAGGAGTTTTTTAAAATTTCGCGGATGGCTGAGGGTTTTAGAGACAGTACGCGGTCGGAGAAATGATAATTTGGCATGGTTTGATGCACCTTTCACAGTAACACTGTTCAAATTTATGTTTTATTATTCTACCATAAATTGTGTAAACAATCAATTGGCAGGCAGAACAAAAGCCCGCCAAACGGTTGGTTTTTTCAAACAATGCCAAAACTGTCGTGTTTTTGCCAAAAAAGAACAGCGCATTGCGACAGGGAATGTTGCGATGCCGGAGTATAATCGTACCAAAATGGACAAGCACGGGAGGAATGGATATGAAAGGGAAAACAATGGAACAGACGCATAAAAAGCGTTCAATTATACAACGCTTGCTGACTTCATCAAAAACAAAGCGCATTGCGCTGCACGTGGTGTATTTTTTGGCCGGTTTGCTGGGGGCGAGGGGTATGGTGTTTGTGCGGTATGCTCCGTTTGGGGCGGCGGCTGTGGCTGCGGCGCCGCTGCGCAGCATGTGGTCTGTGATTGCGGGTAGTTTGATTGGGTATATTTGGCCATCGAATATTATGCATCCGATTCGTTACATAGCAGCTGTGGTGGCGATTACGTTGATTCGCTGTATTTTAAATGATTTAGTCAGATTGCGGTCGCACCCGCTGTTTGCACCGGTAGTCTGTTTTGTACCGATGCTGGTGACAGGTATTGCGATGGCTTGCATCAACGGTGTTACGGTGAACAGCGTTACGATGTATACCGCTGAAGCAATGTTGTCAGCCGGAGGAGCGTATTTTTTTCAGCGAACAGCGGCGTTGGTCACTGGTAAACGGGGCATTGGAACGCTGAGCACCGGCGAGTTGGCCGGTGCCGTTTTGTCTTTGGGTGTTGCGGTGTTGGCATTGGACCAGATTGCGATTTATGAAATCTCGCTGGGCAGCATTGCTGCGGTGATTATTATTCTGTTTGCTGCACAGCATGGCGGGGTGGCAGGTGGTGCCATTGCCGGTACGGCAACCGGTGTGATGCTTGGGCTTGCGACCTCGGGTTTGAGCTATATTTCGGGTGCGTATGCGTTTGCTGGTCTGATGGCTGGGTTGTTTGCCCCTCTTGGACGGGTTGCGCTGATTTTGGCGTTTATTTTGGCCAATGCCGTTGGTTCTTTGCAGATTGGCAATCAGGCGTATGTAATCAGTGGGTTGTATGAGGTGCTGGCGGCAACGCTGATTTATGTTATTTGGCCGGCGAGAGTCGGCAGCAGATTGGCGGCGGTTTTTCGTAGGCCAGTTGATTTTCTGCATACCGATGGTTTGCGCCGCACCGTGGCGATGCGGCTGCATTTTGCTGCAAATGCCTTGTGGGATGTGAATCGTTCGGTGGCGCAGGTGGCAAAGCGGTTAGCGGCTGTAAGTGCCCAGGAAGAGCGGGATTTGTGCGCTGATACTGCGCAGCATTGCTGCGAGAGTTGCGGTTTGCGGCTGTATTGCTGGGAGCAGCATCAGGGAGAGACTCTGCATGCATTTGTGGCAGCAGCAGATAAGCTGGCGCACAAAATCAGCATCGGCATCGAGGATTTTCCGGGGAAATTTGTGCGGCGATGCGGCAGGGTACAGGATTTGGCGGCATATATGAATGAACGGCACGGGGAGATGCAGCGCCGAAAGGACGCAGAGCGCCGCGTGGCGCAGGTGCGCACGATGATTATGAACCAGTTTGACACTACGGGACAGATGTTGCAGGATTTGGCGCAGGAGCTAGAATTGTATGAGCGATTTGACTATGATACAGCGCAGCGTGTGGGGCAGGTGTTGCATCAGGCGGCGATTTTGCCGGTGGATGTGAGTTGCAGGTTGGATCGCTATGACCGGATGTTTATTGAGGTGGAAACCCCGTTGGCTGACCGTAAAAAAATCAGCAGAATGAAGCTGGCAAGAGAGATCTCGAAGGTGTGTGGCAGAAGCTTTGAGCCGCCGCTGCTCTCGATTTTGCCGGATTGCTGCCGAATGCAGATGAGCCAGCGGCCGGTGTATCGTGTACAGTTTGGAATTGCGCAACATGCGTGTTGCAATGCAAAACTGTGTGGAGATAGTTACAGTTGTTTTACCGACGGAAAAGGGCGCTTTATTGCGATGATTAGCGATGGCATGGGCACCGGTGGCAGAGCTGCTGTGGACGGTGCGATGACAGCGCATATGATGGCAAATTTGTTGAAAGCTGGCTTGGGCTTTGATTGTGCGCTGAAGATTGTAAATGCTGCGATGCAGGTAAAATCGGGGGAAGAATCGCTGGCAACACTTGATATTGCTGTGTTGGATTTGTTTGACGGAGCATTGGGAATCTACAAGGCTGGGGCGCCGATTAGCTTTTTGAAACAAGGAAGGAATGTGCGGCGGTTGGATGCGGTTTCGGTGCCGATTGGAATTTTGGATGGGGCGCAATTTGCGCGAAAATGCGAAAGATTAAAAGAAAATGAGTGGATAGTTTTAGTATCGGACGGTGTGGTAGCAGCCGGACAGGCATGGCTGATGGAGTGCATTGAAGGCTGGAATGACAATTCTCCACAAAATTTAGCTGAGACGATTGTGGAAAAAGCCCAGAAACACCGCACGGATGGGCATGACGATGATATGACAGTGATTGCGGTGCAGCTGCGGTTGCCTGATTTGGAGGAGTGAAAATAAGAAGATTTTTGGCGACCCAAAACCTGCATTTTGGAACCAAAACTGGCCCGAATGTGACCAGTTGCGAACCAAAAACGGCACTTTTTAACAGTTTCGTAATAATTTCACAGTATGTTGAAGCATCAGGGTGATGTGGTGTGTGAAATTTGGACGAGAGGGTGAAAGGTGTCGTTTTTTTATTGGTATTTTTGTAGGCGGTTGATTTGAAATGAGTTTATTAATATTAGATAAGCATATATCATAGATTTTAGAAGTTACATTTAAAACAAAGTTTTAGTATGAGGATTTTTGTACGGACTGAAAAATTGGCGGGAACGGGCAGTATGAATTTTGAAAAGCGAAAGGCGGGGATTTGAAAGTGGGAGTTTTTTGTGTGGTTGGATCGGGAATGGTTGAGGATTGGTTCGGTTGAAATGATATGGGGCGATTTATCGACGGGAAATGTGTTTTTGATACGGGCATCTGGTTTGAAATTGGATAGCGTATTTTATTTTGTTTTATGCGTTTTGGGTGAGGGTTGAGAACTCTTGCGGTGGTGGGGAGTTTGTGATGTGATTTGAGGGAGAGAAAGAGGTGTGTGGTGTGCAGGTCTTGCGGGAATCTGGTGCGATGTGGCGTTGTTGGAGTGTGGCGGCCGCAGTATGCAGGTGATTGTTTTGTGTGACTGGTGTATAAAAAAACCCCGCGGCTAGCCACCGTGGGGTTTTGGATTTAAGAAGTGATTTGGGAGAGGAAGAGGGTGTGTGCATTTTGCGCGGTGGCATTTAGCAAATCTTGCACGGGCATTTGGCGCAAGTTTGCGATATGTGCTGCTGTTTCGGCAATCATGCCGGAATGGCAGCGGTGGCCGCGGTGTGGAACCGGCGCCATGTAGGGTGCGTCGGTTTCGAGCAGGAGACGCTCAAGCGGGATCGCTGCGGCAACTGTGGGCGCTGTTTTGGCGTTTTTGAACGTGACTGCGCCGCCCAGGCCAATGTGCATGCCCAGTTTGATGATCTCGGTGGCCATTTCGACGCTGCCGGAGAAGCAGTGCACGACACCGCGGGGACGGTGCTTTTGCAGTAGCGTGAGCGTATCGGCATGGGCTTCTCTGTCGTGGACGATGACCGGGAGGGAATACTCGTTGGCCAGTTGGAGTTGAGCCTCGAAGAACGCCAGTTGGACCGCTTTTGGCGCGTTGTCTTCGTAGTGGTAATCCAGGCCAATCTCGCCGATTGCTACGACTTTTTGCTGCTGTGCCAAAGTGGTGAGTGCTTGCAGATAATCAGCGGGGGAGTCTTTGACATCGCAGGGGTGGATGCCGACAGCGGCATATACAAAGGGATACTGCTCAGCAAGAGCGATGCATTGCTCGGAACGCGGCAGGTTGGCTCCGACATTGAGGATGGTGGACACGCCCTGCTGATGCAGTTCAGGTAGCAGCGTGTGACGGTCTTCGTCAAAGGCGGGATCGTCGTAGTGGGCGTGTGAGTCGAAAATATTGGTGTACATGGAGACCTCCTGGTTTAGTGGATGGGACTGCCGGGCGGAATGTTGTCTGCAAAGAGAAGTTGGACGGTGTTTTCATCGCAGTCGGCGGCTAGTATCATGCCGTTGCTCACAACGCCGCACAGTTTGGCGGGTTTTAAATTGGCAACGAGAACGATGTGGCGGCCGATGAGATCTTGTGGTTGGTACCACTGGGAAATGCCGGAGACGACGGTGCGCTCTGCCTGGCCGTCGAACACGGTGAGCTGGAGCAGCTTTTTCGACTTTGGAACCGGCTGGCAGGCTGTAATCTTGCCGACGCGCAACTCGATTTTGGCGAAATCGTTGAAGCTAATTTGGGACAGTGAGACGGTGTTTTGTGCCGATTGAGCTGCTTTTTGCTGCGCAGCGGGGTTGGGAATGAGTGCGTTTAAGGCTTCGATTTCGGCATCGACGTCGATGCGGGGGAAGAGCGCCTGGCCTTTGGTGATCTGTGCATCGTGGGGCAGGATGTTCCAGCTGGCGGTGTTTTCATATGAGATGGCAGCGCCGGCAGCGCCGATCTGCGCTTGGATTTTGGGCGCGGTTTGCGGCAGGAAGGGGGTGAGCAGCACAGAGACGATGCGCAGTACCTCGCAGAGATTGTAGAGAACCGTTGCAAGGCGGTCGCGCTTTGATTCGTCTTTGCCCAGTGCCCAGGGGGCGGTTTCGTCGATGTATTTGTTGGCGCGGGAGATGACCTTCCAGATCTCGGTGAGTGCGTTGGAGAACTGGTAGGCATCGACGTGCGCATCGCACTGCGCTTTGAGTGCGGTTGCCATTGCGATGAGCTCGTCATCGATGGACTCTGCTACGCGGGTGGGCGGAATGACACCGCCAAAGTATTTTTGCGCCATGGCGGTGGTGCGCGAAAGCAGGTTGCCAAGGTCGTTGGCAAGGTCGGAATTAATGCGGTTGATGAGAGCCTCGTTGGTGAAGACGCCGTCTGCACCGAAGGGAATCTCGCGCAGGAGGAAGTAGCGGATGGCGTCGACACCGTAGCGGTTGCAGAGAATGAGTGGATCGACCACATTGCCTTTGGATTTGGACATTTTGGTGCCATCGCCAAACAGCAGCCAGCCGTGGCCGTAAACCTGCTTGGGCAGGGGAAGATTCAGCGCCATGAGCATGGCCGGCCAGATGATGGTGTGGAACCGGACGATTTCTTTGCCGACAAAGTGGACGTTGGCCGGCCAGTATTTTTGGTAGCGGGAATCATCATCGGAGCCGTAGCCCAGTGCGGTGATGTAATTGGTGAGTGCGTCTAACCAGACGTAGACGACGTGTTTGGGGTCAAAATCGACCGGGATGCCCCAGGAGAAGCTGGTGCGGGAGACACACAGATCTTCCAGGCCGTTTTTGATGAAGTTGATCATCTCGTTTTTGCGGCTTTCCGGTTGGATGAATTCGGGGTGATCTTGGTACAGTTGTAGCAGTTTGTCGCCGTATTGTGAGAGACGGAAGAAGTAGGCTTCTTCTTCGTTCCATTTGACGGGGCGGCCGCAGTCGGGACAGTTGCCGTCTTTGAGCTGCGTTTCGGTCCAGAAGGATTCGCAGGGGGTGCAGTACCAGCCTTTGTAAGCACCTTTGTAGATTTGATCTTGCTCGTGGAGGGTGCGGAAAATTTTCTGCACGCCTTTGACGTGAATTTCATCGGTGGTGCGGATGAATTGGTCGTTGGAAATGTTGAGCAATGCCCAGAGGTCTTGGAATTTTTGGACGATTTCATCGACGTATGCTTTGGGTGATTTGCCGGCTTTTTGCGCGTTGAGCTCGATTTTTTGGCCGTGCTCGTCGGTGCCGGTTAAAAACATGACGTCGTAGCCCTGCATGCGTTTGTAGCGCGCAATGGCGTCGCTGCCGACGGTGCAATAGCTATGGCCGATGTGTGCATCGCCGGAGGGGTAGTAGATGGGTGTTGTGATATAAAAGGTTTTATTTTGTTCCATGATGATTCATTCGCTTTCTGTGCTTGATATTTTTTTAGTTGCCTGACGTGCTGGTCGTTGTATCGTAAAGGAATTCGCGCAGCTTTGCGCAGGTTTCGGTAAGATTTGGAATGAGGTTGTAGTCGATTTCGGTATACAGCCCCTCGATGGGAACATGGGAGGTATGCACGGAATAGCCCAAGATGGTGGGAGCTTGCATGGCGAGCGAGAGGAGCTGGCCGGAGTTGAGGTCTGTGGTGATGTATTGGGCGTATTGGTAGTAAACTGACGTCATTTGTGCGGGGTTGAGCGTTTTGAATTGGTCGAAGATGGCGATCATGACCTGGCGCTGGCGGCCGGTGCGGCCAAAGTCGCTGTCTAATTTGCGGATGCGGGCGAAGGTGAGCGCGGCTTTGCCGTTTAAGTGGTTGACACCGACTTTTAAGTCGATGTATTCGCCGTATTCGCCGTGGTACCAGCCGCTCATGTAATCGACTTCGTCTTGGGTCATTTCGATGTCGATGCCGCCCATGGCGTCGATGAGCTGAATGAAGTTTTCAAAGTCGATTTCGACGTAGTGGTCGATTTGAATGCGGAAATTGTTCTCGATGGTCTGTTTGGTGAGACCTGCGCCGCCGACGGACAGCTGGCTGCCGATGGTGTAAGCGGCGTTGAGTTTGTTTTTGCCGCTTTTTGGAATATCGACGTACAGATCGCGCAGGAAGGAAACCATGTTGAGCGATTTGGTTTTGCTGTTGACGGACAGAAGCATCATTGTGTCGGTGCGTTGTGCGGTGCCGTCTTCGCTGCGGTCAACGCCGAGCAGCAGAATGTTGGTGATGGCGTTGTCGGACAGGATGTCCCAGGAGGGGGCATCGGCGGGTTGTTCGACGTAGCTTTGCGTGTTGGTGGGCTTGTAATTGACGCGTGAAAGCATGACTGCGATGAACACGCCGGCCCCGATCAGCACGGCAAGCACGGCGCACAGGACGATGAGTGCGATCTTTTTGCTCTTGCCGCGTTTGGGCGGGAGCCCTCCGTCGGATTGCTTGGATTTTTTGGACGAGCTGTAAATTTCGCGATTAACGTAGTTGTAGCGGTCGATTTCTTCTTCGGGGCGGCGCGGGGTGCGCTGTGCTGAAGAGGATATTCGACGGTTTTGCGGCGCGGACGTTTGCCTGCCTTTGCCCTGTGGATTGCGGGGGGCAGGGGCTTGCCGGCCATTGTTGCGGGGTTGTCCGCTGCGATGTTCTGCCATGATTGCTCCTTTGCCGTGTGGGTTTTTGAATCGATGTATAATCTATTTTATTGTATTAGATTCTGGGGGTAATGTCAACCGAAAATGGCGGTGGAGCTGGTCTTTTTTGCAGCGGGGGCTTGATTTTGCGGACAACGGGCTTTATGATGAAACAAACCGTTTTTTTAACAGGAGGCAGAGACGATGGACAAACGGAAAAAATTGAAAACAGGCAGATACAGCGTCTGGATTCGGATTGTGGCACTGGGCTGTGCGGCGTTGATGGTGGCTTCTATTATCATTGCCGCGTTGTATGCTGCTTAACAGCAGGAATGTTAAATTCTTGTGAAACGGCGGCTTGATTTTTAAGCAAAGTATCATGCAGTTTTAACATGCATTTTACATGCGGGAACTACAATGAAAGCAGTTTAAAAAACATTGGAGGGAACGCATATGAAAACAGGAAACAGAAGGAAGATAGGGATTGTGGCGCTGTGTGCGCTGGCGTTGTGTGTGGCAGCATTGTTTGCCGGCTGCGGCAGTGGAGGGCAGACGGGCAGTGTAGGCACATTGCAGGGAAAGCTGACGATGAACGGTTCGACCTCGATGGCAACGGTGTGCCAGGCGTTGGGTGAGGTGTTTCATGAGCAGAACCCGGGTGTGACGGTGGAAAAGAGCGGCACTGGGTCTGGAGATGCTGCAAAGGCAGTGCGGGCGGGAACGGCGCTGATTGGTGATCTTTCTCGTGAATTGAAGGAGAGCGAAGAGCCGGAGCAGTTTGAGGTGGTGCAGATTGCAACGGACGGCATTGCCGTTGTGGTACAGAAAGACAACCCTGTAACCGGTTTGCAAAAAGAACAGATTGCACAGATTTTTGCCGGAGAAGTGACGAACTGGAGCCAGGTGGGAGGACAGGACCGAGGTATTACAGTGTTGGGCAGAGAGGCTTCTTCGGGAACCAGAGATGGATTTGAGACGATTTTTGGGCTTGCGGGTAAAGCCGAATATGCAGCGGAGTTGACCTCGACCGGTGAGGTGCTGAACCGTGTGGCAAGCGACCCTGCGGCGATTGGATATATCTCGTTGGCTTCGGTTTCGCCGGCGGTGCGGGCGTTGCAGGTGGATGGTGTGGCTGCAACGGAGGACAATGTGAAAAACGGAACGTATCAGATTGCGCGGCCGTTTTTGCAGATTTATCGGAAAGGTTCGGACAGTGAATTGGTGCAGGCCTGGTTTGCGTTTGTGAAGTCTGAGCAGGGGAAAGCGGTGATTGAGGAGGTTGGGTTGATTCCAACGGTGTGATTGGACAAAATAGCAAAAAAGCCCCGTTTGGGGCTTTTTTTTGCGGTGTTGTTATGCTTTGCCGAACAGACGCTGGGCATAGTGCACGGAGCCCATGGCGTCTTTGGAGTAGAAGTCGGCGTGGATCATATCGGCGTATTCTTGTGTGAGCACTGCGCCGCCGACCATCACCTTGACCTGTGGTGCGGCCTGGCGCAGGCGACGGATCGTTTCTTCCATATTGACAACGGTGGTGGTCATCAGGGCGCTGAGACCGACCAGCGGTACGTTTTGCTCGACAGCGGTGGAGACGATGAGGTCGGGATCGACGTCTTTGCCAAGGTCGATGACGTCGTAGCTGTAATTTTCGAGTAATACTTTGACGATGTTTTTGCCGATGTCGTGAATATCGCCCTTGACGGTTGCAAGAATGATTTTTTCGCCTTTTTCTTGCACGGCGCCGCTTTTTTCAAAATGACCTTTGATGACCTCGAACGCGGCTTTTGCAGCTTCGGCGCTCATCAGCAGTTGAGGGAGGAAGAGCGTGCCCTGCTCGAACTGCTGGCCGACGACATCGAGGGCGGGCACCAGCATTTGATTGATGATCTCGAGTGCGGGCATGCCGGAGGACACAAGGGATTGCGCGGCGGTGTGGGCGCTCTCTTTGAGACCTTTGATGACGGCTTGGTCGAGTGGCATTTGTGTGCCGGCGGGGGCGGTTTGTGTGGGTTGGCCGGAATAGGCTGCGATGTAGTCCATGCACTGGGGATCGGCACCGCTGAGCGCGCAGTAGGAGCGGTAGGCTGTCATCATGCTTTGAGAGGCCGGGTTCATAATCGCGGCGCTGAGACCGTTTTGCAGTGCCATGGTGAAAAAGGCGGAGTTGATGTTCTCGCGCTGGGGCAGACCGAAGGAGATGTTGGAAACGCCCAGGGAAGTGTAAGCGCCCAGTTTGTCGCGGATCAGGCGCAGGGCTTCTAATGTGACGGCGGAGGCCTGTTGGTCTGCGCTGACCGTCATGGCCAGGACATCGAAGATGAGGTCGGTTTTGGGAATGCCGTATTGCTCAGCGACGCTGACGATTTTTTCTGCAACGGCCAGGCGGCCCTGTGCTGTGGGAGGGATGCCGGATTCGTCAAGGGTGAGCGCGATGACAACGCCGCCGTATTTTTTGACCAGCGGGAAGATTTCATGCATGGTGTGCTCTTTGCCGTTGACGGAGTTGATGAGTGGTTTGCCGTTGTAGATGCGCATGGCTTTTTCCATGGCGATGGGGTCGCTGGTGTCGATTTGCAGGGGGAGGTCGATGACGCTTTGCAGCGCCATGATGGTTTCTTCCATCATGGCGGGTTCGTCAATTTCGGGCAGGCCAACGTTGACATCTAACACGTGCGCGCCGTTTTGCTGCTGGGTGATGCCCTCTTTGAGGATGTAGTCCATGTCGTGCTCTTTGAGCGCCTGTTTGAAGCGTTTTTTGCCGGTGGGGTTGATGCGCTCGCCGATCAAAATGGGGCGTGGACCAAAGCGCACGGTGTGTGTATAAGAAGAAATAACGGTGTGCTGTTTTGGGGTGATGGGCACGGGAGAAAGGTCTTTGCAAAGGCGGACCGTTTCTGCTAGATGTGCCGGGGTGGTGCCGCAGCAGCCGCCGATGACCCATGCGCCGCCCTGGACGATTTGCTGCATTTCTTGTGCGAATTCGATGGGATCGACATCGTAGACGGTTTGGCCGTTTACATTTTTGGGCAGCCCTGCATTGGGATTGACGATGATGGGAATGGAGCAGCAGGCGCTGAGCGTTTTTAAAAAGGCTTTCATTTGTGTGGGGCCAAGGCCACAGTTGAGCCCCAGGGCATCGACGCCCAGACCCTCGAGCAGGGCAACAGCGGCGGGAATGGTGCCGCCGGTGAGGAGTTTTTCGTTTTCATCGAAGGTCATGGTAACAAAAACGGGTAGGGTGGTGTTTTCTTTGACCGCAAGCACAGCGGCTTTGACCTCGTGAGTGTCGCTCATTGTTTCGATGAGGGCAAGGTCTGCGCCGGCTTTCTGGCCGATGGTGGCCATTTCGGCAAAGGCGGTGTAGGCATCTGCAAAGCTGAGGTCGCCCAGAGGACGCAGCAGCTTGCCGGTGGGACCGATGTCGAGTGCGACAAGACCGTGGCCGTTTTCTGTAACGGCCTGTTTTGCAAGGGCGGTGGCTTGTTCGATGAGCTGGCGGGCGGTGTAGTCGCTGTGTGCCAGTTTAATGGAATTGGCACCGAAGGTGTTGGTTTTGACGATGTCGCACCCGGCTTTAAGATAGTTGCGGTGTATGTTCAGGATAAAGTCGGGTTTTTGGAGGTTCCAGACCTCTGGCAATTCGCCGGGGGCAAGGCCGTTTTGCTGCAGGATGGAACCCATGCCACCCTCGAAAAATACAATGCGTTTGCCAAGTTGCTCAAGCAGTTTCATATCAATCTTCCTTTCTGAACGGGCAGTTTTTGGACTGGCAGGTCATGCAGCGTGCGATGTGGCAGGTGGTCTCTTCATGCGTGATGCCGATGATGGCGGTGACCGATTTGCTGGGCGCCAGAATCAGGCTGTCCATCACAGTAAGGCCGATGCGCTTTTGGCAGTCGAGCACAGAGAGCAGGGCGGTTTGATAGGTGAGGGGAAAATCGCCGTAGCCGGGACTGAAGCGCGGGCGCAGGTAGAGCGTTTGTTGTTCTGTTGGAGAGAGGATTTGCTCTTGTTGTTCGTCGCAATAGGCCTCGATGACGGCGGCGGCACAGGCTTGCAGAATGACGGCTTTGCTCATATCGATTCGGTTGTATTTTTGGATGAGCAGGTCGGCCTGTGCGCCGAGTGTGGCGGCAAATACGGCGGCTTGTTTGCAGCCGCTGATGTGCTGCGTAAGATGTTTGCTTTGAATGGAAAGGTTGCCGATGGTGACGGTGGTTTGTTCCCCGAAGGAGACCGGAAACACCTGGTAGGCGCATTTGGGCGAGCAGATGTGCAGCAGCTCGGCCAGAGCGGCTTCGATGCTGTTTGTGATGACTTGGTCGGCAGGTTTGCCGCGGTAACCCAGGTAGCGCAGGATTTCTTTTCGGCTGATCTCCATGACGGCAGGTCTCCTTTGCTTGTTTGTTTTATTATAGCAAAAAAACAGACGCGCGCCAACTGGGTGGCGGCTGCGTCTGAAGGTTTTTGGCAGGCGGGTTTTATAGCTGGTTGAAGGCCTGCGTGAGGTCTGCGAGGATGTCATCGATATGCTCGATGCCGATGGAGAGGCGTACCGTGGTGGGCGAGATGCCGCAGGCGGCCAGCTCGGCTTCGTTCATTTGAGAATGCGTGGTGCTTGCCGGGTGGATGACCAGCGATTTGGCATCTGCGACATTGGCAAGCAGGGAGAAAATCTCAAGGGAGTCGATGAAGCGTTTTGCGTCATCTTCGGTGCCTTTGATCTCAAAGGTGAAGATGGAGCCGGCGCCCTGTGGGAAATACTGCTTGTACAGTGCATGGTATTTGCTCTGCGGCAGGGCGGGGTGATTGACGCGTGCGACTTTGGGGTGATTGGAGAGGAAATCGACAACCTTCAGGGCGTTTTCGGTGTGACGTTCGACGCGCAGAGAGAGGGATTCTAGCCCTTGGATGAAGAGGAAGGAGTGGAACGGGCTGAGTGTTGCGCCGGTATCGCGCAGGAGATTGGTGCGGATGCGGGTGATGTATGCTGCTGCGCCGATGTCTTTGGCAAAATTGATGCCGTGGTAGCTTTCGCACGGCTGGGACAGACCCGGGAATTTATCGGAGTTCCAGTCGAATTTGCCGGCGTCGATGATGACGCCGCCCAGCGCTGCGCCGTGACCGCCGATGAATTTGGTGGCCGAATGGACAACAATGTCTGCGCCGTGTTCGATGGGACGGAACAGGTAGGGTGTGGCGAAGGTGTTGTCGATGATGAGCGGCAGGCCGTGCTTGTGAGCGATGTCTGCAATGGCTTTGACATCGATGACATTGGAGTTGGGATTGCCCAGTGATTCAATGAAGATCAGTTTGGTGTTGGGTTGGATGGCAGCTTCAAAGTTTGCAACATCGTCGGGATCGACGAAGGTGGTAGAGATGTTGTCTTCTGCGAAAGTATGTGCAAACAGGTTATAGGTGCCGCCGTATAATGTGGAGGCAGCGACGATGTGGTCGCCGGCGCGGGTGATGTTTTTGACCGCGTAAGTGATTGCAGCGGAGCCGGAGGCGGTTGCCAGCGCGGCGATGCCGCCCTCGAGTGCGGCGATGCGCTGCTCGAATACGTCTGTGGTGGGATTCATCAGGCGGGCGTAGATGTTGCCGCCCTCGGTAAGATGAAACCGGCCGGAGGCCTGGGCGCAGTCTTTAAAGACGAACGAGGTGGTCTGGTAGATTGGTACAGCGCGTGCATCTGTGGCGCTGTCTGGCATTTCTTGGCCGACGTGAAGTTGTTTTGTTTCGAATTTCCAGTTTGGATTGCTCATGGTTGTATACCCACTTTCTGTTTTTATTTTTTTGTTGTTTAATTTTAGGAAATGCTGCACATTCGGTCTGTGGCGCAGAAGCTGCGAAACCGTTTGCAGGCTGGTTGAATCTGCATGGCCGAACCTCCTGTTTTTTGCCAATTTTACGCCATAAAAATTGTGCTGTCAATAGAAAATCGGCCGGATTTTTACAATATTTTTTTGCTATAGGTTTGCTGTATGGCAAGTGATAGGATACACCGTAAATGAGTTGTTTTTGGCACAAAAAAACAGGCGGGCGAAAGGATGCCTGCCTGTTTTTAGACCAGTTCGAACTGTGCTGTTTTTTGGTCTTGTTCGCAGCGGAGGGAAGCGCCGCCGCTGTTTTGTTTTTCGAAATATTGCTGGGCTAAGTCGGCCAAAGTGATGTGATCGACGACGTTTTGCACGGCGTGATGGATTTTCTCCCAGACGCTGAGTGTGATGCAGGCGTTGGACTGGGGGCATTGGTTGGTATCGTCATCGAGACAGGGAACGGGGGCAAGCGAGCCTTCCATGACATTTAGAATCATACCGACGGTATATTCTTGCGGGAGTTTGGAAAGGCGATAACCGCCGTTGACACCGCGGGCACTTTTGACAAAGCCGGCCTTGCAGAGCTGGTTGATGATCTGCTCAAGGTATTTATCTGAAATCTCCTGACGTTTTGAGATGTTTTTGATGCTGATATAATGGTCGCCTTCATTGACTGCAAGGTCTAGCATCAGGCGCAGGGCATACCGACCCTTGGTAGAAATTCTCATTCATGTAATCTCCTTTCTCCAGTTTGGAGTTTGCACGGACAGCGGGGCTGCCCGAATATGTAATTTGTTTTGATATGGTTTTTTTGAGGTGATTCCGATTTAATATTATACAATAACAATGGTAGTTCGTCTATAGTAAAATGTGGATTTTGGAGAAATTTGCAGGTGATATTGTGACAGGTTTGGAGCGCAGAGGGCGAAAAATCTGTTTTTTGGCTTGACAAATGGAAACAGTAGGCATATGATAAAAGCAGATATATGAAAAACATGCAGAGACAGGGAAGGCGCGCGAGACGCCGATTGCAGAGAGCTGCCGGTTGGTGGAAGGCAGTATGGGCATCGCGTAAAATCACCCTTGAGCAGACGGCTGAACACAATATTTTGAAAAGTAGGTTCGTCCGGTTTCTCACCGTTATCAGAGCAGGCGTTGACAGACGCTAAGAGTGATTGCCGATTGGGCAATAAATTGAGTGGTACCGCGGAGCATTGCCTTCGTCTCTATTGATTTACAGTAGAGGCGGGGGCTTTTTTGATGGTGTGGGAAACGGCCACAAGGAAAGAGGAGATGGGATTATGAAACTGACAGGCGCGCAGATTATTATGGAGTGCTTATTGGAGCAGCAGGTGGACACCGTGTTTGGCTACCCGGGCGGCGCTGTTTTGAATATTTATGATGCGTTGTATGAATACAGCGACAGGATCGATCATATTTGCACCGCACATGAGCAGGCTGCGGCGCATGCGGCAGACGGCTATGCCCGTGCAAGCGGGAAAACGGGCGTTTGCATTGCGACCTCGGGACCGGGTGCGACCAATTTGGTGACGGGAATTGCCACGGCGTATATGGACTCGGTGCCGGTGGTGGCCATTACCGGCAATGTGAATTTGAACCTGCTGGGATTGGACAGCTTTCAGGAGGTGGATATTACCGGTGTGACGATGCCCATTACCAAGCATAATTTTATTGTGAAAAAGGTGGAGTATCTGGCGGACACGCTGCGGCAGGCATTTGCGATTGCACAGGAAGGACGGAAAGGCCCGGTGTTGGTGGACGTGCCAAAGGATATTACGGCGCAGGTGTGTGAATTTACACCGGCGAGCGACACGCAGCAGACCGCTGCATATTTGCCGCTGCCAAAGCCGGTAAAGCCGCTGAGACCGGAAAAGCTGGAACGAGCGGTGGAGTTGATTGTAAAGAGCAAGCGGCCGTTTGTGTATACCGGTGGCGGATTGCTGGCTGCAGAGGCAAGCGATGAGCTGCGCACACTGGTGGAGAAAATAGATGCGCCGGTGGCGTGTTCTTTGATGTGCCAGGGCGGGTTTGATCAGGCGAATCAGCGGTATATGGGAATGCTGGGCATGCATGGCACCAAAACCTCGGCGCAGGCGCTGAAACACTGTGATTTGTTTGTGGCGGTGGGCACGCGGTTTTCGGACCGTGTGATTTGCAATGCGGGGTTGTTTGCACGGCATTGCCCGGTTATTCAAATTGACATTGACCCGGCGGAGTTTAATAAAAACATCGATGTAACGCTGAAGTTGGGCGGCGATGCAAAAGAGATTTTGCATCTGCTCAATGAAAAGTTGCCGCAGCAACGCCACCCGGAATGGATGGGGCAGATTTTGCAGTGGAAGCAGGAATACCCGCTGGTGCAGAAGGCGATTGAGCCGCAGGGGGTTACGCCGCAGGCACTGTTTGATGCGCTGACAGAGCTGACGCACAGCGAGGCGGTGTTGACCACGGAGGTGGGCCAGCACCAGATGTGGGCGGCGCAGTATTACTGTTTTCGTCACCCGCGGCAGTTGATTACCTCTGGCGGGCTGGGAACGATGGGCTTTGGTTTGGGTGCAGCGATGGGCGCACAGCTGGCAAAGCCGGACAAAAAGGTGATCAACATTGCCGGAGACGGCAGTTTTCATATGAACTGCAACGAGCTTTCGACGCTTGCGAAGTATCAGATACCGGTGGTGGAGCTGGTGTTGGACAATACGGTTTTGGGCATGGTGCGCCAGTGGCAAAAGCTGTTTTATGAGCACCGTTTTTCACAAACGACGCAGGAGAAGCAGACCGATTATGTCAAGCTGGCGGAGGCGTTTGGCATCAAGGCGTTTGAGATTTCTACAAAAGAGGAGCTGGTGCCGGTGCTGACACAGGCGCTGAGTCTGAATGAGCCGGTGTTGGTGGCCTGCCATGTGCACAGAGATTTTAATGTATTGCCGATGGTGCCGGCCGGTGCTTCAGCAGAAGAGCCGATTTTGGAGATGGAGGGGGGAGCGCAATGATGGTGCATCAGGAAGAACGGGAGTATATTCTTTCGGTGTTGGCGCAGAATCACGCTGGGGTGTTGCTGCGGATTGCAGGATTGTTCAGCCGGCGGTGCTATAACATCAAAAGCATTGTTGCAGCGCAGACGGAGGATGCGCAAAAATCTCAGATTTTGATCGTGGTGCAGGGCGATGACCGGATTGTGAGCCAGGTGGACAAACAACTGAGTAAGCTGGCGGAGATTGTGCAGGTGACCGTGTTGCATGACAATGATGCGGTGGTGCGTGAGCATTTGCTGATTAAGCTGCGCAGGACGGATGAAACCTCGGACAAACTGGTGGCGGTGGCCAATGTGTTTCATGCAGGGATTTTGAATGTTTCGGAGACAGAGATGATTGCAGAGTTGACCGGGACGCCTGCGATGCTGGATTCGTTTGTGGCGTGCTGCCGGCCGTATGGTATTGTGAAGATTTTGCGTACCGGCACGATGGCGATGGAAAAGTAAACAATGGGAATTGGGAGAGAAGATTATATGCTGACATTGGATAAGATTTACCATGCCTCTTATGTTTTGCGGGACGTGGTGCGCAAAACGGATTTGATTTTGGCGCCGCATATCAACCCGGAGTGTGAGCTTTATCTGAAGACGGAGAATTTGCAGACGACTGGCTCGTTTAAGGTGCGGGGGGCATATTATAAAATTTCGCAGCTTTCTGAGGAAGAGAAGGCCAAGGGGGTGATTGCCTGTTCGGCGGGGAATCATGCGCAGGGGGTTGCATTGGCTGCGGCGAAAAACGGGATCTCGGCATTGATTTGCATACCGGACGGTGCGCCGATTTCGAAAGTGGAGGCGACAAAGCGGTATGGTGCGCAGGTGTGCTTGGTAAAGGGTGTGTATGACGATGCTTATAACAAAGCGTGCCAGTTGCAGCAGGAGACGGGGAGCACGTTTATTCACCCGTTTAACGATGAGGATGTGATTGCCGGACAGGGCAGCATCGGACTGGAGTTGCTGGATCAGTTGTCGGATTTGGATGCGGTGATTGTGCCCATTGGCGGCGGTGGTCTGATTGGCGGCGTGGCGTTTGCGGTGAAATCGCTGCGGCCGAACTGCAAGGTGTATGGCGTGCAGGCGATGGGGGCGCCGTCGATGTATAATTCGGTGCAGCACCATCACATTGAGACGCTGGACTATGTGGCGACCATTGCCGATGGTATTGCTGTGAAGCAGCCGGGTGATTTGACGTATGACTTGTGTGAGCAGTATGTGGATGAAATTGTGACGGTGACGGACGATGAGATTGCAACGGCGATTTTGACACTGATCGAGCAGCAAAAGCTGATTGCAGAGGGCGCGGGCGCTGTTGCAGTTGCCGCGGCGTTGTTCAATAAGGTGGATGTTAAAGGGAAAAAGGTGGTCTGTTTGGTATCTGGCGGCAACATTGATGTGACGATTTTGTCGCGCGTGATTACACGTGGCTTGCTCAAAACCGGACGCTCGGCGGATATTACGCTGGAGCTGGTGGACAAACCGGGGCAGTTGAGCGATGTTTCGCGCATTATTGCAGAAACGGGCGGCAATGTGGTGGCCGTGCATCATGACAGAAGCGGAGAGAACACGAACGTGAACGGTTGTTATCTGCATTTGGTGATGGAGACGCGGGACCACGCGCATATTTTGGAGATTGAACAGGCATTGACAAAACATGGCTATAAAATTATTGGAAAAGAGAGGTGATACCTATGATAAAAACGATTCAAACAGAGCAGGCACCGGCAGCGATCGGGCCCTATTCACAGGCGGTTGTGAGCGGGAATTTGCTGTTTACCAGCGGGCAGATTCCGTTGATTCCTGCAACGGGAGAGATGGTGCAGGGAGATATTACGGTGCAGGCGCAGCAGGTGATGAAAAATTTGCAGGCTGTTTTGCAGGTGGCTGGCAGCGATTTTACCAAAGTGGTGAAAACGACCTGTTTTTTGTCTGACATGGCGGATTTTGGAGCGTTTAATGCGGTATATGAGCAGTATTTTACCGGAAAGCCGGCGCGCTCTTGTGTGGCGGTGAAGCAGCTGCCCAAAAATGCGCTGGTTGAAGTAGAACTGATTGCGCAAGTTGATTGAGATGAAAAAAGCACCCTGACGGGGTGCTTTTTTTTGTGGCTAGTTGCCTGCCAGTGCGTTTTGAATAAAGGGGAGACTTTGCAAGTAAGTGATGACCTGTGCTTTGGTGAGCTGCACGGTGTTGTTGGAATTGAATGATTCGGGGAGATTGGGCCGGGTTTGCTGCGGCTCCATTTGGTAGTGATTGTAATCGAGCTTGCGGCTGTCCATGGGAATGCGGTAAAACTTGCCAAGGTCGATGGCGGCGGCACATTCTCCTTTGGTCAGCAGTGTTTCGTATCGTTTTTCGCCGTGGCGTGCACCGATGATTTGGGGCTGACCGGTAACGCCGAACAGATCTTGCACGGCCTGTGCCAAGATGCCGATGGTGCAGGCGGGCGCTTTTTGCACCAGGATATCGCCTTGCTGTGCGTGTTGGAACGCAAACAGCACCAGATCGACGGCTTCTTGCAGGCTCATCATAAAGCGGGTCATGTTGGGGTCGGTGATTGTGAGTGGTTTGCCGGCTTTGATTTGCTCGATGAACAATGGAATAACAGAACCACGCGAGCACAGGACGTTGCCGTAGCGTGTGGCGCAGATGAGCGTTTGGGTGGCAGGGATGGTTCTGGCTTTGGCAACGCAGACTTTTTCCATCAGTGCTTTGGAGGCACCCATGGCGTTGACCGGATAAACGGCTTTGTCGGTAGAGAGACAGATGACTTTTTGCACACCGCAGTCTATGGCGGCGGTGAGTACGTTTTCGGTGCCCAGCACGTTGGTTTTTACGGCTTCGAGCGGGAAAAACTCGCAGCTGGGCACCTGCTTGAGTGCAGCGGCGTGAAACACGTAGTCTACCCCGTACATGGCTTGTCGCAGGCTGTTTGGATCCCGCACATCGCCGAGGTAATACTGAATAGTTTCATTGTGGCAGCGGCGGCGCATATCTGCCTGTTTTTTTTCGTCTCTTGAAAAAATGCGGATTTCGGACAGCCCTTCGGACAAACAGCGCTGCAGCACGGCGTTGCCGAACGAGCCGGTGCCGCCGGTAATCAGCAGTTTCTTTCCTTTTAACATGGTGTTTTCCCCTTTTTTGCCGATTGTTTATTGCCATTATACGCGAAAAAGCGGCGGTTTGCAAACGATGGCCAAAATGGCAATTTTCACAGCAAAGAGGATGGATTGGGCGGGTTTTCGTTGCGATATTACAAAAATATTTACTGTCTTGTCACCTGAGTTGACATATAAAACGGGTTGTGTAATACTGATATCACGAAAGAGGAGTGATTGAGATGCAGGAGATACAACAGCGCATTTTGGCGTTGAAACAAGAGCGTGATGCCGTGATACTGGCGCATTATTATGTGGACGGCAGCGTGCAGGAGATTGCGGATTTTGTAGGTGATTCTTACTATTTGAGCAAGCAGGCTGCGCAAAGCCCATGCAGCACCATTTTGTTTTGCGGAGTGGAATTTATGGCGGAAAGTGCAAAAATTTTGAGCCCTGAAAAGACGGTGATTATGGCAGAGCCACAGGCAGACTGCCCGATGGCACATATGGTAACGCCGCAGGACGTGGAGCGGATTCGGGCGCAGTATGAAGATGTGGCAGTGGTGTGTTATATCAATTCGACGGCGGAGATTAAAGCTTGCGCAGATGTTTGTGTGACTTCTTCGAATGCGGAACGGATTGTGCGGGCTTTGCCGCAGACGCATATTTATTTTATACCGGACGGCAATTTGGGGCGTAATCTTGCTGAGATTGTGACAGAAAAGACGTTTTTGTTTCATACCGGTTTTTGCTGTGTGCACCATGATATTACGGTGCACCATGTGCAGACTGCAAAGGTGCGTCACCCACAGGCGAAGGTGCTGGTGCACCCGGAGTGCAGACCGGAGGTGGTGGCTCTGGCTGATTATGCCGGCAGTACCTCGGGTATTTTGGCATATGCGGCGCAGAGCGATGCGCAGGAGTTTATCATTTGCAGTGAGACGGGTATGTTTTATAATTTGCAGAAGGAAAATCCCGGTAAGCGGTTTTATCCGGTGAAACAGCATCAGGTGTGTGATGACATGAAGAAGATTACGCTGGAGAAAGTGGAGCAGGCATTGCGCGGCGGAGCGCCGCTGGAGCTGCCGCAGGCACTGATGCAGCGGGCGGAGGGTGCGCTGCAGGAAATGCACCGCATTGCACGGTGAGGTGCGCTGCATTGCCGCAGACAGCCGATGTGCTGATTGCCGGAACCGGAGCGGCGGGTTTGTTTTGTGCATTGCAGTTGCCGCGCAAGTTGCAGGTTGTGGTGGTGACCAAAGAGCGGGCAGAGTGCAGTAACTCTTATCTGGCGCAGGGGGGCATTGCGGTGTTGCGTGACCCCGATGATTATGCGTGCTATTTTGAGGATACGATGCGTGCCGGTCATTACTGCAACGATGCCAAAGCGGTGGAGGTGATGGTTCGTACTTCACCGGAAATCATTGCGGAGCTGACAGAGCTGGGTGTGGAGTTTACCCGCACGGCACAGGGGTTTTGTTATACCAGAGAAGGTGCGCACTCGACTGCGCGGATTTTGCATTATGCAGATGAGACTGGGGCGGAGATTACCGGAAAATTGCTCAGGCGTGTGCGGCAGCGCGAGAATATCTCGATTTATGAGCATACTGCAGCGGTGGATTTATTGATGCAGGAAGGAACCTGTGTGGGGTTGCAGGTGTGTACACCGCAGGCGTGTGTGCCAATTTATGCCAGGGCAACGGTGTTGGCGACTGGTGGTTTGGGTGGATTGTTTGGCAGCACAACGAATTATCGGCACATCACAGGTGATGCGTTGGCGATGGCGCGGCGGCACGACGTTGCGCTGCAGGATATGAGTCGGATACAGATACACCCGACTGTGTTGTATACAGGGAAGGTTGGGCGTGGCTTTTTGATCTCTGAGGCGTTGCGCGGTGAAGGAGCGGTGTTGCTCGATGCACGCGGTGCGCGTTTTACCGACGAGTTGCAGCCCAGAGATGTGCTGACTGATGAGATGCTGGCGCAGATGCGAGAGGATGGTGTGCCGTTTGTGCAGCTTTCTGCGATGCATTTGGGGAAAGCGTTTTTACAGCAGCGCTTTCCGCATATTTATCAACACTGCCTGGAGCAGGGATATGATCTGGCAGAAGTGCCGGTGCCGGTTGCGCCGGCGCAGCATTATTTTATGGGAGGGATTGCTGTGGATTTAAATGGCAGAACGGATGCAGCGCATCTGTATGCCATTGGTGAAACGGCATGCAACGGTGTGCATGGCGCCAACCGGCTGGCAAGTAATTCTCTGCTGGAAAGTTTGGTGTTTGCAAAGCGTGCGGCTGTTGATTTGGTGCAGCATTTATCGCCGCGGCTGCCGGTTGTGACGATGGAACGATCTGCAACTTGTGAGGACTCGATACAGTTGCAGCGGCAGGTAAAACGGTGTATCATGGAGGAAATTAAACGGGAGGACGGTGCGTTTTATGATAGATGGTGTAAAGAATCTTGCAACGGATGATGCGATTTTGCGTGCGCTGCGGGAGGATGTGACCAGTGAAGACCTGACAACGGCGGCGATTTTGCAGAAGCCGCAGGCGGGCAGTGCGAAGCTGATTTGCAAGCAGAACGGCATTGTAGCAGGCTTGTGGGTGTTTGAACGGGTATTTGCGCTGTTGGATCACAGCAGTGCGTTTGTCTGCGATGCGGCAGATGGCGATGCGGTGCATGCCGGCGACGTGATGGGAACTGTGACTGGAGATATGCGTGCGTTGCTGACCGGAGAACGCACTGCGCTGAATTTTTTGCAGCGTATGAGCGGGATTGCGACATTGACGCACAGCTGGGTGCAGGAATTGCAGGGCACACGCACGCAGCTGCTGGATACCCGCAAGACAACGCCGAACCTGAGATTGTTTGAAAAGTATGCCGTGCGGGTTGGTGGTGGGCGAAATCACCGGTATAATCTTTCGGACGGCATTTTGATTAAAGATAACCACATTGGCGCAGCTGGCAGCATTGGTGCAGCGGTGCAGGCGGCCAGAATTTATGCGCCGTTTGTGCGTAAAATTGAGGTTGAAGTCGAAACGCTGGCCATGCTGGAGGAGGCGTTGGAAGCTGGTGCGGATATTATTATGCTGGACAATATGGATACACAACTGATACGGCAGGCTGTGGAGCTGACAGCGGGCAGGGCAGAATTGGAGTGTTCGGGCAATGTGACACGGGAGCGGCTGAAAGAACTGGCCGAGACCGGTGTGGATTATATCTCCTGCGGTGCGCTGACACATTCTGCGCCGATTTTGGATTTTTCGCTCAAACAGTTGCGACCGGACCAAGCGGGGTATGTTTGATGCAGGGAAGTGAGAGAAGATCAGAATTACTGCGATTGATCAGTGAAAGTGACCAACCGGTATCTGGTGCAAAGTTGGCAAAGTATTTTCAGGTGAGCCGCCAGGTGATTGTGCAGGATATTGCATTGCTGCGGGCGCAAAATTGCATGATTGTTTCGACTAATCGCGGTTATTTGACACAAAACAGCCTGACCAACCGTGCGGTGCGTGTATTTTGGGTCAGGCATGGTAGCGACCGCATTGAAGAGGAGTTGAATATGATTGTGGATTGTGGGGCAACCGTGCTGGATGTTGGTGTTGCACATGAGATTTACGGCAGTATTCGGGCAGATTTGCAGGTGGCATGCAGGGAGGATACAGCCCAGTTTTTACGTGAGCTGCGGCAAAGCGGAACCAAGCCGCTGACGGAGCTGACCGGTGGGGTTCATTGCCACACCGTTGCGGCAAAATCGGAGGAGGTGCTGGATTTGGTGGAAGCCAAATTAACTGCGGGTGGTTTTGTGTATAACGCATAAAGATTGGCAGTGGAATATAAACAAATTGTTGTAGATAGTTTTGATTTGTTTATTGTTAAACTTGTATAAAAAATAACAAACTTTGTTTAATTTTTATCGATGATTGACAATGTATACCGTGGTGCTATACTAAGAATCGTAAAATATTTACCAGGAAATGCAAGCAGAATGAAAGGCTTGCCGGATAGGAGGATGGATTATGTCAGAAAGATTTTATATGCCGTCAATGAGCTTGATGGGTGCAGGTTGTTTGCAGGAGGTTCCGGCGGAAATCAAAGAGCTGGGCTTGAAAAAAGCGTTGATTGTGACGGATAAGGTGCTCAACCAGATTGGTTTGGTAGGAGAGCTAACCAAGTTGCTGGAGCAAAACGGCATTGCATATGCAATTTATGACGGCGTGCAGCCGAACCCGACGGTTGCAAATGTAAACAATGGTTTGCAGCTGCTCAAAGAACAAAACTGTGATTTTGTGATTTCTTTTGGCGGCGGCTCTTCACATGACTGCTGCAAGGGTATTGCTCTGCTGGCTGCAAATGGCGGCAAAATTGAGGACTATGAAGGCGTGAATCGCTCGAAAAAACCGCAGTTGCCGATGATTGCTGTGAATACGACGGCGGGCACGGCAAGTGAGATGACGATTTTCTGCATCATTACAGATGAAGAGCGCCATGTGAAGATGGCCATTGTGGATAAAAACACGACACCGCTGATTGCAGTAAATGATGCAAATCTGATGCTGAATATTCCCAAGGGCTTGACGGCAGCGACCGGTATGGACGCTTTGACTCATGCAGTGGAGGCGTATGTTTCGACTGCGGCAACGCCGGTTACAGATGCTTGTGCTCAAAAAGCGATTGAGTTGATTACCAAATATTTGAGAACGGCTGTGCATGACGGCAAAAATGTGGAAGCCAGAGAGAATATGGCGTATGCAGAGTATCTGGCAGGTATGGCATTTAACAATGCTTCGCTGGGTTATGTGCATGCAATGGCGCACCAGTTGGGCGGTATGTTCGATTTGCCGCACGGTGTTTGCAACGCAGTTTTGTTGCCGCATGTGCAGGAGTATAATGCGCAGGTTGCAGCTGGCAGATTAAAAGACATTGCAGGATTTATGGGCGCAGATGTTGCGAATATGAGTGACAGTGAGGGCGCAAAAACTGCGATTGCATTAATCAAGCAGCTTTCAAAGGATGTTGAGATCCCCTCTGGTTTGGATGAATTGAAAGTGCCGGAGAGCGCATTTGATGAGTTGGCTACCAATGCATTAAAAGATGCCTGCGGCTTGACCAACCCGAAGCAGGCAACGCATGCAGAGATTGTAGCGATTTTTACTGCGGCGAGATAAGACGACATTACGCTTTACATAAAGCGGAAAAAGCACCTGGTGAGCGGGTGTTTTTTCTTTTTTACATGGTTTTTGATGCGGCGGCGCATACTAGAGGTTGACAAATCAAAACGAGCATGTTATGTTGATTGTAACACCTCCCCCGGAGGGGTGGTTGAATGAGGAGAATCTTATGCAGCAAAAATTTCAAGTAACAGGAATGACATGCTCTGCGTGTGCCGCCGCAGTGGAACGCAGTGTAAAAAAAATAAATGGTGTGCAGACGGTGGCGGTCAATCTGCTGGCAAATACGATGACGGTGACGTTTGATGAACAGCAGACCGATGCGCAGCGGATTGTGGGTGCTGTTGTGCAGGCCGGGTATCAGGCACAGTTTGATCAGACTGGGACAAAATCGGTTCAGAAACCGGTTTCTGCCGTTACACAAGAGCTGCGTGGTATGCAGTGTCGGTTGGTTGTTTCGTTTATCTGTTTGATACCGTTGATGTATCTTTCAATGGGACATATGGTGGGATTGCCACTGCCTGCATGTTTTGTTGGTGCGCAGAATATGCTGACCTTTGCATTGACGCAGTTTTTGCTCACGCTGCCCATCGTTTATGTGAATCGCGTCTATTATCAGTCGGGCTTTCGCAATCTGATTCGGTTGCACCCGAATATGGATTCGTTGATTGCGATTGGCTCTGGTGCGGCGTTGATTTATGGTGTGTATGCCATTTATCGCATTGGGGTTGCGCTGGGACAGCAGGATTTGACGACAGCGCACCATTATGGAATGGAGCTGTATTTTGAGTCGGCGGCTATGATTTTGGCGTTGATTACGCTGGGAAAATTTTTGGAAGCCAAATCAAAGGGAAAAACCTCTGACGCAATTGCGAAATTGCTGGATTTGGCACCAAAAATGGCAACGGTATTGCGTGAAGGACAGGAGTTGGAGATTCCCGTTGCGGAAGTGGTGGCCGGTGATTGTGTTTTGGTCAGACCAGGGCAGCGCATACCGGTAGACGGTGTTGTAACAAAGGGAAGCTCGTTTGTGGATCAGTCTGCACTGACCGGTGAGAGTATGCCGGTAGAAAAACAGGTGGGCGACCGTGTAATGGCAGCATCGGTGAACCAGGCGGGTGCGTTTGAGATGCGGGCAGAGCGTGTGGGACAGGACACAACGTTGGCGCAGATCATTCAGCTGGTGGAGGACGCAAGCGCTTCAAAAGCACCGATTGCCAAGCTGGCGGATAAAATCAGCGGTGTGTTTGTGCCGGTTGTGATTGGAATTGCGGTGCTGGCGATGGTTGTTTGGTTGGTATTGGGGGCATCGTTTGCGTTTGCGCTGTCGATTGGTATTTCGGTGTTGGTGATCTCGTGCCCTTGTGCGCTTGGATTGGCAACACCTGTGGCGATTATGGTGGGTATGGGTAAGGGGGCGCAATGCGGCGTTTTGATTAAATCTGCTGAAGCACTGGAAACAGCGCACAGCATCAAAACCGTTGTGCTTGATAAAACCGGGACTATCACCGAGGGGAAACCGACCGTGACGGATGTGTTGCCTACGCAGGGTGTTACCGAACAGGCGTTACTGACAGTGGCGGCGTCTATCGAAGCGCCATCGGAGCACCCGCTGGCAGAGGCGGTGACACAATATGCACAGGCGAAGGGGATTGCAGAGTTGCAGGTGACGCAGTTTTCAGCCGTACCAGGGCAGGGCGTTACAGCAGTGATCAATGAGCAGCTTTGCTATGCGGGGAATTTGGCCTTTGTGTCACAGTATGCCGATGGAGGCGACTTTACTGAGGTGAGTGAAACGCTTGCACAGCAGGGGAAAACACCACTGTTTTTTGCCGTGGGCAGTCGTTTGCTGGGAGTAATTGCCGCAGCAGACGTGGTAAAACCAACAAGTGCGCAAGCAATTGCACAGCTTCGACAGATGCACGTTGATGTTATGATGCTGACCGGTGATCACCCAAAAACAGCGCAGGCCATTGCGCAGCAGCTGGGAATTGACCGTGTGGCCGCACAGGTTTTGCCGCAGGATAAAGAACGGCATATTTGTGCATTGCAGGAAACGGGACAGCGGGTTGCCATGGTGGGTGACGGTATCAATGATGCGCCGGCATTGGCGCGGGCAGATGTGGGCATTGCGATTGGTGCGGGTACGGATATTGCGATCGAATCGGCAGACATTGTTTTGATGCGCAGCGATTTGCTGGACGTGGTAACGGCGATTCGGTTGAGCAAAGCGACCATCACCAATATTAAGGAAAATCTGTTTTGGGCATTTTTCTATAATTGTATTGGGATTCCGTTGGCGGCCGGCGTGTTTTTTGGCGTGCTGGGCTGGACACTTAGCCCGATGTTTGGCGCGACTGCAATGAGTTTGAGCTCGGTGTGTGTGGTGCTCAATGCGCTGCGACTGAAGTTTTTTAAACCGAATGCTGTGCCGGCACAGGCACCGATGATAAAACAAGGAGAGAAAGCAATCATGAAGAGAATAATGAAAATCAATGGTATGAGCTGTGGACACTGCAAAGCAACTGTAGAGAAGATTTTAAACGGTTTTGCCGGTGTGCAGGCTACAGTGGATTTGGAGCAAAAATGTGCAGTGTTGGAGTTGAGCGAGCCGGTAGATGAACAGGCGTTATGCCGTGCTGTGAATGAGGCCGGTTTTGAAGTGATTGACATTCAGGCTTAGTAAAGGCAGGGGGAGCGTATGAAAGCAGATAAACAGACGGTTGTGCCGCTGCTGAAAACGGCGAGAGGGCAGTTAGATGGTCTGCTGAAAATGGTGGAAGAAGACCGCTATTGCATGGATATTTCGAATCAACTGCTGGCTGTGCAGGCCATTTTAAAAAAGGCCAACAAGGCGGTTTTGCAGGCGCATCTTGCCGGTTGCGTAAAAGATGCTTTTGCGCAGGGCAATGAATCAGAAAAAATTGCGGAAATTTTGGAGCTGTTGGATAAAATAGCAAAATAAAAAGAAGGCTGCTGATTGCTGGCAGCCTTCTTTATTTATTTTTACATGCTTGCGTGCAGGATATCGACCACTTCTTGGCGAGACAGCGCTTTGTAACCGCCTGTTTTGAGGAAGACGCCGTCTGCGATTCCTGGAATTATTTCTTCGGTTACGCCCAGCTCGGAGATGCGCATCACAAGGCCGATTTCTTGCATCCAGCGCTCCATACAGGCAAGGCCTGCCTGTGCAACTTCTGTGTCGGTTTTATTCTGTGGATCTACGTTCCATACGTTTTGCGCAAAGCGGACAAATTTTTGCAGGCCATGCGGGCAAATATGGCGGTAATACGCCATGGAAACAGCGGCCAACGTCATGCCGTGTGTTGCATCGGTGTATGCGCCGATGGATTGCCCGATCATGTGTACCATCCAGTCGGTGGCTTTGCCTTTGGAGACAAGTGTGTTCAGTGCCCAGGTGGCTGTCCACATGATATTGCTGCGGGCTTCGTAGTCTGTGGGATTTTTTACTGCAATGCGTGACGAGTGAATCAGCGAACGCATGAGGCCTTCCATGAGGTAGTCTGAAGTATTGTCATCTTCACCGGAAAAATATTGCTCGGTAATATGATTGAAAATATCATAAAAACCTGCTGTCATTTGATATTGCGGCAGTGTATAGGTGAAGATTGGGTTGAGAATTGAGAATTTTGGATATGCTTCGCTGCCAAATACACGGCCGATTTTTTGCTTGGTGGCGTGATTGGTGATGACTGAGCCGCCATTCATCTCGGAGCCGGTACCAACCATTGTTAGCACGTAGCCAACGGGAATCATCTTATTTTGTACCGGAGCCTGCTTGATGAAATACGTTTCCCAAGGGTCGCTTTCGCAGTAAGCGCCGGCTGAAACAGCTTTTGCATAGTCACACACAGAGCCGCCGCCTACTGCCAGGATTAAATCTACATGATTTTCACGGGCGATTTTGCAGCCTTCGTACAGTTTTTCTACGGTAGGATTTGGCATGACGCCGGCGTCTTCCACTACAATTTTGCCGGCTTGCTCAAGCGCCTGCAGAACCTGCTGGTAAATGCCATTTTTGCGTATGGAGCCACCTCCGTAGCATAGCTGCACTTTGTTTCCGTATTTTGTTAGCTCATTGGCCAGGTGCGTCATTGCATCTTCACCAAAATGCAGGATTGTGGGGTTATAATAGGAAAAATTGCCTAACATACAAAGATCCTCCTGTTTTGTATTTTTCTGCACTTATTGTAACACTTAAACGTTACTTTAGGTCAAGTATTATTTTTAATTTTTTGTGTTTCGATGTCAGACGTGTGCGTTGTTATCAAAAATTTCATCATTTTTTTGTTTGGTTTTGTTATAATAAGCGCAACGATATAGACAAAAAGGTAGTTGATGATGTATGATGGGCAGATTGGCAAGATTTTTGCAGGGTAGATATGGCAATGATCAGTTGAATATTGCGTTGTTGATTTTATCAGTTTTGATCTCGATTGTGATGCGCTTTACGCCGGTTTGGTATTTGGGATATTTTTGCTATATTCCGTTGGGATTGAGTGTTTGGCGTATGCTCTCGCGCAATTTGCAGGCCCGACGGAAAGAAAACGAGCAGTTTTTGAAGTTGCTGCACCCGTTTCAAAGCCGTGTCGGCTTTGTTAAAACCAAAGTGAAGGACCCTGCACATCGATATTATAAATGCCCAAGCTGCAAGGCTGTGTTGCGAGTGCCAAAAGGAAGGGGTAAAATTCAAATTATTTGCACGCGATGTAAACATGAATTTATCAAACGTACTTAAAAAAATCCGTATCATGCAGATACGGATTTTTTGTTACACCTTTTTACGATTTCGTTTGAGTAACGCAGCAATCATAACGAGTGAAATTACTGACAGGCTGCTATATAATATCCATGCAGTGTGATCACCGGTTTGTACAGAACCAAGATTTGTTTGCGTTTCTCCGGCAGGTACCATTGGCTCTTCTGGGATGATAATCTTTGCATTTGCAATTTGGTGTGTAATCACATCTCCATCTGAAATTAAAGAATAACGCACAGTGTTATTTTCTGGAAGAGTATAGCCTTGCGGTGCAGTGGTTTGGGTAAATTCATAAGTACCCAATGGAAGATTTGGCAGTTGTGTTCCCAGATCTGTGGTTGTCAACGTGTAGGTATTTGGATTGCTCCATTCTATTGGACCTGTTACGGTAATTGTTGCATCGATTAGTTGCAGTGTTGCATCTATATCGTCAATGACTTCTATGCTAGCGCTGCCTTGTGAAACTTGATGGTTTAGTGTACAAATAACATCACCGGTGGCGTTGCCGGCCAATGTTGCGGTTGCTGTAAAGGAATTACCTGCAATGGTACTGTTTTCTGGAACAGTGCCAGTTACTGTTACGGTTGCGTTTTGGCCTACGGGCAGGTTGAGTGTATATTGTAGAGTTTGGGTTGTTGCAGCTCTTGTAAGTGTTCTTACAGGTGAAATTTGTTTTTGTATACCACTGGTGGTTGTATCAGCAGCATCGGGAACGATGTCTTGCGGTAATTCGATGGCAAATGTAAAATTGGTTGCTGGTACATTGCCGGTGTTTGTAAGTTCATAGGTGTAGGTTACAGTATTGCCTGCCTGAATCCGGTTTGTTTGATTAGTCTCAAGGCTGTTGGTACTGGTACCAGTGAGTGTTACACTTTCAATAGCATCTACGAATTTTGCGTAAAAAGTTTTGTTTTCGTATGTGTTTGCAGGAATCTCTGTTACAGTCGTTCCGGAAAAATCGGCTGTTTCATACCAGCCATCAAATACTTTATTGGCCGGTATGGCAAAATTGGCCGTGGTTGGCAACGTTACCTGTATACCGTTTTTATAGGTGGTTGGCGCGGTAAAGCCGGTATTCCATAAATCAAAATCGGCGTTGCCGTTTTTAAAAGTAATGGTATATTCTATGTCTTCCCATTGTGCATAGAAGGTTTTATTACCGGTTTCAGTAGTACCGATGCTGGTGATGGCGTTACCGGTTAGCGCTGCATCAGCGTACCAGCCTATAAAGCGTTTGCCCAGCGGATTGTTTATATTTTCTGCGAGAGGGAGTTGCATGCCGGTACCAAAGGTGTAGGTTGCGTTTGGGATATAATCTCCCAGCCAGAGGGAGAATGTATCGTTGCCATCCATAAACGAAACGGTGTATGTCTGGTTATCCCACTTGGCGTAAAACGTTTTGTTGCCGGTTGCATCTGCGGAAATTTCTGTGACAGGATTGCCTGTTAAGCCTTCATTGTCATACCAGCCAGAGAAAATTTTGCCCTCTGGTACAGTTATATTGCCTGTGGTTGGCAGGGTGACGGTTTGACCGTCTTGATAAACCGATATTGGGGTAAATCCATCTGCCCATTTGTCAAATGGATTTGTTCCATCCATATACGTAATCTGATATCCAGGAAAAATTTCAAAGTCTGCTGTTGCGCTCCAGCCTAGCAGGTATAAGGCTTTGTCATCCCCACCTTTTGCAGTGACGGTGTATTTACCTGGGGAGGTAGGTTTTGTAGAGGAATCATAAGTTGTGCCGTCTCTGCCGGTATAAGTAAAAGTTGGTGTTACATTTGTGTTTGTGTTTTGGGTGATGACGGGATCTTTTGCTGTTTCATGCTCATACCAAGACTCCATCGTAACTCCGCCAGAACCGCGTTGCACGATTACGAAGTTACCGGATACATTGGTGTAGTTAAAACCAGATTGGACTTGCCCATTGTATGTATAAGAACCTCTGGTAGTAGGAGAGCTTTTCGATGCATAGGAATTGCCGTGCATATCTGTTCCGCCGTAGGTCAATCCATACAAACTGTCTCGCACTCCATAGGGATACTGTTGTCCGTCATATTGTTGAATCCAGTTTTGATAAGTGCGTGCAAGATCACCTGACGCTGCGCCCCAGGTTGCGTCTGCTTCATGTGCTGAAACCGTAGTGGTTTGCAAAAAAATGGAAAAAATACCAGTTAAAATTGCTGCGATAAGCAAAGCAGAAAGTAGCTTTTTGTTCATAATTACTTTTTTCATAATCCTTTTCTCCTTTTTCAAAATTACCATATTGCTCAGAGTTTAGCTGCCGCAACAAATGGAATGAAACCGATATTAGTATATCATACAATTACTTCTAATTTCAACCTAAAATAGTTCATAGTGATTCATTTAGACATCTATTCTCTGTCTACAATGCTGTAAAGCAATGCGTTACAAATAGCTGCGGCAATCGTACTGCCCCCCTTGCGTCCTCTGGCCACGATGTGCGGGATATGGCTACGTAGCAGCAGTTCTTTTGCTTCTACCACATTGACAAACCCTACGGGTGCGCCGATGATCAGCGCAGGTGTTAGGCCGTGTTCCATCAGTTCGCATAGACGCACCAATGCAGTTGGCGCATTGCCAATGGCAAAAATGGTAGGGCGGCCCAGTGTGGCTGCCTTGTTCATGCTGGCAATTGCACGGGTAGTACCCTGCGCCTTTGCCGTGCGAGCTACGTCTTCATCTGCCATAAAGCAGAAGGTTTCGCACCCGAGTTTTGCAAGCGCTGTTTTATTGATGCCTGCTTTTGCCATCTGGGTATCTGTTACGATGCAGGCGCCATTTTTCAGTGCCTGATGAGCACGTTCTACCGCGTGGGGAGAAAATACCAGATTTTGCACATAGTCAAAATCTGCAGAGGTGTGAATACACCGTTTAATGATTGGAGCCTGAAGTGGGTCCAGCGTGATTCCGCCCAGTTCCTGTTCAATGATTTCAAAGCTGCGCTGTTCGATCTTTTCAGGGGAGATTTGTTCAAGTTGTATCATATTTTACCTACCATTCCACACCCAGACGCGCAGGAATGCCTGCATCGAACGGGTGTTTGATCTTTTTCATTTCTGTTACGTAATCGGCTTGTCGTAGCATGTAAGGTGCGGGATTTCGGCCGGTGAGCACCAGTTCTAGCGCCGGTGGTTTTTGTTCGATGAACTGTTGCAGCAGTGTGGCATCTACCATATTTTGATTGCATGCTGCCATGACTTCGTCTAAAATGAGCAGGTCGCATTCGCCTGCTTTTGCCCGAGCAATGGCCAATTTGAGTTGTTCTGTTTGGTACGTAGTGACTGACTGCTTTTGCTCTGCGGACATATTCCAGGTAAATGGAGTGTCTGGTTTGCCACGTAAAACCGTTACATTTGGCTGCTTGAGCAGAATATTTAATTCGCCCGTTGGGCCGCCTTTTAAAAACTGCAGGATGAATACTCGCCAGCCGTTGCCTGCTGCACGCAGGGCAAGTCCCATGGCGGCAGTTGTTTTACCTTTGCCATCTCCACAATAAATATGAGTTAGACCGTTCATGTGAATTCCTCCATGATTTGATAAACTTGCTGTATGTCTACATGTTGCCGCATTGCCTGTGCAAGCTGATCGAACTGTGATTCTCTGTGTCTGTGCAAGTCAACTACGGTGGGCATATTGCCACTATAGCCTTTTGCCTGCAGCAATGCCTGCAACAGTGCGTTGACAACGGCGCTGTCATCAAAAATACCGTGCACATAGGTGCCGTAAACCGTGCCGAGTTGTGCACCGTCTGGACTACCATTTTGTAAGATTGCAAGCGGGGGAGCATTGCCGGCGCGCTGTGTGCTGCCCATGTGAATTTCATAACCGTGAAACGGCAGGTTACTGAGCGGTGCGAACACACCTTGCAAGGGAGCAAAGCGGCCGCTGGTTTGTGCGCAGTGTTTTTGTGGTTTGAAAACAGTATCGATTGGTAATAGCTCCATGCCTCGTAGAGCACCGCCGCCTTCTGCGCCGCAGGGATCGCTGATGTTTTGCCCCAGCATTTGATATCCCCCGCAAATGCCCCAAACGGGCTTGCCGCTAGCTGTATGTTTTTTGATGCAGGCTTCCAGTCCGCTTTGGCGCAGCCAGCGTAGATCTTCTAATGTATTTTTGCTGCCTGGCACAAATGCGCAGTCTGGGTTGCCCCATTGCGCTGGTGTGGTGATATACCGCACTGCTACGCCGTCGATTTGTTCAAAGGGATAAAAGTCGGTGAAATTTGAGATTTTTGGCAGTTTGATGACTGCAAGTTCCAGCACAGCAGATGTTTGGCTGGTGCGGGCAAAGCGGTCTGTTGCACTGTCTTCGTCCTCCAGGTCAACGGACAAATGGGGGATTACACCCAATACGGGAATCTGTGTGCGTTGCGTGAGCATTTCAGGGCCGGGAGCCAGGAGATTTTTATCGCCACGAAATTTGTTAATCAGAAACCCTTTAATGCGCCGACGCTCTTCTTCGGGCAGTAACATCACTGTACCGTAAAGTGCGGCAAATACGCCGCCGCGGTCGATATCGCCTGCCAGTAAAACGGGAGCGTTTATCAGTTGTGCGAGCCCCATATTGACGATATCTTCGTTTTTTAAATTGATTTCTGCCGGACTGCCTGCCCCTTCGATGACGATGATATCATACTGTTGTTCCAGTGCGTGAAATGCCTCCAGAATGACCGGAACCAGCTGCTTTTTATAGGCAAAGTATGCTTTGGCGCTCATGTTGCCTATTACCTCTCCGTTGACGATGACCTGTGAGCCGATTTCGTCGGTGGGTTTTAATAGAATTGGGTTCATGTGTACATCAGGCTCAATACCGGCTGCCTGACATTGCATCACCTGTGCCCGACCCATCTCTAGTCCCTGTGCTGTTACAAACGAGTTGAGCGCCATATTTTGTGATTTAAATGGTGCTACACGTAAGCCGTCCTGCTTAAAAATACGGCACAATCCTGTTGTTAACAAACTTTTGCCAACACTGGACATGGTGCCCTGTATCATAATGCGCCGAGCCATTACATCACCTCCTGATGGATTTGGTCAAGGGCATTTAGCAGCGTGATGTTTTCTGCGTGTGTGCGTACCGCAATGCGGAAATATCCCGACCCGAGGTTTTGGAAATTTTTGCAGTCTCGAATTAAAATATTGTGTTTTAATAACAATTGTGCCAATGGCAATGGACTGTAAAACAGCAAAAAATTTGTCTGAGAAGGGTATACCAGAATACCTCTTTTTTGCAGTTCTGAGGTCAAAAATATGCGCTCCTGTTCAATCAATACTTTGGTTTGTTCGATATAATCGGTACATTTCAGGGCAGCAAGTCCTGCTTTTTGTGCTGGGATTGAAACGGACCAGGGGGGACGGTGGTTGTGCAGTGCACTACGCAGTTGCTTATTACTGGTAATTGCATAGCCTAGGCGAAGTCCTGGCATTGCATATTGTTTTGTAAACGCATGTAATATAAATAGATTGTTATGATTGTTGCAAAGAGACAGTAGGCTGTGCGTTTCAAAATTGCTTGTGAGTGGCAGAAAACATTCATCTACAAACAAAAACACCCCATTTTTTGTGCATAAATCCAGTGTTTGCAACAACAAAGCCGGAGGAATCAGACTGCCGGTTGGGTTGTTGGGGTTGCATAGCATGAGAAGCTCAATTCGCGGGATACTGTTGCGGATAGCATCTAGCGTTTCTTCTGTGAAGGCAAAGTTTTGCTCGTTTGTTAAAGGAATCGATATTATCTGACAGCCGGTTTGCTGCAGGGCGGCTGAATACTCTGAAAAGGTGGGAGAAAGCAATGCAGCTCGTTTGGGCTTTTGAGCCAGTGCAAACCCATAAATCAAATCAGCTGCGCCGTTGCCGCAGATGATTTGATTTGGATTTAAGTTGTGATGTGCTGCCAATGCTTGTGTTAAAGCGCGGCAGTAGGGGTCGGGGTAATGTGTGCAATCATCAATGGCACAGATTGCGGCATCTCTTACTTGGGGAGGTAGCCCTAGGGGGTTTACATTGGCTGAAAAGTCTAATAGCTGTGTTTGTTGCTCTGCGGAGAAAGTATAAAGATCTCCGCCATGTTGGCGTGGGTGCATGGTTTGCACCTCCTTTTCCCGTTAGAATCGTAAAAATAAGAATAGCGAAATCTTAATCAAAAGCGCAAACACTATACCAAAACTCGCGGTGACATATAACAGTCGGTTGGCACGGCAGATGTCTTCTGCCTGGATGGAACGATCGTTATTGCCGATGGTGGGTTTGTGGTGCAGTTTGCCGAAATAATAGGCATCTCCTGCAAGTTGAATATGCAGTGCGCCGGCACAAACGGCTTCAGCATGAGCGCTGTTGGGGCTTGCGTGATTGCGATGATCGCGGCGATAGACTGCATGTGCTGCTTTGGAATCAAAACCGCATGCCCAAACTGCCAGCAGCATCAATCTGGCACAGATGCGCGCGGGCAGGTAGTTTAAAACGTCGTCAAGCCGCGCGGCAGGTGTACCGAAATTACGATAGCGGTCGTTGCGGTAGCCCAGCATGGAGTCCATGGTGTTGGCGGCCTTGTAGAAAAATCCAAGCGGCGCTCCACCCAGCAGCAGAAAGAATAGCGGGGCGATGACGCCGTCGCAGGTATTTTCAGCAACGGTTTCAACGGCGGCTTTTGCAATTTGCTTAGGTGTGAGTTGTGCAGTGTCACGCCCAACGATGCGGGAGAGTGCTGTGCGGGCAGCGGGCAGATTGTTTTGTTTGAGTTGGGCATAGACCTGTGTGCTTTCTCTCTTCAGGGCTTTGACCGCTAAGATTTGGTAACAAAATAGTGAGGCGAGTACATAATGCAGTACAGGGTGGATCTGATGTGCGGCAAGCAGAATGGCAAGTGGCACCGTGGTGGAGATGCTGCATACCAAGAAGACCAGAATGGCACCGGACAGACGTTGCGTGGTTTGCTTGGAATTGCTGCGGTATAGGATACGCTCAAGAAATAGAATGAGCTTGCCAATGAGACGCACGGGATGCGGCAGCCAGTGGGGATCTCCAAAACAGAGATCAAGCAGAAAACCGGTTGCCAGTGACATGATAGAAATCAACAGATATAGCATAATGTTACCCCTTGAGTGGTATAGGCAGACCGCAGACGACGCGTATGACCTGCTGTGCCTGCTGTGCAAGCATACAGCAGATGCGCCCGACGGTTTCTCGGTATAAGCGGTCATGGGTGCTCATTGGCACAACGCCGCAGCCTACCTCATCGCAGATGATACAGATGGAAGGATTTTGTGCACATAGCGCTTGCAGTTGTTGCATGATTTGTGCCAGTGAAAACTTTTTTTGCAACAGGCGTGCAAGGTGCAGATGCAGATTATCTAAAATGGTACAGTTGAGATATTCCTGCTCGGTACAGATAGCACCGTTTGCAATAGTGGCATCGGCGCCGCATAATTGTATTGCGTAGGCAGATTTGCCCTGATATTTACCACCGATGATTAAGGTCATATTAAAACACCGCCCTTTCTAGTAGACTGCCGAAGGTAATACCGATTAAGGAAATTAGCTCGCACAAGGTGATGAGATAGCCGGCAATGTCGCCAGTGATGCCACCAAATTGTCGCCGGCACATACGTTTGATATATAGTAGAGTTAGTAGCGCACCACCCAAGGCAAAAAGAGAGATAAACCATTGGATGGAGCACATCGCAACAGAGGTAACAGCAAAGATTGCAATGTTTATAGTGATGGCGGTGTATTTTTGTGCACTATTTTGAAACGTTTGCAGCAGGCCTTGTGGTTTGGCGCTGGGAAATACAACGGCTGCAAAGCCGCCGAGACTGCGCGATAGTACGAATGAACACAGAACCAGCAGCACAGCGGGCAAATTGTCTGAAAGCTGCGTGGTACAGCCGGTGTATAGCAGCAAATATAACCCTGCAAACAATACGGCAAAAGTGCCGATGTGCGGGTCTTGCAGAATTTTGAGCTTTTGTGCTGTTGGCTGGCGAGAACTGAGGGCATCGATTGTGTCGCAATAGCCATCGAAATGCAGGCCGCCGCTGAGCAGCAACGGTAGAGCGGTAAGACCACAGGCAAACAATACGGTACCGATGTGAAGCCATTGGCACAGAAAGAACCAGCCCAGCCCCAAAAGACCAATCAACAAGCCGACAATCGGCAAGAAACACAGTGAATAGCGCATATCCTGTGGTTTCCATGAGAGTTTTGGAACAGGGAGAATGGAATACATACCAAGTGCAATGCAAAAGCTGCGCAGAATACGCATCAGCACTTCTCCTTTCGGTATTGGATTGGAATTCCACAGACAACTTCGTAGATTTGGTCTGCGGTATGGCAGATTGCTTGATGCAAAAAGCCTAACTCAGTCAAATAATGGGTTGTTTGAGGATCATAGGTGGTGCCATCGCTGAAGACGCTGTTGGAAACCAGGATGCAGGCATGGCAATTTTTCTCTAATGCTGAGATGTTTTGCAGCAGTGCAGCGGAATTATAAGTATTGTTTTTGCGTAGGAATAACTCATTTGCCAGAAGGGTGGATAAACATTCCAACAGGACAACGCTGTCTGGCGGAAGGGTGAGTTTATCGATCGCGAAGGGCGCTTCGACTGTGAGAAAATGTTGTGCGGCTCGCTGCTGTTGGTGCCGTGCAATGCGTTGTTGACTTTCGGCATCGTGTGCGTATAATGTGGCAAGGTAAACCAGAGGTGCGTTTGCCTTTTTGGCAATCTTGACTGCAAGCTGTTCGGCATATTCTGATTTTCCGCTAGCTGCGCCGCCATAGACGAAGATTTGCATTGTGTCACTGCTTTCTTTCATTAAGATAAAGGCTGATAGGGTTGCATCTGAAACTGTGTAAAGGTGTCCATCTTTTGGTAGACTTGTAGAGCCATGTCAAGCAGGGGAAGTGTGGCGATTGCACCGGTGGCTTCGCCCAGCGCCAAGTTACAGCAGAGGAGTGGTGTAAGTCTCAAACGTTGTAGAATCATAGCCGCTGCAGGTTCGGCTGAAATATGCGTAGCGATGAGGTGCGGTATAATAGCTGGGCAAAGTGTGGCAGCTAGCAGTGCTGCTGTGCTGGAAATTAAGCCATCAATCAGAATAGGAATTCGATAAATGCCGCCGCCTAAGAATAGTCCTACCATGCCGGCGATGTCAAATCCTCCGACCTTGCACAGTATGTCAAGGGGGTCGTTGGGATCTGGGGTGTGCATAGATAACGCTTGTTCAATGACTGAAATTTTGTGTGCCAACTGTGTCGCGGATAACCCTGCACCTTTGCCGGTGACTTGTTTGGGTGGTTTTTGCAACAGAACACTTGTAATGGCTGCGGCAGAGGTAGTGTTGCCAATGCCCATTTCTCCCGCTGCAAGCAGATGGTAGCCTTGTTTTTTAAATTGACCAGCCAGTGTAATGCCAGTTTGCAGAGCGGCAAGTGCCTGATCGAGCGTCATAGCAGGTTGGTGCAAAAAATTTTGTGTACCCAAAGCAATTTTGTGATTGAGGAGTCCTGTGATTTGCGCCGTTTGTGAAATGCCGATATCAACCGGGAGTACGTCTGCACCGGCGCTGTTTGCCATAATGGTGAGTGTGGTGTGTGATGAGGAGGCAAGACGCTTGGCAACCAGTGTAGTGACCTCCTGCCCGGTTTGAGAGATACCTTCTGCAACAATGCCGTGATCTGCGCAGAACACAACGGCACAGCGACGTGAAAGTTCAATTTTGGAGTTGCCGGTGATACCTGCAATTTGTGTGATGACTTGCTCCAGCAGTCCCAGGCCGTTGATTGGTTTGGCGATGCTGTTCCAACGCTGCTGTGCCAGTTTCATGGCATGCTGGTGCAGCGGTTGAATCTGATCAAGTTGTGTTTGTAAATGGTTCATATGCAGTCCTCCTGTTGTTGGTGGCAGGCGGAAACAAAACGCTGTGCGGTGTATGGGGCGGAATAAAAATGTAGATGGGCAAAGCCAGCCCAAGTATTTTTCAGGGCTTGAATGCAAGCGTGTGTTGCGCCGCTGCGCGGTTTTATAGCAATGCAGGCATTGCCTGCATGATTACTGCGCTGATAGTGGAATTCATGAATGGGCATGGATTCTGTTTTTGATAATAATAGGGTGTTTTGTTGTGCTGTGAGTGTAAAATAACCAAAATGTTGCAGGGTTTTCTCGGTATGCACAGAGCCTGGTAAAAAACCAGTCATTTCTTTGTGGATGCCCTGTGGATTCGCCATACTTTGGTGCAGATAGGAAAATCCGCTACCCTGAGCAATGCATGGTAGACCTGATTTTAAAGCAGAATAGATGTTTTGGTGCATGGTGCGGTTTTCATGCAAAGCATCGGCGTACAGATCGGCATAGCCGCCGCCCAGCATTAGCCCGTGAATATTAGGCGGCAGAGTTCTGTCTTGCAGCGGAGAGAAGGGAATAAGCTCTGCACCAAGTTGCCTGAGCAAAGCAAAATTATCTCGGTAATGAAAGCAGAAAGCATTGTCCTGTGCAACGGCAATTTTGATGTGTTGTTTGGATGGTGGCATGGTGAATGGTGTGTTATCTTCTAATTCTGGGGCTGTGGCGGCAAGCTGTAGCAAGCCTTGCAGATCAATAGTCTGAGCAGTTTGTGCAGCCAACTGCTGTAATTTGTGTTGAATCTGCGGAAGCTCATGCGCGGGAATCAGACCCAATTGACGGCTTTGGAGTGTCAATGCAGGCATAAGAGGCAGATAGCCGTATACCCGCACGGGTAACTGTGTTTCCACCAGTTCTTTTAGACGGGGATAAAGCATGGGAGAAATTTGGTTAAAGATTACGCCAGAGATGGTATGAGGAGTAGTGTAATTACAGAAGCCTGCGGTGAGTGCAACGGCAGAAGTAGAGAGCCCTTTGGCATTGACAACCAAAACAGCGGGGGTTTGTGTGGCGCAGGCAACAGAATAGGTGCTGGCCTGCGTGGTGTTGCCGCCTAGGCCGTCGTAATACCCCATCACACCCTCAAGCACTGCCAGTTCGGCCTGTGCGCTATTTTTGCATAACAGGTGGCACATGATCTGTTCTGTCATCAAAAAGGGATCTAGATTGCCGGCGGGCGCACCGATTGCCTGACTATGAAACATGGGATCAATAAAATCAGGCCCGCATTTAAAAGCAGAAACCCGTTGGCCATGATTGATGAATGCTTGCAGTAAGCCACAGGTTACGGTTGTTTTTCCACTGCCGCTGGAAGGGGCGCATAGTAGTAGTCTTGGTAACTTCATTGTGTAGTCTCCTTGTTGCGCTGTGCGGTGATTAGATAAACAGGGTTTTGCCCCATCATCATGTGATAGCCCCCCATTTTGCGCGCTTTGGCAATGCTGGCCTGTGTGATGTCCAGCACGGGAATTTCCAGTTCCTGAAAAAATTTTAGTGTTTGCGTTAAAGTTTCAAGAGAAATTGCTGTAATGACAAAGCGTACGATGGGATTTTTTTCAAGCAAACAGGTGAAAATTTCGCGTAAATTACCGCCGCTGCCCCCGATGAATGCCTTGGTGGGGGCGGGTAAGTCTACCAGTGTTTGCGGTGCGGTGCCACTAACGATTTGCAGTGCTTGTGCACAAAACTGCAGTTTGTTTTGTGCGATCAGATCGAGTGCTTCGGGGTTACGCTCGATGGCATAAACGCAGCTGTTTGGAATTTGCAGAGCAATTTCTACTGCAATTGAGCCGGTGCCCGCGCCGATGTCGTATACGATATCTTGTGCGCGTAGTGCCAGTTTTGAGAGAACCAATGCCCGCACTTCACTTTTAGTCATAGGCACCTTTCCGCGTATAAACGCTTCGTCGGGCAGGCCGCAGCTTACCAGAGGTGGTTGTGCGTTATGCTCGATGAGCATGACGCTTAACTGCGGAAAGTCGCGCTGAGTCAGCTCTTGCGCTGAACCGTGTATAATTGACTCGTTTTCATAGGATAAATTGCTGCCTACCGATACAGCGGCATACTCCAGACCGTATTCGCACAAGGTGCGGCAAATGGTTTGCACCGGAAACGCGCCGCCTGTTAGCAAAAAGGTTTTTCGGTGCGTTTGTATGGTGGAGAGCCACGGAGTTTCTCTGCCGTGCAGGGTTAAAATGGCAGCATCGTCCCAAGGCGTTTGCAGTTTGGCGCAGAAATACGATAGACTGCTGATGCCGCAGATATGGGTCAGTTGATAGTCTTTGCTTTGAGCATGCTGGGAGAATTGTTCTGTGAATGCCTTTGCGCCGCTATAAAAGCCGGTATCGCCGGAAAAGAGCAGACCGATAGTTTGATACTGCGGGTTTTGGGTGATATAAGTGCAGATTTCTGCCGTTTGATAGGAGGAATATGTGGCACATGGGTGGTAATCAAACGCAGCTAGCATGCGATTTGCGCCGATGAGCAAATCGCATGATTCGACCGCATCTTTTGCTTGTATGGTCAAGGTTTGTGGGTTGCCCAGCCCGATGCCGATGCAGAAAATTTGTTTCATATCATCCCTCCGTTAGGTATTTGTTTCAGTTTCAAAAAAGGTGTATGCTGCGTGTAAAATTTTGTCGATATTGGCTTGCGTATGTGCGTTTGAAAGGAAAATTGCCTCAAACTGTGACGGTGCAAGATAAATGCCACAGCGCAGCATATGCCGGAAAAAAGCGGCGTATTGTGCGGTGTTTGCAGCGCTTGCTGTGTCGTAATCTATTACAGGTTGTGGTGTGAAAAACAGGCAACAGAGTGAGCCGATACCGGTGACAGTGTATGGCTTGCCAAACTGTGTTAGGATTGCTTGAAGACCGCTGCGCAGGCGCTCGCCAAGTGTGTTGAGATGTGTGTAGATCTGCGGGTTTTCTTTCAGTTCAGTCAATTGTGCCAGGCCGGCTGCCATTGCCACGGGATTGCCGCTGAGCGTGCCGGCTTGGTAGACAGAACCAAGCGGGGCAACGGTTTGCATGATCTCTCGTTTGCCGCCGTATGCGCCTACAGGCAGGCCGGCGCCAATGATTTTGCCAAAGGTTGTAAGGTCGGGAGTAATGCCAAAATGGGCCTGTGCTCCGCCAAGCCCTAGGCGAAAACCGGTAATTACTTCATCAAAAATGAGCAGGGCGCCGTACTGGTCGCACAGTGTGCGAAGAGTGGAAAGAAACTGTGGGTCAGGCAGGACAACACCCATGTTTGCAGCGACTGGTTCGAGTACAATTGCGGCGATTTCGGGACCATAAACATCAAAAAAATGCACTGTGTTCACAGAATCGTTATAATTGGCGACCAATGTGTCTTGCGTGCAACCGGATGGTACGCCGGCACTGTTGGGTATACCGGTGGTCATAGCACCGGAACCAGCTTTGACCAACATTGTGTCACAATGACCATGGTAGCATCCGGCAAATTTGAGAATTTTGTTGCGGCCGGTATACCCTCTTGCAGTACGAATGGCACTCATGACCGCTTCGGTGCCGGAATTGACCATACGAATCATTTCAACGGAGGGAACTAGGCTGGTGATCAGCTCGGCCATCTCTACTTCTGCTTGGGTGCAGGCACCAAAACTTGTGCCGTTTTGCACTGCTTGTGTGATAGCCTGTGTGATTTTGGGATGGTTGTGCCCCAGAATTGCCGGACCGAATGAGTTGACACAATCAAGATAAGTGTTGCCGTCAACATCGGTGAGGGTGGCACCGTTGGCTTTAGCGATGAAACGAGGGGTGAGGCCTGTTTGTCCAAAGGCGCGTACGGGGCTGTTGACCCCGCCGGGCATGACCCGTTGTGCTCGTGTGAATAGAGATGTGGAGTGGGGCATTAGCCGATGCTCCTTTCGTTGGTGGATTGTGCTGGATTTTTGGTCAAGTGAGGAAAGAACGTGTGTGCGCCGGAATTGGTGCAGGTGGCGTTGTCGTGCATGACCCGTTGTGCTCGTGTGAATAGAGATGTGGAGTGGGGCATTAGCTGATGCTCCTTTCGTTGGTGGATTGTGCTAGGTTTTTGGTAAAGCGGGGAAGGAGTATGTTGGTGCCGGAATTGGTGCGGGTGGCGCTGCTGGGCATGGCTTGTTGAGCGCGTGTGAAAAGAGCTTTGGGGTGGGGCATTAGCCGATTCTCCCTTCGTCGATGCATTGTGCCAGCTCTTTGGCAAAGTAGGAAATGAGAATGTTTGCACCGGCGCGGTATGCGGCTACGGCGGTTTCGCAGATCATGGCGGTTTTGTCGATGAGACCGGCGGCTGCGGCAGATTGGATCATCGAATATTCACCGCTGACGCTGTATGCTGCGATGGGAACGGTGAAGCGGTCGGCAAGCTCTCGCACGATATCGAGATAGGCCATTGCCGGTTTGACCATCAACATGTCGGCGCCTTGCGCAAGATCTTGTTCTGCTTTTTTGATGGCTTCTTTTCGGTTGTGGTAATCCATCTGATATGTTTTGCGGTCGCCAAAGGCGGGGGCGGAATCTGCGGCTTGCCGAAAGGGACCATAAAATGCGGAGGCATATTTGACCGAGTAGGACAGAATTGGGATCTGCGTAAAGCCGTGGGAATCTAACTCGGTGCGGATTGCGGCGATGCGGCCGTCCATCATGTCGGAGGGAGCGACGATATCTGCGCCGGCTTGCACGTGGGACAGCGCTGTTTTGGCAAGCAAGGGCAAGGTGGCATCGTTATCGACGGTTTCTCCGCTGAGCATGCCGCAGTGGCCGTGTGAGGTGTATTCACACAGGCAGACATCGGTGATGTAACAGAACTGTGGGAAGGCTTGTTTGGCGGTTTGCAGGGCGGTTTGGATGACACCGTTTTCTGCATAAGCACTGTGGGCTTGCGGATCTTTGTGTAATGGAATGCCAAACAGCAGCACGCTGCGGATGCCCAGTTTTGCAAGCTGCTCAAGTGCAAAGGGGAGGCGGTCCGGTGAATAGCGGAACTGCCCTGGCATTGCGGGGATTTCTGCTTGAATGTTGTGACCCTCTTGGATAAAGAGCGGGTAGATGAGCGAGGATTTGGAACAGCGTGTTTCACGCACAAGCTCGCGCAGAACGGGTGTTGTGCGGAGTCGGCGGCTTCGGTGCAGTAATTGCATGGTTATACTCCTTTGTTTGTGGTTTCGGTTTGAACAATGGTTTGTACCAGCGCGGAAATGGTTGCCTGAGGAGCGGTGATACAGCTTGCAAAGCCGTTGGTTTTGGCTTGTGCGGCGGTTTGTGGGCCGATGCAGTATGCAGTTAGATGTGCGCGGTTTTGGAGCGGTATAGCCCTGCAAAAGGCGTTTACAGCAGAGGCGCTGGCAAAGGCGACGGCCGTGGCATCTATGGTGGAATGAGAGAGGAGCGCTTGGGGAATGGTGCGGTAGATGGGGAGGTCGATGAGAGGAAAGGGGGTGGGAGGGAGCGGAACGCCTGCCTGTGCACGGGGTAGAAGAACCGTTTGATTGGGTTGCACGATTTTGGCAAGGCCTTGCAAAAGTGCGTGGGCGTTGTATGTGGGTGGTGTGTAAGCGGTGAAAATGCCGTAGGCTTCGATGGCTGCCTGTGTGGCCGGCCCAACGGCGGCAAACTGCATGTGCGTTAACGTGCGCACGTCGATGCGCTGGGATTTGAGGTGATCGAAAAAGAGGGAGACGGCGGTGGGGGAGGTAAAGGCGATCCAGTGGATGGTGTGGAGCGTTTGCAGTTGGCGGTGCAGTGCGGCGGTGTCTGGCAGGGATTCGATGGCGATGGCGGGGAGCTCAGTGACCTGTGCGCCATATTGCCGCAGTTGTTGTGCCAACGTGGAGCTGGCGGTGCGTGGTCTTGTGACAAGAATATGACTGTGGGAAAGCGGCAGGAGATCTTTCCAGTGCAGATGCTCTGCCAGTGTGCAGACTGCGCCGATGACAATGATTGCTGGGGGTTGTAGGTTGGCATTTGCGGCCTGTTGTGGCAGTGTTTGCAGATCAGAAAGGATTTGCTGCTGATGTGCGGTGGAGCCACGCGAGATGACAGCGGCGGGCGTGGTGCCGGGCATGCCGGCATTTTGCAGGCCGGTGCAGATGGTTTCCAGTTCGGAGAGGCCCATGAGGAAGACCAGTGTGCCCTGTAGTTTGGCAAGTATGGGGAAATCTAGATTTGTGGGTTGGTTTTGTTGTTTGTGCCCAGTGATGATGTGCACAGAGGAAGCAAGGCCGCGGTGTGTGACAGGAATGCCGGTGCAGGCAGGAACGGCCAGCGCGGAGGAAACGCCCGGAACGACTTCGAAGGGAATTTGATGCTGTGTGAGCAGCATAAGTTCTTCGCCTCCGCGGCCGAACAGAAAGGGATCGCCGCCTTTTAATCGAACGACGCGCAGACCCTGTTGTGCTTTTTGCAACAGCAGATGGTTGATCTCTTCTTGCGGGATGGGGTGATTGCCGGCACGTTTGCCAACGTCGATGCGTTGTGCATTGGAGGGAATGAGGCTGAGAATGTCGGGGCTGACCAGGTTATCGTATAAAACGACCTGGGCTTGCTCCAGTATAGTTTTGCCTTTTAATGTAAATAAGGAGAGATCGCCGGGACCTGCGCCGACCAGCCAGACTTTTCCTTGTTGTTTCATGCGTTGTGCCTGCCTTTCATGCGTTGTGCCAGTTCTTCTCCCAGTTGCTCTGCTTTGTCGGTTTGACCTGTGATGGTGTCTGTGAAGAAAATATCGCCGGCAGGGGCGTGCAGACCAGTGAGTTTTAGCTCATTGCCGTTGACCTGTGCGTAAGCGGCTACCGGTGCAGAGCAGTTGCCCCCCAGTGTGCCCACAAAGCTGCGCTCTGCCAGAGCTGCGGTTGCGGTAGGTGGGTGGTGGACATCGGAGAGGAATGGCCAGTGGTCTTGTGCGCGGGCTTGTATGGTCAGAATGCCCTGCCCTGCTGCGGGGAGCATTTCTTGAACGGAAAAGATGCGGCTGATGCGCGCTGCAAGGCCAGAGCGCTGCAGACCGGCGCTTGCCAGCACCAGGGCGGAATATGCACCACTGTCTGCCTTGGAGAGACGCGTAAGAATATTGCCGCGAACAGGCGTGCAGGTGCAGTTGGGGAACAGGGATTGCAATTGTAATTTGCGGCGCAGACTGGAGGTGCCGATTTGGGCAGTAAATGCCGGGAAATTCTGAGTTTGTGGCAGGATGAGGGCATCTCTGGGATCGCCGCGTTGCAACAGGGCGGCAAGGGGAAGTTCGGGGTTATCTTGCGGAGGAACGTCTTTGAGACTGTGGACGCAGAGATCGACATGACCGTGTATTAGCGCGGCATCGAGCTCTTTGACGAACAAGCCTTTGCCACCGACTTTATCGAGGGTTTGGTTCAGGATTTTGTCTCCGGTGGTTTTCATCGGGACGAGTTCAAAGGCGATGTGCGGGTGTCGGGCGGTGATGGCGTTGCACACCAGTTGTGTTTGCAGTATGGCCAGCTGGCTGTCTCGCGTGCCAATGCGCACGGTTTTTGTTGACATGGCGCTAGTCCTCCTCTGATAGCAGTTGTGTTTGGTGGGCGCGCAGACGGGCTGCGACCTGGCTTGCCTGCCTGTGATTTGCGCCGCTGGCGGAAATGCCGACGACCAGATGCTGCTGCCGAACGATGGCGGGAAAATAAAAATCGCATAGTGTTTTGTTGTGGCATAGGTTGACTGGAATGCTATGGTTGCGACATTCTTGTGCGGCGGCTTCGTTGACAGTGGGAACATTGGTGGCGGCTAAGACGAAATCAAAGCCGGTGCAGTCACCGGATTGATAGGGGCGATTTTGCAGCGTGATGTGCCGGTGTGCAGCGTGCATTTGCAGTACGCTGGTGCATTGTGGTGCAATAACGGTGATGTGACAGCCGAAGGGCAACAAAGTTTCGATACGCCGTTGGGCGATGCTACCGCCGCCTAGCACCAGAATACGTTTGTCTTTTATATTGCAGAAAAAAGGAAAGTACGGTGTGGTGTGATTTTCTTTTTTCTGCAAGGTAAAATCGTGCACCAGTTTTTGCAGCGCCTGCTCAGGGGCGCAGCCGGTTTCTTGCATGGGACGGCCGATGAGAATGGGCGTGACGTTTTCGGCTTGTGCTGCTTGAAGCTTTTCGTCAACGCCGCCGGTGCTGCCGGAATCTTTGGTGACAAGATAAGAAGCATTGATTTGCCGCAACAGCGCACGGTTGAGCTCAAGTGAGAACGGCCCTTGCATGCAGATTAAATGCTTGCCGGTAAAACCGAGCGCGGTGCATTGTTCTATGACGGAGGCCATGGGAAGCACGCGGGCATACAGGCGTTCTTTGAAATTGTTGACGGCGGTAAATGCGGCAAGTTCTTTGCTGCCGGTGGTGAGTAATACATTGCCCTGGGTGCCATTTAGGTATTCGGCGGCCTGTTGTGTGCTGGCAACGGTGATGCACTCGTTGTGTGCGCCGCTTTGCCGCAGCAGGCGCAGGTATGGAGTTTGCGTGGCCTGACAGGCTTGCGTGATGTTTTGCGTGACCTCGGTTGCGAAGGGGTGAGTTGCGTCTATGACGCAGGCAAAATGTTGTGTTTGCAGAAACGCTGCCATTTGCGGTTGCGTCAAACGGCCGGTGTGGACGGTGATTTGTGGGTTTTGCGGAAGCACTTCTTTGCCGTATTCAGTTGCAACGCAGGCGTGGATTTCGACTTGATAGTTGGTGAGTGCCTGCACAAGTTGGCGCCCCTCTGTGGTGCCGGCGAAGATCAAAAGTTGTTTCACGGGGTGTGCTCCTTTCGTATGCGGTGACGGTTACACTTGATAGCCGCGTGGTGTGACCAGTTTGCCGGCAATCACTTTGGTTTGGGAGTTGCCGATGTATACGGTTGTGAACATATTGACCGGTGTGGTTGTCAGTTGTTCGAGGGACAAAATTTGCGCGTGTTGGCCGTCCCGGCCGATACTTTTGACATAGCCGCACATGGTGTTGGGTGATTGGTACCCCAGCACGATGCGGCAAGCTTTTTCGAGATAATCGTGGCGTTTTTTGCTGGAGGGATTGTACAGACAGATGACAAAGTCGGCTTGTGCTGCGGCGTGGATCCGGGCTTCGATTTTTTGCCACGGGGTGAGCAGATCGCTCAGGGAGATGACGGCAAAGTCGTGCATCAATGGTGCACCTAGTACAGCAGCGCCGCTGCAGGCAGCAGTGATGCCGGGAATGACCTCGATTTCGATGGGCGGGTAATCTTGGCTAAGCTCGTAGATCAGGCCGGCCATGCCGTATACACCGGCATCGCCACTGCACACCATGGAGACGGTTTTGCCGCTGACGGCGGCTTCGATTGCCATGCGGCAACGGTCAATCTCTTGCTTCATGGAGGTGGTTAAAATTTCTTTTTGTTGGATTAAGTGTGCGATTAAGTCGATATAAACCGTGTAGCCGGCAATGACCTGGCTTTCTGCCAGCGCTTGCAGCGCTTGTGGGGTGATTTGTGCCTGATTGCCGGGCCCCAGGCCAATGACGAATAGTTTCATAAAGATTCTCCTTTTTGTTTGCTGATGTTGACAGAGCGGAGCAGCGCTTCCATACAGAGTTGGAGCTGCTCCTGAGAAAGTTGTTCGCGCAGGCCGTATAGCAGCTTTGCAACGGCTTTTTCGACCGGTGCGCGGCCGCCGGCGGCGGTGCGCTGCGCTGCGTCTTGTGCGACGGAACGGCTGATGGTCTGCAAGGCGGGAATCCATGGCCGAAAGGCGGATTGCTGTTCCAGTTGGGTGATGTGTTCCTGCAAAATCTGCCGGGCTTGTTGTTGCTGTGTTTGGACGGAGGGGGAAGGTGTTAGAGACAGATCGTCGAGGCCGAACAGGGTGATTTGCGGCAGGGTTGCGATCTTGCAGTCGATGTCTCGCGGGATGGCAAGATCGATGAACGTGTGCGGATTGTTATCGAGTACGGCCTGTAGCTCGTGGTATTTGATGGTTTGGTGAGGACTGAGCGTTGCGCTGATGATGACGCGGAAGCGGTTGAGATGCGCCATGCGTTCATCATAATTGAGCACGCGACAACCGGCGGGAACGATTGCTTCTTTTTTATGGTAATTGCGTAGCGTCATGGTGACGGTGCAACCGGCATTTTGCAAGGCTTGCACGGCCAGCCGACCCATCTCTCCGCTGCCGATGACAAGGCAGGGCAGTTGGTGCAGGTTTTGCCCGAATGTTTTTTGCAGCAGCGCAACGGCGCCAAGCGCGATGTTGTGGTCTGCGGTGGTGAGTTTTAGCTGAGTTTTGACCGCTTTTGCTGCGGTGATTGCAGTGCGAAAGACTAGCTCCAGCGTTGCATCGGTTGTGCCGTTTTCGCGTGCGTTGGCAAGCGCGGTTTTGATTTGTGAGAGGATTTGGTCTTCACCGAAAATTTGGGAGTGCAGACCGCAGGCCAGTTCAGAAAGGTAAGTTGCGGCAGCAGTGCCGCTGTGCGTGGTGAAAAACGGTGCGTACCGCTGTGTAGCAACGCCTGCGGCGGAGCAGAGGATCTCGATTGGGGAAAGTGTGGAGAGAGTTTGCGATGGCGCAGAAAGCCAGAGCTCTGTGCGGTTGCAGGTGGAAAGCACGATGCAGCCGGTGAGCGCATTGGTTTGCAGAATTTGTTGTTCAAGCGCTTGAATTTGCAGGGGGGTGAAGGCAAAGACTTCACGCCGAGCCACAGATGCGGCGGTATAATTGATGGATGCGACTTTAATATTCAAATGGAAACCTCCGGTTCTGAAGCGCGGCGGCAAATGTGACGCCGTTTGCGCTATGCTTGGGAATGAGCAGTGTGCCGTTTTTTGCGCCGAGTACACAGGCGCGCTCACAGATATTGTCAATGCCGGTGATTGCTTGCACGAATGCAGAGGGGGTGAAGTTGCCTTGTGCTTTGGTAAGCTGCTGTGACGAATAGCATACAAGCGGCAGAGTGTAGTTTTTGCAAAATTGCAGCAGACCCGGTTCGTGCCGTTTGAGATCGATGGAGCAGATTTGCTGGATGCTGTGCAGGGACAAATTGTGTTTTTGCAAACAGTGCAGAAATAGGGATTCGATTTGCTCTGCGGATGTGCCTTTTTTGCACCCGATGCCGATGGAGACAAGCTTTGGCACCAGGCGCAGGGTTTGTGCGTAGGGCGCTTGTGTTTCATAAATAGAGATGACTGCGCCGACTGGGGCTGCTGTTTCGACAAAGCCTTTGGGCAGCGGCGGCAGTGTGAACTGATTTGTGGTAAAGCCTACCGGCAGATGATGGAGCAGGCGCGCGGAAATCTCTTTTGCGACGTGCATGTTTTCGATATGCAGATTGTGGTGTGCTGCCCAGCTATCGATGGAAAACAGGCCGTTGACGTCGGTGGCCGTGGTGATGACGGGCGTTGCGTTTACGGCATGTGCCAGCCGAAGCGCTAAGGAGTTGGCACAGCCGATGTGTCCTGAAACAAGTGAGATGGAAAACCGCGCTTTTTCGTCCATGACGACCACGGCGGGGTCGGTGGTTTTGCTGTTGAGATGCGGTGCGACTGCACGCACGGCAATGCCGCTGGCACCGATGAACACCAAGCCGTCGTACTGTGTAAATGCGTGGCCCACGAACCCGGTGAGATCGGTGCCATAGGAGCAAATGGTTTGGTCTGCCAGTTTTTGGGTGGTGAACAGGGTGCAGACATCGGCAGTAAGTGCGGGGGCAAGTTGCAGACTGAGCAGTTTGCCGGCGGCAGTAAAGCAGATGATAGCAAGCTTCATAGCTGGATACCCCGTTTTTCTGTTAGTTCGTTGGTGCCGGCGCGGAACTCGTGTGAGAAGGACGGATGATATAGTCTGGAGCGCTCGTATGCGCTGTTTAGACAGTTGCCGACAACGATCAGCGCTGTTTTGGTAATATTGTGCTGTTTTGCGGTTTGCGCAAGGTTTGCGACCGTGCAGCGCAGCACCTGTTCTTGCGGCCAGGTGGCTTTGTATACGATTGCTGCGGGGGTATCTCCGGAATAACCGCCAAGCATCAGTCTTTGGCTGAGCTGTGGCAGCATGCCGGTGCTTAGAAAAATTACCATGGTGGCACCGTGTGCGGCAAACAGGGAGATTTCTTCTTTTTCTGGTACCGGTGTTCTGCCGGCTATGCGGGTGATTACAACCGATTGTGATACGCCGGGCAGGGTATATTCAGTTTTTAATGCTGCGGCAGCCCCACAAAATGAGCTGACACCGGGCACGACATCATAAGTGATGCCCAGCTTGTCCAGAGCATCCATTTGTTCTTGAATGGCCCCGTATAAGCAGGGATCGCCTGTGTGCAGGCGCACTGTTATGCGTTGTGTCTGCTCGGCCTGCTGCATGACGGCAAGAACTTCTTCCAGTGTCATGTGTGCGCTGTTGTGAATCTTGCAGCTTGGCTTTGCGTACTCCAGCAGAGTAGGGTTGACCAGAGAGCCGGCGTAGATGATGATATCTGCCTGTTGAAGCAGTGCTTGTCCGCGCACGGTGATGAGGTCGGCTGCGCCTGGGCCGGCGCCTACAAAATGAATCATAGCGCTTCCTCCCTGCTGATGATGACAGAAAGGTAGCCGGCAGAGTTATCTGCCTGGTTGAGTGAAAGGAAGATGCGTTCGCCTTCAAGACCGCAGTTTTGCACCATTTTTGCCTGGTCATAGAAACCGTTTTGCTGCAGCAGGGTTTTGACTTGCTCCATCGCTTTTCCGGTTTTCATCAGCACTTTGGTGCCCGGTGTTTGCAGCATTTGTGCTGTGCATGGGTAAGAAGCCGGAATGATTGTGATGGGTTCTTCTGCTTGTGCTAGGCTGAGATCTAACTTTGCAGCGACGGCGCAGAAGGAGGGAACGCCTGCGACCATTTGCGCAGTGAAGCCCTGTTGCTGGATGCGCCGGTGGATATAAAAATAAGTGGAATAAATGGTGGGATCTCCCAAAGTGAGAAAAGCAACATCTTTGCCTTGTTGCAGGACAGCGGTAAGCTGGGTGGCAACGGCGTTGCGGTTGGCCTCCAGCACTGCGGTGTCTCGCGTCATTGGAAATGGCAGGGAGAGAATTTCTTTTTCGTGTAGCCGGGGTACGGCTTGTTCGGCAATGCTAAGGGCAACCCGGCGGTCTTTGCCAGTTTGAGGCACGGCAATGACCGGGCATTGCTCGATGATGCGCACTGCTTTTAATGTGATGAGCTCCGGATCGCCGGGACCGATGCCGATGCCGTATAAGATTCCGTTCATGTATGGTTCTCCTTTTTTGATGTGTGTTGTGCGCAGATTTTGGATACCTGTGCGGTTTCTCCCAAATAGCCGTGTTGGTTGGAGAATAGAATTGCGCCGATTTGCGTGGTTTCTCCGACGCGGTTGCGCAGGTGCAGGTCGATTTTTTGCAGAATGGATTGCAGAACCAGTGTGGTTAAGTTACGCTGGTTGAGATGCTCTAGCACTTGATCGGTGGTGACGCAGTTCATAATTTGCTGGATCAGGGTGCAATCGGAACAGAACAGCGCGGTATGTGCGGCGAAGAGTTCCATGCGTGCATCTGCCATGTTGGAATGGGTGTTCATAATGCCGCCGGCCAGTTTAATCAGTTTGCCGATGTGGCCGATAATCAGAATCTCGCGAAACCCCAGTTCGACTGCTTTATCGAGGGTTTGGCCGATGTAATTGCTGCATTTTACACTGTGGCGAATGTTGAGCAGTGTGTTGTGGCGCATGAAGTGTTCGCCATAATTGCCTGGGGTGAGACATAGTCGTTTGTCTGTTTGATTGGCAGCCAGCATTTGCAGCTCTGCAAAAATGGAGGCAACCATCGCCTGTTCACTCATGGGCTCGACAATGCCGCTGGTGCCCAGAACCGAAATGCCACCAACGATGCCCAATTTGGGATTGAAGGTGCGCTGTGCAAGTTCAACACCGGCAGGGATTGAGATGGTGACAACAAAGCCGCCGGTGTAATCGTGATCTTCCCGAACTTGTTCCAGTGCCTGCGTAATCATTTGGCGGGGAACCCGATTGATGGCAGCTTGTCCAACAGGTTGCTCAAGACCCGGTTTTGTGACGGTGCCAACGCCGGTTCCACCTTTGATTGTGATATTAGGGGCAGACTGCGTTGTGACCGTGGCATAAACGAGGACGCCGTTTGTAATATCGGGGTCGTCTCCGCTGTCTTTTTGGATTGCGCAGGTGACGGTGGCCGGTGTGATGGAGATTTCTTGTACCGGAAGGCGCAGCAGGACGCCCTTGGGCGTGGGCAGCTCGATTTGTGAAAGCGGAGTTTGACGCAGCAGCATAATGGCGGCTGCTTTGGCGGCCGCGGCTGCACAGGAGCCGGTGGTGTAACCACACCGAAGCTGCTGCTGATTTTTATAAACGTAAAGTTCCATATCCGGCTCCTTGTTCAAATGGTGGTAAAAAAGAAATGGTCATCTTCGATACGGCGAAAATGACATGCAGAATCATACCTGCTGTGTTGCAGGCAGCCTTGCATTTCAGTGCCGTAAAATACAAGCGACAGGGCGGTAGTCCGACTGTGACGGTAACGTACTTGTGCGGGAATTTCACCCGACTTCCCCGAGGGTTCCTGCCGAGGGATTTAATTGTGGGTGCACAATGGTTGTGCGCTGTCCAGATGTGTTGCAAACAGTGCGCCTGTTTCCGGGAACATGCCAAGCCCGTCCAGCTGCACGGTGACGGAAAAACCTGCTTGCTCCAGCGTGCATTTCCAGGAATCCGGTTCTGGTCCGGCCATATCGTTTTGCGCATGGTCACCGGCAACAATCATAAAGGGCATTAGATGCACCCGTGTGACATTATGCTGTTTGAGCCGACCCATGACATAATTTAAATCGGGAAAGCCTTCGACTGTGCCGACATATACGCGCTCGTGCCCCAAGGCGCGGAACATATTTTCAAGCTGGCAGTAAGAGGCGTTTGCAAAATGTTCGGTACCGTGTCCCATTAAGGCCAGTGCGTCTTGCATTTGCTGAGGAGGTGCATATTGCTTGATGATTTGGCAGCAGGTGCGGTAGTCTGACTCGTGTGTGAGCAGCGGTTTGCCAATTTTGATCTGTTCAAACAGGTTGGCATATGCGTTGAGTGCACGGCACATTTTTTCGTATTCAAAGCCATTGATGATGTGCAGCGGCTGGCATAAAATTTCGGTATAGCCCTGCTGTGCAAGTTGCTCCAGCAGTTCTTCTGGTGTGAGGACGGTTTGCCCCTGCTCTCGTTTTAATTTTGCAATCACCATTTTAGACGTAAATGCGCGGTAACAATCGTGGTTTGGCACATGGTGGGCAAGTGCGGACTCCATGTGCAAGATTGCCTCCTGCGCCTGTGGGTACGTTGTTCCAAAACTGATGACTGCCAAAGCCTTTTTATTCATAGCGCAATCCTTTCTTTTTTCTGCTTTTTATTATACATGACGCTTTGCAAAGTATCAAATAGATTTTACCGCTGTTTTGACAAAGATTTTATGGATTCTGTTTGATTTTTAGCAGTACACGCAGTATAATGAATCTATTCATAATACAGGAATGCCCATAGTTTTGATAGAACGGCAGGAGGGACCGCTTTGCAGTTACAGGTCAATTTAACACAGAACAGCTATGATATTGTGATCGAAAGAGGTGTGCTGCACCGCATTGCGCAGTATGCCGATTTAAACCGCAAGGTGTTGGTTATCAGCGATGACGGTGTGCCGGAGCAATATGTGCAGACCGTGTTGGAACAGTGCCCGCAGGGGTATGCACAGATTGTAAAACAGGGCGAGGGCGCGAAATCACTGGCGGTGTATGAGCAATTGTGCCAAACGTTGCTGGAGTTGAATTTTACCAGAAGCGACTGCATCATTGCGCTGGGAGGCGGAGTGATTGGTGATTTGGCGGGTTTTGTTGCAGCGACGTATTTGCGGGGTGTTTCGTTTATCGGAATTCCGACGACGACACTTTCGCAGATTGACAGCAGCATTGGAGGTAAGGTTGCTGTTAATTTTGGTGGCGTGAAGAATATTTTGGGATGTTTTTATCACCCGTGCGTTGTGCTGGTGGATTCTGATACATTGCAGACCCTGCCGCCGCGCCATTTTGTCAATGGCTTGGTGGAGGCGGTGAAGGCCGGGCTGATTTATGATGAATCGATTTTGACGCTGTTTGAAAACGGAGACCCGCGGGAGCAGGTGGATGAAATTATTTATCGCTCTTTGCTGGTAAAAAAAGCAGTGGTGGAACAAGATGAGAAAGAGCAGAATCTGCGGAAAATTTTGAATTTGGGACATACGCTAGGACATGGCATTGAGAGTGTGTATGGTCTTTCGCAGCTTTTGCATGGCGAATGTGTGGCGATTGGGATTTTGCCAATGTTGGAGGATGAGCGATTGCGTCAGCGTGTGCTGCGTATTTATGAAAAGCTGGGATTGAAAAGCGATATTGATTATAACCCGGACGCGGTGTTTGCTGTGATGCAAAAAGATAAGAAAGCGGTGGGGGATTCCATCACGGTGGTGAAGGTGGCGCAGGCAGGCAAGGCAAAGCTGGAGACGGTTTCGATGCAGGAATTGCACCGGTTTTTGAAACAGATGAAACCACAAACATGAGATAGAAACGGAGCGCACGGGACATGAAAAGTACATTTGGTGAAAATTTACAGATTAGCTTGTTTGGAGAATCGCACGGTGCAGCGATTGGCGTTACTGTAAATGGTCTTGCTCCTGGCATTGCGCTGGATTTGGATTTTATGCGCGCTCAGCTGGATCGGAGAAAACCGAAGGGGAAAATTTCGACACAGCGGCATGAGGCGGATGAGTTTGAAATTGTCAGCGGTTTTTTTGACGGTTATACTACCGGTACACCGCTGTGCATTTTGATTCGCAATCAAAGTCAGCACAGCAAAGACTATGCTGCGACAAGATATTGCTTGCGGCCTTCGCATGCGGATTATACTGCATTTGCAAAATACGGTGGCTTTCAGGATTACCGTGGTGGTGGTCATTTTTCTGGCAGAATCACAGCGCCGCTGGTTGCTGTGGGAGCGATTTGCCTGCAGATTTTGCGCCAGAAGGGAATTACCATTGCAACGCATATTGCTAGCTGCAAGGAAATAAAGGACGATCCCTTTGCGCAGCAACAGGGCGCGTTGCTTGAGCAGATAGAGCGTTTGAACGGCAGTTATTTTCCTGCAATTAGCCTGCAGGCAGAGCAACGCATGGTGCAGCTCATTGAGCAGGCGCATGCCAATGGGGATTCTGTGGGTGGTATTTTGGAAACAGTGGTGCTGAATTTGCCAGCCGGAATCGGAGAGCCGTTTTTTGGTTCGGTGGAGAGCGTTTTGGCGCAACTGCTGTTTAGCGTACCTGCTGTTAAGGGTGTGGAGTTTGGCTTGGGTTTTGGTTTTTCGGAGCTGTATGGCAGCCAGGCAAACGACCCCTTTGTAATGCAAGACGGTACGGTGCGCACCCAGACCAATCACAACGGCGGGATTAACGGCGGCATTACCAATGGGATGCCGGTTGTGATCAAAACGGTGGTCAAGCCAACGCCGTCGATTTATCAGCCGCAGCAAACGGTTGATTTGCAGACAAAGCAGAATCAAACGCTGCAAATTCATGGCAGGCATGACCCTGCGATTATTCACCGTGCCAGAGTTGTGGTGGACAGCATGGTGGCCATCGGGCTGGTGGATCTATTTTGTGCGCGCTACGGTTATTTATGGACTGCGCCGCCGCAGACAGAGGAGGGTATGTGAGCGTGGAATATGGTTTGATTGGGGAAAAATTGGGGCACAGTTTTTCAAAACTGATTCATGAAAGACTGGCAGATTATACCTATGAGCTGCACCCGCTGCCCAAGCAGGAGCTGCCGTCGTTTATGCAGGCAAAGCAGTTTCGGGCGATCAATGTGACCATACCGTATAAGCAGGATGTGATATCTTATTGCGACGAATTGGACAATGCGGCAAAGGCAATTGGTGCGGTGAATACCATTGTGAACCGAGATGGCCGGTTGATTGGGTATAATACAGACTTTGCCGGTTTTTTATACAATTTGCAGGTGCACGGGATTTCGATGCAGGGCAAAAAGGTGCTGATTTGTGGCAGTGGCGGTACATGCAAGACAGTGACTGCGGTTGCCAAACAGCAGGGTGCTAGGGAAATCATTGTGGCAGGACGCATGCAAAGACCAGGTGTGATTTCATATGAACAGTGTGTGATGCATACCGATGTGGAGGTGGTGGTCAATGCCTCTCCGTGTGGGATGTATCCTGAGTGTGATGCGGCTCCGCTTGACTTGACGGTGTTTTCGCAGTGTAGTGCGGTGATTGATGCGATTTATAACCCGCTCAAGACTCGTTTGTTGCAGCAGGCCGAGGCGCTTGGGATGCAGGCGGTAAACGGTTTGCAGATGCTGGTGGCGCAGGCAAAATTTGCCGCAGAGCACTTTTTGCTGCGTCCATTACCTGATGAAGTGATTGGACAGATTACGGTTGCGTTGCTGAAACAGTTGACGAATCTTGTGCTGATTGGCATGCCAAGCAGTGGCAAGACTTTGACAGGACAGGCGCTGAGCAGATATATCGACAAGGAATTTGTGGATACTGACGCTATGATTGAAGCGCGTGCGGGCATACCGATTAAAGAGATTTTTGCACAGCACGGAGAAGCGTATTTTCGGGAGTTGGAACAGCAGGTGATTGCGGAACTGGCACAGAAAAACGGGTTGATTATTGCAACCGGCGGCGGTGCTGTGAAGAACCCGCAAAATATGAAACGGCTGAAACAAAATGGCGTGGTGGTATTTATTGACCGGGATTTGCAGCATCTGTTGGTGACGGATGACCGCCCGCTTTCGAGCAGTGCAGAGGCGGTGGAACAGCTTTATCGTGAGCGGTATCCGCTGTATCGAAGCTATGGCGATTTGTGGATTGCCAATAATTACCCGATGGAGATTTCGCAGCAGGAGCTGGATGAGCTGATGCGCACGATTTTGGAGGGATATGATGAAATTCTTCGTCATCAATGGGCCTAATTTAAATTTGCTGGGGATTCGTGAACCTGCGGTTTATGGTTATGAAACCTATACGGATTTGGAGGAAACAGTGCGGCAGGCGGCACAGGAGTATGGTGTTGCAGTTGAGCTGTTTCAAAGCAACCATGAGGGTGCGCTGGTAGATGAAATTCAACGTGCTTATGGCAATGCGCAGGGTATTATTATCAACCCTGCGGCGTATACACATACCAGCATTGCAGTGCTGGACGCTTTAAAAGCAGTGGCACTGCCCGCGGTTGAGGTACATATCTCGGATATTGTGCAGCGTGAGGCATTTCGGCAGATCTCTTATGCAGGGCAGGCGTGTTTTGCCACGGTGGCAGGACAGGGAATTGCCGGATATCGCACTGCGATTCGATTATTGAAAGAACAATTAACGCAGCCTGGAGCGGCGCGGAAAGGATAGAAGTGTTATGATTATTACGATGAAAAAGGATGCTCCTGAGCAGGAGATACAAAATTTGGTGAACGCCATTGAGGAAAAAGGCGTAAAGGTTACGATGATTCAGGGAACGAATTATAATGTGTTTGGCGTGGTGGGTGACACGACCGTGTTGGACGACCGGATGATTAAGGCCAACCCTTATGTGGACAATGTAAAACGGATTGCTGCACCTTATAAGAAAGCAAACCGTTTGTTTCACCCGCTGGATTCGGTGATTGATGTTGCGGGTGTGAAGGTGGGTGGCAATGAGAAAATTGTGGTGATTGGCGGCCCCTGCTCTGTTGAGGGAGCGGAACCAACGATGCGCATTGTAGAAGAGATCAAACAGGCTGGTGCCACGATGCTGCGGGGAGGAGCTTATAAGCCGCGTACTTCTCCATATTCATTTCAGGGCATGGGGGTTGAGGGACTCAAATGCCTGTACAAAGCAAAACAGGCCTATGGACTGCCGGTTGTCAGTGAGCTGATGAGCGAGAACAAGCTGGAGGAATTTGAGCAGTATGTGGATTTGATTCAGGTGGGTGCACGCAATATGCAGAACTTTGATTTGCTCAAGGCGTTGGGTAAAAGCACCAAGCCGGTACTGCTCAAGCGTGGACTTGCCAACACAATGGAAGAATGGATTATGGCGGCCGAATATATTATGGCCGGCGGCAATGAGAACGTGATTATGTGTGAGCGTGGAATTCGTACTTTTGAGACGTATACCCGCAATACGCTTGATTTGAGTGTGATACCGATTATCAAAAGTAAGACGCATTTGCCCATTGTGATCGATCCGTCGCATGCAACAGGAGACCGCAAGTTGGTGGAGTCGATGTCTCTGGCGGCGATTGCAGCGGGTGCGGATGGTTTGATTATTGAAGTGCATGAAAACCCTGAATGTGCATGGTCGGATGGTGCGCAGACGATTACACCGCAGGCTTTGAAAACGCTGATTGAAAAAGGCAGAAAAATTGCCAACGTGATTGGCAGGGAAATGTAAGATGCAGGTGAAGGTGTATCCCTCTACCTGTGCCGGCATGGTGCGCATACCGCCAAGTAAAAGTATGGCGCACCGTGCGATTATGTGCGCTGCACTGGCAAAGGGAAGAAGCGTGGTTTCGAACATTGCGTATTCGGAGGATATTTTGGCAACGATTGCGGGAATGCGGGCGTTGGGGGCTCAGATTATAGAACAGCCTGATGCTGTGATTGTGGACGGCATTGCAAGTTTGCCGCAATCTCCCCTTACGGTGGATTGCGGAGAATCGGGATCAACGTTGCGCTTTTTTGTGCCGCTGTTTACGCTATCTGGGCAAAAAATGACGTTTTTGGGCAGAAATCGTTTACTAAAGCGCCCCCAGGGCGTGTATGAGAAACTGTTCACTGAACAAGGGCACATGTTTGTGCAAACGGAAGACTGCCTGACGGTGCAGGGAGCGCTGAAAGCTGGGCACTATACGATAGACGGCAGCGTTAGCTCTCAGTTTATTACGGGGTTACTGTTTGCGTTGCCGCTGCTGGAGCAGGATTCGGTGGTGCATATTTTGCCGCCGTTTGAGTCGCGCTCTTATATTGCGCTGACATTGCAGATGCTGCAAACCTTTGGCGTAACCGCACGTTTTTTGGATGATTTGACGTTGGAAATACCTGGTGGCCAAACATATTCTGCTTGTGACCATACTGTGGAGGGGGACTACTCACAGATGGCATTTTATGCCGTTTTGGCAGCGATTGGGCATGATTTGGAGTGCACTGGGATTGCGCCGGATTCGTTGCAGGGGGACCGGGCGATTGTGCAGATTTTGCAGGCGTGCGGTTGCAAAATAGAGCCACGGGAGCAGGGATGGCTAGTGCGAAAAAGTGTACTTTGTGCAACGGAAATTGATCTTGCAGACTGCCCGGATTTGGGTCCGGTTTTAACGGTGCTGGGTATGTTTGCAAAGGGTGAGATGCGCATTTATCATGCGGCGCGCTTGCGATACAAAGAATCTGACAGGATTGCAGCGATGGAGCAGGAGTTGCGTAAATTTGGGGTGGAGATCAGCTCAGATCAGGATGAAATTCGGATTGCTGCCGGACCGCCGTATCGCTGTGTGCAGACATTGTGTGGCCATACCGATCACCGCATTGTGATGAGCTTGACGATTGCGGCGTTGTGCAGTGAAACACCTGTGGTGATTGATGGAGCGGAATGCATTGGTAAATCTTACCCACAGTTTTTTGATGACATCAAGAAAATTGGAGCGAAAATAGAGGTGATACAGTCGTGATTGCAAAGGACAGTACGGTTTTAATCGTGGGTTTGGGACTGATTGGCGGCAGCTATGCAAGGGGTCTGAAGCAGCATGGATACAGGGTTTATGCCATTAGTCGCGGACAGGATACGATTGATTATGCGTTGGAAAACGGTATCATTGATGCAGGCAGTATACAGGAGGATTCAGAGCTGATTGCTGCTGCGGATTTTGTGGTGTTCGGGCTGTATCCAAAGGTGATGTGTGAGTGGATTGCCCGCAATGGAGTATGGTTTAAATCGGGCGCAATTTTGACGGATGTAAGCGGTGTGAAATGTGGAATTGTGGAGCGTGCACAGACGTTGTTGGAGCGCGATGACGTGGAGTTTATTGCTTCTCACCCGATGGCGGGACGAGAAGTAAGCGGTGTAGAAAACAGCGATGCTTCGTTATTTTTGGGAGCGAATTTTTTGATTACACCGACTGAGAAAAATACAGATCGCGGGATTTTGTTTGTGCGGGAAATGGCGGAATTGCTAGGGTTTGGGCGTGTTACAGTGCTTACTCCGCGGGAGCATGACAAAATGATTGGGTTTGTATCACAACTAACGCACGCGGTGGCTGTGAGCCTGATGAATACCAGCGATAACACGCACCTGAAGGAGTATACCGGAGATTCGTTTCGAGAGCTGACGAGAATCGCAAAAATTAATGGGGAATTGTGGAGCGAGCTGTTTTTCTTAAATAAAGAGAATTTGGTAAGCGAAATTGATGATTTTATTGCCGAGCTAGAACGGTTGAAAGAGACGATTGCAAAAGAGGATGCGGTTGAAATCAAACGGCTATTTGCGCAGGCGGCGCAGAGACGGAGCAAATTTGACCAGTAAAAATACTTCGTATAACACAAATGGAGCGACTGCGGAAATGCAGTCGCTTTTTTTGGTATTTTTGGATGATAAAGCTGGTGGAATTTGAATCAGGTTGGAGAGAGGTAAGGGGATTATCAGGTTTTAAAGAGGCATGAGTGAGTAAGGATGTGTAGGGAGAGATGGAGTGTGGCGGAATGATTTGATGTTGTTTGTGAGCTTAGGAGTTGAGGGAGGGGCGCAGGAGAGATTTGAAATAGGAGAGATCATGCTTGGTGCAGGCGCCGGTGATACGCAGCAGAACTGCGTACAGCAGACAGGAGAGGAGCAATACAGCGCATAGAGAGATCCATGCCGGCCAGGATGTTGCAAATGGAAGCAATAATGTGCCCGGCAATACGGCGCAGGCACTGCACAGGATTGGGCGCACGACAAGCTTGCCCAGTGGGAACGACAGACGTGTGACCTTGCACAGGCGGTGCAGACTGAGCGCGGCATTAAAGATGACGCTGAAAAATAAGATACATAAATAGCCTGGAAGGCCGGTATATGGCAGCAGTAACCAGACCAGCAGTGTGCGCATGGAGGCATCTGCAAAGTTGCAGTGTACGGAGAAGGTTTGTTCATCTAAACCTTTGAGCAATGCATCGACAACGGCATCGAGATACATCAGGGGGAGTAGTGGGGATAGAAATCTCAGGAGTACTCCTGCTTGTGAGTTTTGGTACAGCAGTGTGCAAAGTGGCTGCGAAAAGGCAAAGCAACAAGCTGCAGCTAGGAACGAAAACAGTAGAGTTAAACGCAGGGCACGGGCAGCGGTGCGGCGAATGGTGCGGCGATGTTGCAATGCATGGGCGCGGGCGACTTCAGGGACAAGTAGAGAGGCAAAAGCGGTGAGAAATGCGGCAGGAAATAATAGCAGTGGCAGTGTCATACCGTGGAGGATGCCGTATTGAGAGAGGGCGGTGGAGACAGAGGCACCGTACCGCTGTAGCCCGCGAGGAATGAGGAGCTGCTCTGCAGTGGCAAGGCCGCTACGCAGCAGAGAGCCTACCATGATCGGCAGAGCGATGTGGGACATATCTTTGCAAGCGGCAGACATAGGATAAGGCACCAATGCTCCGCGTGGCTTTTGCAGAGCGAAAAAGAAAAAGGACAATGCGCAGGAGCAAAGCTCGCCGAATGTGGAGCCTAGCATGACTGCGGCGCAGGCGTATGTAAGGCCGGAAGGAGCGGCAAAGGTAAACAGGGCAACAACGGCAGAGATGGTGGCAAATTGCTCGAACAGTTCGGTGCAGGCGGATTTGGTTGCACCGCGCAAGGCTAGAAAATAACCTTTTAGGCAGGAGGAACATGCCATGGCGGGAAGGCCGACTGCAAGCAGACGCAGCGACAGCGCTACGCGGGTATCGCCCAGCAGATGGGTGGCAATGGCGTTGGAGGCGCAGAAGAGTAGTATCAATGCGGCAAGACTGAATAACAACGCCAGTACGATGCATTTGCGTACGGCAGATTTGACCTGTGCCGGACAGCCGGCAGCTAAAATTTTGGAGACAATACGTGTGACAGCAAGGCTGACCCCGGATGTGGAAACTGTGACAGCAAGCAGAAAAACAGAAAGTACGAGTTGGTAAAGCCCCATACCGTCTGTGCCGATTTTGGTAGAAAGATAGGTGCGATACCCCATACTGCTAGCGCGTAGAAGAATGGAAGAGGCGGTAAGCAACAGTGCGTGAAGCAGAAAACGTCTTTTTTGCATGATGTGACCTCAGTTTTTGTATTTTTTCTATCTGTATGCGCATTGGTTGGTGCAGATAACAGAAGAATGAGAGCAGAAGTGTTTTTGGGGGTTGAAATCCCTTTAACATTGGTGCATAATAGGTTTATTAAAATACGAACGGAACGAGGGAAAGTGAGATGTGGATTTCGACGCGCGGAAAATATGCCCTGCGGGTAATCGTGGATTTGGCTGAGCATAACAACGGTGTGTTTGTGCCGCTAAAGGATCTTGCAAAGCGTCAGGGAATCTCGGAAAAATATTTAGAAAGCATCATGGTGATGATGAGCAAGGCGGGTATCATTCAGGGTATGCGCGGCAAGGGTGGTGGCTATCGTTTGAAAGTGGACCCGTTTGATCTGACAATTGGGCGTGTGCTCAAAGTGACCGAACGCTCTCTGGAACCAGCGATTTGTGCGGAGAGTGCGCAGGAATGTCCGCAGGCGGCGGGGTGCAAGACACAGCGGGTGTGGCAGGAGTTGTACCGATTGATTGATGATTATTTAGAGGGTATGACAGTAGGAGAATTGGCCGGACAGATGGACGGCGGAGATTTTTATGTGATTTGACAAAGAGCCTGCAGTGAGCGGCTCTTTTGTTTTTTACGGACTTAGCAGAAGACTATAATGGGTTATAGTTTATTGATATTAGACAAAGCGTGGGGAGCGTAGTAGAATGATAATACCATATTAACATATCAACTTAGTATGTAGATAGGAGGAAGAGTGAATGAGTGAACAGCATACACATCCGCATGGTCATACACACGGTCATGATCATGCGCACGGCGGAATTGATGATTATATGAAGGCGGTGGCGGAATACCGCAAAACATTTGCGACCAAACAGGACGTGATCGAACAGACGCCGGACCCGGCGGTGCGCGAGATGCTTTTACGCATGGAGGAGCTGGGGTTGGAGACAACATTTGATCGTTTTGATGCGCAGCAACCGCAATGTACATTTGGATTGGCGGGTACGTGTTGCAAAAACTGCTTTATGGGACCATGCAAGATTACGAAGAAGTCGCCAAGAGGGGTATGTGGCGCAGATGCAGATGTGATTGCGGCACGGAACTTGCTACGGCATGTGGCCAGTGGTACGGCAGCACATGGTGCAAGAGGTCGTGAGAGCATGTTGGCACTCAAGCTGGCTGCGCAAGGCAAGGCGCCAGTGCCGATTGAGGGAAAAGAAAAAATTTATGCGGTGTGCAAGAATTATGGTATTGAGACAGAGGGTAAGAGTCTGAATGAGCTGGCGGAGCAGGTGGCGGATATTTTGCTGGAGGATCTTTCGCGCACGATGCCGGAGAAGCACAAAACGATTTATGGTTTTGCGCCAAAAGAGCGCATTGAAACTTGGGAAAAGTTGGATATTATGCCGATTAGTCCGGCGCATGAGGTGTTTGAAAGCTTGCACCGCACGACAACGGGAACCGATGGTGATTGGCGGAATATCATGCAGCAATTTTTGCGCACGGGCGTTTCGTTTGCGTGGTCTTCTTGCCTGGGTAGCTCGATTGCGATGGACAGCTTGTACGGTTTGCCAAAACGGAGTCGATCAAAAATCAACCTGGGTGCATTGAAAAAAGGATATGTGAATATTGCGGTGCATGGACATTCTCCGCTTTTGGTATCGGAAATTGTTAAAATTGGTAGAAGTGAAGAGATGGTGCGTCTAGCAAAAGAGAATGGCGCATTGGGGATTCAGTTTTATGGTATTTGCTGCTCGGGACTTTCTGCGATGTATCGCTATGGCGGGGTGATACCGCTTTCCAATGCGGTAGGTTCGGAACTGGTATTGGGCACAGGTGCCCTGGATTTATGGGTAGCAGATGTGCAGGATGTATTTCCGGCAATTATGGACGTTGCAAAGTGTTTTCGCACAACTGTGGTGACAACCAGCGATTCGGGCAGATTACCGGGTGCAGAGCATTACGGATTAACGCATGATCACTCGAACATTGGAGAGATTCGTGAGATTGCAGAGAAGATCGTGCGCAGAGGTATCGAAAGCTTTGTGGAGCGGCGTGACATACCGGTGAAAATACCGCAGTATGAAGTGGATGCAGAGATGGGTTTTTCGGTGGAATGGGCGCAACAGCATTTTGAAAATGGTTTGAATACATTGGCGCAGGCTCTTAAAGATGGACAGATCTTGGGCATTGTGAATTTGGTGGGTTGCAGCAACCCGCGTGTTTTGTATGAAAAGAAAATTATTGAGACGGCGGAAATTTTGCTGAAGAACAATGTGTTGATTCTAACCAATGGATGCGCTTCGTTTGCATTGCTAAAAATGGGCTTTTGCTCGGAGAAGGCATTGGAATGGACTGGTGAGAAATTGCGTGATTTTCTAAAGGATATACCGCCGGTTTGGCACTTGGGCGAATGTCTGGACAATGCCAGGGCTTCTGCATTTTTTAACGGGCTTTCTGGCATTTTGCAAAAGCCGATCAAAGAGCTGCCGTACGCGTTTGCCAGCCCGGAGTGGAGCAATGAAAAGGGTATTTGCGCTGCACTTTCGTTCCGTTTGCTGGGCATCAATTCTTATCACAATGTGTATGCTCCGGTGTTGGGAGCGGAGAATGTGGCTGAATTTATGGCAACGGGTACCAAAGATATTTTGGGCTCGGAGATGGTGGTGGATGTGGACCACATCAAAATTGCGAACCGGATGGTGGCAGACTTAAAGGAACGACGCAGAAAACTGAGTTGGAACGATTAAGAGGAGGAACGCAGCGATGAAACGCGCGAGATGGAGGTTGCCGCTGGCTGTGGCTTTGATTGCGACTATGCTGCTGTTTGCTGCATGCGGTACAAGTGGTGATCAGCAAGACAGCGGCAGTGGTGAGCGGGTGGTGAAGTTGGCATATTTGCCAATTACCCATGCGTTACCGGTATTGGAGCTTTCGCAAGAAAGTGGCGTGAAAGTGGAGTTGGTGAAATATGGTTCGTGGCCCGAGCTGCTGGATGCGCTGAATACCGGAAAGGTGGATGGTGCGTCGGTGTTGATTGAGTTGGCTATGCAGGCGCAGGCAAAGGGGATTGGACTGAAGGCTGCGGCGCTGGGTCACACGGATGGCAACGTAATTGTGACTCGCAATGATATTGCGACTGCGGCAGATTTGCAGGGGAAAACGTTTGCGATACCGCACCGGAGTTCTTCGCATCATATTTTGTTGCAGGAGATGCTGGAGCGCGCTGGACTAACGATCAATGATATCAAGGTGACGGAGCTTTCTCCAGCGGAAATGCCTGCGGCGCTTGTTTCAGGGCAGATACAGGGATTTTGTGTGGCAGAGCCATTTGGCTCGGTGGCGGTAACGAGTGGATATGCTAAAGTGTTGTATCGCTCGGAGGAGCTTTGGGAGGATTCGATTTGCTGTGCACTGGTGTTCAATGAGACGTTTTTGAACAAACAGGGGGTACTGGCCGATGCGGTGATTGATGCATATGAAGCGGCAGGAAAGGCGCTGGCGGATAAAAACAAGGCGCTGGCAGTGGCTGGAACGTTTTTGCGGCAAAGTGAGCAGGTGCTTGCGCAGTCGCTGCAGTGGATTGATTATACAGAGCTGAAAATTACAAGAGATGCTTATGCAGATTTGCGGGAGCGGATGGTGAAATATCATATCTCACAGAATCCGCCGGAATATGAGGCATTTGTTTATACGAAAGAATGATAGAGGCGGGGGAACGATGAGACGACTGTTACGTTTGCGCTATGTGGTAGTTTCGTTTGCGGGACTGATTTTGGTTTGGTATTTGGTGGCTCAGTTTTCGTCGGCGGGTGAAGCACTGCTGCCTAAGCCGCTGACGGTGGGAAAGGCACTGGTGGAGCTGTTTGCAGACGGCACGATGCCATCTGGTATTGGAGCCAGTTTGTACCGGTTTGCGGTGGGATATTTTTCTTCTGTGTTGGCAGGGGCAGTGTTGGGGTTGATAATCGGTTGGTTCAGGCCGCTATATCGCTACTTTAACCCAATTTTGCAGGTGATTCGGCCGGTGGCACCAGTGGCATGGATGCCGTTTATTGTGCTGTTTATCGGAATTGGGGATATTCCAGCGATTGCGATTATTTTTTTGGCAGGTTTTTTTCCGGTATTGCTTTCGACGATTTCGGCAGTGCGGAACATTGACCCAATCTATTTGAAGGTGGCGGCAAATTTTGGGATTCGGCAGCCGGCAGTGCTATATAAAATTGTGTTTCCAGCGGTGTTTCCGCAGATTGCAAACAGTTTGCATTTGGCGCTAGGTTCGGCGTGGATTTTTCTGGTGTCTGGCGAAATGGTGGGGGCGCAGTCAGGCCTTGGGTATATGATTATTGACGCGCGAAACAATTTGCGCATGGATCATTTGCTGGCAGCTGTGGCGGTGATTGGCGTGTTGGGATTTTTGTTGGATTTGGCCATTGGTGCGTTTGAAAAGACGGTGCAAAAAGCATGGGGAAGGGCGTGACGCAATGTATATTGATGTGCAGCATGCAACAAAAATTTATGCCCGAAAAGGAAAACGGGGCAAGGAAGAGGAAGTGTTCACTGCGCTAAACGACGTTTGCCTGCAAATTGAAAAAGGAGAGTTTATCTGTTTGCTAGGACCGTCTGGTTGCGGGAAGACGACATTGATGAATGCAATGGCTGGCTTTGAGCCACTGACAAACGGAAGTGTGACCATTGATGGCAAGATTGTGACAGCGCCATGTGAAAAATATGTAACAATTTTTCAAAATTATGGGTTACTCCCTTGGAAAACGGTGGAAAAGAATGTACAATTGGGGTTAGAGCATTTACACCTGACCAAAGAGAAGCGGCGCGAGATTTCAGACCAGTATTTGACACTGGTGGGGTTGAGGGAGTTTGCAAAGCGGCATCCGGCGCGGCTTTCTGGTGGACAGCAGCAACGTGTGGCTATTGCCAGAGGGCTGGCGGTGGATCCGGAGATTTTGTTTATGGATGAGCCGTTTGGTGCACTGGATGCGATCACGCGATATCGGTTGCAGGAGGATTTGTTGCGCATTACCAAAGGTAGCGGCAAAACGGTGATTTTTGTGACGCATGACATTGACGAAGCGGTGTTTTTAGCAGACCGGATTGTGATGATGACGCCGAACCCGGGGCGAGTTAAGGCGGTGGTGGATATTGATCTTGGAACGCATCGAGACCGCACGGCCGGAGACTTTTTGCAGCTGAGAGACAAGGTGTTTGCACTGTTTAACATGAAAGAAGTGGACAAAACGGAGTATTATATTTGACGACAGGGGGGATACGCGTGACGCTGCAGCATTTGAGGTATGTGGTAAAAGTGGCGGAGGCGGGCTCAATGAATGAAGCGGCAAAGCAGTTGCTGATTTCACAGCCGAGTCTTTCAGCGGCGATTCGGGCACTGGAGGCGGAGATTGGCATTGCGGTATTCAAACGCACGAACAAGGGCGTTTGTGTGACAGCGGAGGGCAGTGCGTTTTTGGAGCATGCAAGGCAGATTGTAGCGCAATATCAGTATATTGAACGGCAGTATGTGCGCGCCAATGAGAAAAAAAAGCGATTTGCCGTTTCGACGCAACATTATGCGTTTGCGGTTAAGGCATTTATCAATACGGTAAAACAGTTGGATTTAGGGCAGTATCAGACGGCGATACGTGAAACGAAAACGGGTGAGATCATTCAAGATGTTTGTGCAGCGCGTAGTGAACTGGGTATCATTTATTTGAGCGGTGCCAACGAGTCGTATATGCAAAAGCTGCTCAAGAATGAAAATCTGGAATTTCATTACCTGTTTGAATGTGGAATCTATGCGTATTTGTGGCAGGGGAATGCGTTGGCAAATCAGGGAAGTGTGACGTATGAACAGTTGCAGCAGTATCCATATTTAATTTTTGAGCAGGGTGAGGACAGTGTTTCGTTTTTATCGGAGGAAACGGAGAGCCGGTATACGTTTGCCAATGTGATACGCACCAATGACCGTGCAACGATGATGGAGCTGATTCGACATATTGATGCGTTTACGATTTGTTGCGGTATTTTGGATGATGTGTATAAAGAAGAGGGATTTATTGCGGTGCCGATTGAGGCAGACGAAACAATGAAGATTGGATACATTACCCAGAAGCATGCAAAGCTTTCATCTGTGGGCACAGAATATGTGCGGCAGTTGCAGGTATTTGGTAGAGAAGCAGGATAACACGCAGCCCGACAGTGTGATGTCGGGCTATTTTTTGAGCAAAAGTATTATTGTATTCTGCACGAGTTTATTGTATAATCAGACATTATAGTGAAAACACCGTGGAGGAAAACATGGATTGGACCGAAATTGCTGTGACTGTGTCAGCGCAAGACGTGGAACGGGCAGGAGACATTGCGCAGATGGTGGTGCCGTATGGCATTTATATTGAAGATTACTCGAATTTGGAGCAGGAGGCCATGGAGGTGGCGCGCATTGATTTGATTGATGAGGCGCTACTGAACAAGGATCGCACTAAGGGGATCATACATGTATATATCAGCCCAGAGGAGAATCCGGCAGAGGCTATCTCGTTTTTGCAGGAGCGGTATACGGCAGAGGACATACCGTTTGAGCTGGAAACGGCGGACTGTGCGATGGAGGATTGGATCAATAACTGGAAGCAGTATTTTAAACCAATTGCTGTGGGTGAAAAATTGTTGATTCGCCCGACATGGGAAGAGGACTATGATGCCCAGGGCAGGACGGTGCTGCACCTTGAGCCGGGGCTTGCATTTGGCACAGGAACGCACGAGACAACTCGGCTTTGCATGGAGCTGCTGGAGCAGTATGTGACGCCGGAGGTGGATGTGTTGGATATTGGCTGCGGGAGTGGGATTTTATCTGTGGCGGCGTTGTTGCTAGGGGCCAAAAGTGCTGTTGGTGTGGATATTGATACGCTGGCAGTAAAAACGGCAGTGGAGAATGCGGAGATTAATGGTGTGGGAGACCGCTTTACGGCAATTGCGGGGAATTTGACGGACCGGGTAAGCGGGCGATATCATGTTGTGGTGGCAAATATTGTGGCAGATGTGATAGTGCTGCTGACCGAAGAGATCGAACAATATTTGCACCCGCAGGCAGTGTATTTGATGAGTGGTATCATTGATATGCGGGAACAGGACGTGCAGCAGGCGCTGGCACAGCGGTTTGACATCATCGCACGCAGGGAAGAAAAGGGCTGGGTAGCACTGGCTGCAAAGCTGAAACAGTGAGGAGAGGTTTCGTATGATCTTATCGGGCAAAGAGATTGAAAAGGGCATTGGAACGGATATTATCATTGAGCCGTTTGACCGCAATAAAATCAACCCGAATAGCTATAATCTGACGCTGCACAATGAGCTTTTGGTGTATGAGAATCGGGTGCTGGATATGAAAACGCCCAATCCGACTAAAAAGCTGGTGATCCCAGAGGAAGGGCTGTTGCTAGAGCCCAATACGCTGTATTTGGGCAGAACGAAGGAGTTTACCACAACGAGTAAGTATGTGCCGATGTTGGAGGGGCGTTCTTCAACCGGCAGACTGGGGCTTTGTATTCATGTGACAGCTGGATTTGGAGACATTGGATTTGCAGGTTATTGGACGCTGGAAATTTATTGTATTCATCCGCTAATGATCTACCCGGACATTGAGGTGTGCCAGATTTATTACCATACCATCAAAGGGGATTATGATTTGTACAGCAGCGGGAAATATCAGAATAATACCGGGATTCAACCGAGCCTAATGTATCGGGATTTTGAGAAGAAAGAGAAAAAAGGCTGAAAAAAATATGAAAAGAAGTTGTTTTTTAAAACAGCTTCTTTTTTTGTGTTTTTTTGTTGTGGAATTGTGAAAAAAGGAAAAATATTATAAAAAAGTGTGGAAAATTCATGAAAAAAAGCAGTTGACAAAATTCGGGGGGGGGGGTAATAAAATATATGGTGGATATTCATATATTTTATAGTAAATATATGATTTGTTGAGCCTTATTTTGTTTTGGAAGGAGAAGATATTGAAAATGAAAAAGTTGGTAGGATTTGGATTGACGCTGATAATGGCGTGCCTCTTGTTTGCCTTTCCGATTTCGGCAAGTGCGGCAAGTGTTGGAGCAGCAGATGGTTTGGAGGTATCACTTCAAACCGACCGCGATGAATATACAGCGCAGGATAATGTACAGGTATCGGTTAATATTCGGAATACAAGTGCCGTGGCTGTGGCTGGTGTTGCACTGGAAACACAACTGCCAGAGGGATTGCAGATGATTGGTCAGGGATTGACGGCCATGGGAATTACCGTGGAACCAGGGCAGATGTATGCAGCAAATGCAATGGTGAACATGAGTGTTGAGCAAACCGGAGGATTGTTGACCACTGGGCAGGAAGGCATTTTGCAAACCTCTCCTCAGACGGGAGATGGACATTGGCAGATTTTACTGTGTATAGGTGCGACTGCAACGTTTGTTGTTATTTTTATCGCAATGAAAAAGAATAAAAAAACAATTCGGGCGTTGAGCATATTTTTATGCGCTGTGATGGTATCAGCTGTTGTTCCGGTTAGCATTTATGCAGCCGAGACAACGACTGCGACGATTACAGTGGAAAAAACAATTACAATTGATGGAACAGCGTATACGATACAGTCAAATGTTCGTTACCCGAAGACAGCAACTTATACAGTTGCATTTGATACAGCCGGTGGCAGTGCAGTGGCAAGCCAGACAGTGGCGTCTGGGCAAACAGCGACGGTGCCGAAAAAACCGGTTAAGGATGGATTTACGTTTGCCGGGTGGTATTCTGATTTGCAATATGGCACACGGTTTGACTTTACAAAGCCGGTAGCGCAGAGCTGCACCGTGTTTGCGCGCTGGGTAGACCTTGCCGACACAACGGACAGTGATCAAGACGGATTGAGTGACTCTGTGGAAATTGTTTTGGGAACAGACCCGAATTTGGCTGACACAGATGGAGACGGACTGAGTGATTACACAGAGGTAGTGGTGTTAAATTATGACCCACTTGACACAGACACAGATCACAATGGTGTGTTAGATGGCGATGAGGATTTTGACGGTGACGGCCTTGTAAACAAAGAAGAGGAGCGACTTGGAACCAACTTGGTTTTGGCGGACACGGATGGAGATGGACTAAGCGATGCGGAAGAGATCAATCAATACAAAACGAACCCGGCTCTGGAAGATACAGACGGTGACGGTGCAAACGATGGCTGGGAAGTTACCAATGGATTTGATCCGTTGAAAGCTGAGTCAAGTTTTTTGGTTGAGGTAAAATCAACGGAGACGGTGGCAGGCAACGGCGTTTCAGCTTCAGTGAGGTTGGAAGCAGGCGGAGCGCAGGTTTCTTCGCTGCGCGTGCAGCAGGTGAGCCTTGAGGAGGCACCGCTGCTAGATGATTCGATTCAGGGTTATTTGGGCAAGGCGTATGATTTTTCGGCTCAGGGTGAGATTACAAGCGCAGAGATTACGTTTGAGTATGATACTGCGCTGGGAACGCTCTCGGATGAATTTGAGCCGCGTATCTATTATTACAATGAAGCAGACGGCGTGCTGGAAGAGTTGGAGAACCAGACTGTAACAGACGGCAAGGTGACCGTGCAGGTGCCGCATTTTTCAAAGTATATTTTGCTGAACAGGGTGGCATTTAACAAGATTTGGGAAAGAGACTTGATGCCGCCGGTGGGCGATGTGGAAGAAGGCAAAGAAAACCGGCTAGATGTTATGTTTGTGCTGGATGATTCAGGTAGTATGCAGAATAGCGATCCGAATTTTATATTGCCCGATATTTGTGCTGATTTTATGAGTAAATTGGGACAGGGATTGGATCGTGCTGGTGCTATTAAGTTTGGTCATGATGCAGGATTGCTTTCTCCTTTGACAACGGATTTGGATAGGGTGGCAGCTGCAATTAGAACTGGTCTCACGTACTGGGAAAGTACTAACGGTGCACCCGGCATTGCAATGGCACTGGAACAACTAAAATCGTCTCAGGCGGCATATCAATATGTGATTTATATGAGTGATGGGCAGGATTATTACCCCGAAAAATTTCCGCCAGTGCTTCAAAGCGCGAAAGCAATGGGCGTGCCGATTTTTACGATTGGACTAGGCGATGATGTTGATGCAGCGCTTTTGCAAAGCATTGCAAGCACAACCGGTGGAAAGTATTATTTTGCACAGGAGGCCGGAAACCTTGGGGACGCTTTTGACAACATTGCAGGCAATACGATTGACCGCACAAAGGACAGCGACAATGACGGTGTGCCGGATTATTACAGAGACAAGATTAAAAGCGGAGAGCTGACGACAGGGACGGGCTCAACACCGCTGAAAGGTGTTGAGTTGGGCGTGGACAAAAACGGCAATCCGACTGATGATGACGATGGAGACGGACTGAAAAACGGTGAAGAGATACCGATTCGTGCGCTGGAAAACGGTAAGCCGGTTTATGACTGGAAAAGTAACCCGAAGAAGGCTGATACGGACGGAGACGGCCTAACCGACAAAGATGACCCGAAACCGCTGGAGTGGGACATGGGTGCACGGGACTTGGCGATTGCAAGCGCGCTGAGCTATGGCTTGCCAGTGGGATCGGATGTGGCAAAGGCGTTTGCCAATGACCCGGAATATGCAGAATTGGCAAAGGAATTTGAAGGCTGGACGGTTGAAGATCAGCTGCATATTGCGCATAATGGTTTTGATGCAATGGCATTAAAAAACGGAAAAGAAGTGATTATTGCTTTTAGAGGAACGGAAATAACATCATTTGATGATATAACAACGGATTTATTCGATGTTGGAACAGGTCTAGGTATACAGTCTCCATACGCAAGAGCGTATGCGAAGACTATCGCTGCGCGCTATCCAAATGCTCAGATTCATTTGACCGGACACTCTTTGGGTGGCTATTTGGCACAACACGCAGGAGCAGAGCTTTTACAAGATGGCAGGTATGGTCAGCAGGTGATTTCTGTAACGACATTTAATGCGCCGGGTATTGGATGGATTAACTCTCCACTTGGATATGATGTTTTGAAAGCGAGCGGCCGGGTAATACATTACGAGACGGAAGGTGACGTTGTTTCGGAAATTAACATGAAACCAGGTCGCGTGGTTATTGGAAAACGGTCATCGCTTACAGGAAGTGCACACACAATCAAAAACTTTACAGATACCCTGGTGCAGGGAACAAGAACAGGCAATTAAATGCTTAATAAAAAACCGCCAAAGCTCTGCTTTTGGCGGTTTTTTTATACGTGGTATTCGACATAGTTACCCAAAAAGGAGAAGTCAGGGAGTTCTTCGGAGAGGGCGCAGAGCAGGTCGAGGGTGTCTGGATGGTTGACGTTGCCGGTGAAGTCCAGATAGAAATTGTAGCAGAATTGACCGGAATCGTTTTCTTTAAGCGGGCGGGATTCGATTTTGGTCAGGTTTAACCCACTTAGGGCAAAACGTGCCAACACACTATATAGCGAGCCGGTGGTGTGTGGCAGAGAAAAACAGAGGCTGATTTTGTCTGCATTTTCTGGAATGAACATTTCTTTGCTCAGTGCAGCAAAACGGGTGCGGTTTTGGTTGTTATTCTGGATATCTTCTTGCAAAATCTGCAAGCCGTAGAGCGAGGCTGCAGTGCGTGAACAGATGGCTGCAGCATCTTTGACGCCGTTTTCTTCTGCCATTTTGGAAAGCATTTTGGCAGCGGCAGCTGTGTTACTATGTTGAATGGGCTTCCAGTTATGCATATCGATTAGATCGGAGCATTGTGCCAGTGCCTGGGGATGGGAGTAGATGGTGCGAATATCTGAGATAGCAACACCTTTGGGTGCGGCCAGACAATGATGAACATGCAGTGCGGCGGCACCCACGATGGAAAAGCGATAATTGAGAATGAGGTCATAAACCTCGACAACGGAACCGGCGGAAGAGTTTTCAACCGGAAGCAGGCCGAAATCTGCTTGGCCGGATTGTAATGCCTGAAATACAGAGCGGAAACTCTCGAATGGCAGCATGGTGCAGCTGGGGAATAGCTGTGCTGCTGCGGCGTGAGAGAAAGAGCCCGCAACGCCTTGGAATGCAATTGTTCTACCGGTAGCAGCCGTTTGTAGAGAGTGTTTTTTCTGCAATGCAGAGGCGATACGAGTACGCAGTGCAGCACCGCTGCCAAGCAGCTTGTGCTGCCGAGAACGGTTGAGTGCCATGAGCGTTGCGTACAGCATTGTGGCTTCACTGGAAAATTCACCGGCGTTTTGTGCGGTACGTGCCAAAATTTCAGCTTCACGCTGGGGATGGAAAATAGGTAGATTTTGCGCCTGCTTTGCCTGTGCAACCTGCTGAGCATATTGCATGCGTTGCACAAATAGCGGTAGAAGTTGCGTGTCGATGGCATCGATTTTTGTTCGGATTTCTTCTAAATTCATACAAACACTCTCTTTTCAGGTGGCCGTTCTTGTAATAGGGCCCATTTTTTAAAAATAAATTTTATTTTTCGTATTGACAAACTGTGGAATTACGAATAATATGTGCATATGGGAAAACCGCCGGACTTGTACGCGGGGGATTCTCGGCTTTTTGGAAATTGTAACATATTTTATGTTGCTTTGTCTATCATAAGCCAAAGATAGCTTGATACGCAACTGAAATTTTTCAAGGAGGAGAATGTATCATGGTGTTTGAGAAAGTAAAATCTATTTTGAGCGAGCAGTTCGACGTTGAAGAGGATACCATTACGATGGAATCTAATATTGCTGAGGATTTGGGCGCTGACTCTTTGGACGTAGTTGATCTTTTGATGTCTATTGAGGATGAATTTGAGATTGAGATTCCAGATTCTGAGATTGAGAATGTGAAAACAGTTGGCGACCTTGTAAAATACATTGAGGCACACAAGGCATAATTGTTCTGATGCCTAGCGCTGTTTTTGCAGCATGAGCCGCACCATTTTGGGAGCGGTTTTTTTCTTTTTACACTTTGTACTGCTTTGGCAGACAAAAAATTTTTATTGAAATGAGATAGCTGAGACGGTATAATAATAATGTATACCTAAAATCAGAGATTACAAGATTGGGATCGGTTTAGGAGATTGGGAATTATGGCGCAACAAAAAGGAAACGAAAAACTGGTAGAGGCAATTACTCCGATGGAGGAGGATTTTACCAAATGGTACACTGATATTGTAAAAAAAGCAGAACTTATGGATTATACCAATGTGCGTGGTTGTATGGTAATACAGCCCTATGGATTTGCGATATGGGAGCATATTCAGCATATTTTGGACATGGAATTTAAAGAGCTTGGACATGAGAATATTGCATTGCCGATGTTTATTCCGGAGAGCCTGCTGCAAAAAGAGAAGGATCACGTGCAGGGTTTTGCGCCAGAGGTGGCATGGGTTACGCAATGTGGTGATGAAACGTTGCAGGAGCGCATGTGTGTGCGACCGACCTCGGAGACGTTGTTTTGCGATTATTATGCAAAGGTGATTCACTCTTACCGTGATTTGCCAAAGTTGTATAACCAGTGGTGCTCGGTGGTGCGCTGGGAAAAAACAACGCGGCCGTTTTTGCGCTCGGTTGAATTTCATTGGCAGGAAGGGCACACGATGCACGAAACAGCAGAGGAAGCAATGGTTGAGACGGAGCAAATGCTGGAGGTGTATGCCGAACTGTGTGAACAACACTTGGCGATTCCTGTTATCAAAGGCAGAAAAACAGATAAGGAGAAATTTTCTGGTGCAGAGGCGACTTATACTGTGGAAGCGATGATGCACGATGGTAAGGCGTTGCAGTCTGGTACGAGTCATTATTTTGGAGACGGTTTTGCAAAGGCGTTTGACATTGTGTTTCAAAACCGGAATAATCAGCCGGCACACCCGTTTCAGACCTCTTGGGGACTTTCGACCCGCGTGATTGGTGGAATTATCATGACACATGGCGATAACAACGGGCTTGTACTGCCGCCTGCTGTTGCGCCGATTCAGGTGATAATTATACCGGTAGCACAGCATAAAGAAGGTGTTTTGGAGGCAGCGACAGAATTGCGTGATCGTTTGAAAAAGCGTTTTCGCGTAAAAATGGATGACAGCGACCAAAGTCCTGGCTGGAAGTTTGCGCAGTATGAAATGAAGGGTGTGCCACTGCGTTTGGAAATTGGTCCGAAGGATATTATGCAGAATCAGTGCGTATTGGTGCGCAGACATGACCGTGAAAAGCTGTTTGTAGCGTTGGATCAGTTGGAAGATGTGATTGCAGAGCAGTTAGACGCAGTGCGCCAAGGTATTTATGAGAAGGCATTGCAACGGCGTGAAGAAATGACTTATACGGCAACAGACTTTGCACAGATGCAGAAGCTTGCAGAGAATCAACCGGGCTTTATTAAGGCGATGTGGTGTGGAGAGCTTGCGTGTGAAGAACGCATTAAGGAAGAAGCAGGTTTGACATCTCGTTGTATGCCGTTTGCACAAGAACAGCTTGCGCAAACGTGTATATGTTGCGGAAAGCCTGCAAAGACAATGGTGTATTGGGGGAAATCTTATTAAACGGACGCAAAATTTGCGATAAGCCGATTGGAATAAAAGAAGTACTCCATCCATAAAATTTTCAAACGAATGGAGGTATTTGCTTGGTACAAATTATGATTGCGTGTGCAATGGTGGTAATTCTTTGCATTGTTTCTAGCAATGTGCTGTATAAACTGGGGATTCCCACTTTGCTGATTTTTCTGGCGTTGGGTATGCTATTTGGCTCTGACGCACTGGGCGGATTTTATTTTGATAATTTTAACATTGCAAAAGAGGTATGTTCAGTCGGCTTGATTTTTATTATGTTTTTTGGTGGTTTTGGAACCAATTGGAAAACTGCTAAGCCGGTAATTGCACCTTCGGTACTGATGTCTACTGCGGGAACAGTGTTGACGGCTGGACTGGTGGGTGTCTTTTGCTCGCTGGTGTTTGGCATTGGATGGATTGAGGGCATGCTGATTGGATCAGTGGTAGCCTCTACGGATGCGGCTTCAGTGTTTGCGATTTTGCGTTCGCGTAAGCTAAACTTGAAGGGAGGGCTTGCCCCGCTTTTAGAGATTGAAAGTGGCAGTAACGATCCGGTAGCTTATATGATGACAATGATTTTTTTGTCGTTGCTGAGTGGCAATACGGAGATCTCGATTCCGCTAATGTTGGCAAAGCAGTTGGCGTTTGGTTTGGGCATCGGTGCGGTGCTGGGCAAGCTTACGGCATTGATTTTGCGCAAGGTGGAGTTTAAGATTGAAGGGCTGTACCCGATTTTTGTGGTTGCAGTGGGTCTGCTTTCTTATGCTTTGACAGAATGGGTGGGTGGCAATGGCTACTTAAGTGTTTACCTAACCGGTATTATTGTAGGTAACAGCAAAATCAAACATAAAAAAAGCTTGGTACATTTCTTGGACGGTATTTCGTGGCTGATGCAGATTATGATCTTTTTCTGCCTGGGTTTGCTGTCATTCCCGTCAAAGTTTGGAACAGTGATTTTACCGGCGCTGGCAATCTCGGCATTTTTAATCTTAGTAGCAAGACCAATTGCAACATTTGGAATTTTAAGCTGGTTTAAGTTTCCTATACGGCAGCAGATTTTTATCTCATGGGTCGGTTTGCGCGGAGCAGCATCGATTGTATTTGCGATTTTTGCAACGACCGGCGGTGCAACCTTGCAGTATGATATTTTTCACATCATCTTCATTGTGGCATTGATTTCGGTTTCTTTACAAGGGACGCTGCTGCCAGGGCTGGCTAAAAAACTGGATCTGGTAGATGACAGTACGCCAGTGCTGAAAACGTTTACGGACTATGAGGAAGAACATAACACGCAGTTGTTGGAGTATGAGGTAACGCAGGACAGCACAATTTTAAATCAGTCGCTGCTGGAGGCGGATATACCCGAAGGTGTGTTAATTGTAATGATTAAAAGAAACAATGATATTGTGATACCAAATGGCTCCACGGTGATTTTGCTGGGTGATATTCTAGTGCTCAGTGGTGTGGACACCGAAGAATTTACCATGTAACAAAATTGCGAAACTGTTTTGAGGCGTATCTGACAAAAGCGCCGTTTTATAATGGTTCGAAGACAGAAGGTTCGGTTGCGATTTTCTATTGAAAAAATCACGAATATTTTTTGAAAAAAATGAAAAAATGCTTGCGTTTAAATGGCAGGTGTGGTATGCTAGATAAGCAAGACTGCACAGATATGCGTTGAAGCGGGAGGTTGCGGCATTTTATGCTGGTTTTTCCGTGGAGTATGTCCGATTTTAAACCGGGCGAAAGAATAATTGAGATTGTGGTAAATGGCAGGGGGAATACCTGTTTTGTGCCATGCTCAGACGTTTTTTGTTCACCAACCCCGGATTGATGAAATGTTAATCCGGGATTTTTTATGAGATGCTGCGAAACACGCGGCACAGTGTTGTGAAAACAGAAAGCGCCGCCCGCCAACTACAATAAGGAGGCGATGACAATGGCAGTCAAAGAAAAAATCAGGATAAGAATCAAAGGGTATGATCATCAGTTAGTTGACCAATCGGCTGAAAAGATTGTACAGACGGCAAAGCGCACAGGTGCCAGAGTTTCTGGGCCAGTGCCCCTGCCGACTGAGAAGCAAATCATTACGATTTTGCGTGCGGTGCATAAGTATAAAGATAGCCGCGAGCAGTTTGAGATGCGCACCCATAAGAGACTTATCGACATTTTAAAGCCCTCGAATAAAACCGTTGAGGCTTTGATGGGCTTGGAACTCCCTGCTGGTGTTGATATTGAGATCAAGCTTTGATCTGCAGTAGACAACGAACAGGCAGATGGGGTCATGTTGACGAAATGGTCAACCAATAACCTACACAGGAGGAAAAAAGATGCAAAAATGTATAATCGGAAAAAAGGTCGGCATGACGCAGATCTTTAATGAAGATGGCAAAGTGATTCCGGTAACGGTAGTAGAAGCCGGCCCGTGCGTAGTATCGCAAAAGAAAACCGTTGAAAACGATGGCTATGCCAGCGTACAAATCGGTTTTGGCGATGTGAAGGCACACAAAGTGAACAGACCGATGAAGGGCCACTTTACAAAAGCAGACGTTGCACCAAAAAAATATCTGAGAGAATTCAGAGTGGAAGATACGGATGCTTACAATGTGGGTGATCTGATCAAAGCAGACGTGTTTGCTGCGGGAGATAAGATTGACGTAACAGGCACAAGCAAAGGTAAGGGCTGGGCAGGCGTAATCAAACGCTGGAACTTTGGCAGACTTAAAGAGTCTCATGGTACTGGTCCAGTTGCACGTAAAGGTGGTTCCATCGGTGCGTGCTCGGATCCTTCCAGAGTGTTTAAGGGCAAAAAAATGGCTGGCCATTTGGGCGCAGAGAAGGTGACTGTGCAAAACTTGGCTGTTGTTAAGGTGGACGCAGAGAACAATCTAATTGCGATTAAGGGTGCGATTCCTGGCCCGAATGGCGGCATTGTAATTCTGCGCGACAGTGTGAAAGTATAAGGAAAGGGGGAGTTGAAATGCCAAAAGTAACCGTATTGGATATGGCTGGAAAGGAAGTTTCGACAGTGAATCTTTCTGACGCTGTATTCGGGATTGAACCAAACAAAGCTGTAATGCATGATATGGTGAAAAATTATCTTGCAAATCAGCGTCAAGGTACGCAGTCTGCATTGACGCGTGCTGAGGTTTCTGGTGGCGGCAAAAAGCCGTGGAGACAAAAGGGTACCGGCCATGCAAGACAGGGCTCAATCAGAGCGCCGCAATGGACGCACGGTGGTATTGTATTTGCACCGAAGCCCCGTAGCTACCGTTATACCTTAAATAAAAAGGTAAGACGCTTGGCAATGAAATCCGCACTTTCTAGCAAGGTGATTGACAATGAGCTGATTGTGGTGGATAAAATTGCACTGGATGAATATAAGACAAAAACAATCGCGGCAATGCTCAAAGCCGTTGGCTCAGAGAAAAAAGCGCTGATTGTGCTGGCAGAAAAGAACGAAAAAGTAATTGCTTCTGCAGCGAATATTCCAGGCGTGAAAACCACATTGGTAAACACCTTAAATGTATATGATATTTTGAATGCCGATAAATTTATTGTGCTTCAAGATGCGATTGCACAGATTGAGGAGGTGTATGCATAATGGCAGCACAGGACATTATTATTCGCCCTGTTATTACAGAACGCAGCATGGCGGGAATCGGCATGAAAAAATACACCTTTGCAGTAGCCAAAGACGCAAATAAAATTGAAATTGCAAGAGCAGTGGAAGAGCTTTTTGACGTTAAGGTTGCCAAAGTGAACACCATGCACGTAAGAGGCCGTTTTCGCCGTCAGGGAAGAAACGAAGGTTATACACCAGCTTGGAAGAAAGCAATCGTTTCTTTAACACAGGACAGTAAAACGATCGAATTCTTTGACAGTATGATGTAATCCGCTTCTTTATTATAGAGGCAAGGTATGGGGGAAACCCCGCAAAGCCATTATGAAGGAGAGTGAAACCGAATGGCAATTATTAACTATAAACCAACAACTCCGTCCAGACGCAATATGTCTTGCACGGATTATTCCGGTCTTTCAAAGGTTGCGCCGGAAAAGAGCCTGCTGGCTCCACTGAATAAAAAGTCTGGTCGTAACAGCTACGGTAGAATCACAGTGCGTCACAGAGGTGGTGGAAACAGAAGAAAATACCGTATGATTGACTTCAAACGCAACAAACACGGTATACCGGCTACGGTACAGACTTTGGAGTATGATCCGAACCGTTCTGCTTTTATTGCGTTGGTACAATATCAGGATGGCGAAAAGAGATACATTTTAGCTCCAAACGGTTTGAAGGTGGGTGATACGGTTGTATCTGGACCTGACGCAGATATCAAACCGGGCAATGCATTGCCGCTGACAAGCATTCCAACCGGTACATTTATTCACAATGTTGAGTTGTATCCGGGCAAGGGTGGCCAGTTGGCACGTTCTGCTGGCAACATGGCACAGTTGATGGCGAAAGAAAACGGCATGGCGTTGCTAAGACTGCCTTCTGGTGAATTGCGCAATGTGTCTGCACTTTGCATGGCGACGGTTGGACAGGTAAGCAATACTGACCATGAGAATGTGAAGGTTGGTAAAGCAGGTCGCAAACGTCACATGGGTATTCGTCCGACAGTGCGTGGTTCTGTTATGAACCCATGTGATCACCCACACGGTGGTGGTGAAGGTAAATCACCGGTTGGACGTCCGGGTCCTGTAACACCTTGGGGCAAACCTGCGCTTGGCTATAAAACACGCGCAAAGAAACATCGTTCCGATAAATTTATCGTGAAACGTAGAAACGGCAAATAAGGCATACAGAAAGGAGCTTGTCATTTATGGGTAGAAGCGTGAAAAAAGGTCCTTACGTACAGCCGGTGCTGTTAAAAAGGATTAAACAAATGAACGCAGCCGGCGAAAAGAATATCGTGAAAACGTGGAGCAGAGCTTCCATTATTTTCCCGGATTTCGTTGGTCATACCATTGCGGTGCATGACGGCCGCAAGCACGTTCCGGTATATATTACCGAGGATATGGTAGGACACAAGCTGGGTGAGTTTGCACCTACCAGAACGTATAAAGGTCATGCCGGCTCAAAAACAGGCGGTAAATAATTAAAGGCCGAAAGGAGTGTTTTTCATGGAAGCAAGGGCTTATCTAAAATATGCCCGCATTTCCCCGCGTAAAGTGCAAATCGTGCTTGATTTGATTCGAAACAAGCCGGTTGATTTGGCTATGGCTATCCTTAAGCATACACCTAAGGCCGCTTGCGAGGACTTGCAAAAATTATTGAAGTCTGCTATGGCAAACGCTGAGAATAACCACGATATGGATACATCTCGTCTTTATGTGGCGGAATGCTTTGTATCCCCTGGTCCGATTCTCAAGCGCATCCGTCCCAGAGCGCAGGGCAGAGCATACAGAATTTTAAAAAGAACTTCGCACGTAACCCTCGTGCTGAAAGAAAAAGAATAAGCAGTAGAGGAGGTAGACTATGGGCCAGAAAGTGAACCCACATGGTATTCGTGTGGGCGTGATCAAAGATTGGGATTCCCGTTGGTTTGCGAAGGATAGCGTTTTTGGAGATACCTTGGTGGAAGATTATAATCTTCGTAAGGTGTTGAAAAAGCAGCTTGCAGCGGCCGGCGTACCAAAAATTGAAATTGAGCGTGATGCTTCTAAGGTGCGCGTTCATATTCACTGCGCAAAGCCAGGCATGGTAATTGGTAAAGGTGGCGCAGAGATTGAAAAGTTGCGTTTGCAATGTGAAAAAATGTTAGGCAAGCCTGTTGTAATCAATATTGTCGAGGTAAAAACACCGGACACCAATGCGCAACTGGTTGCAGAAAATATTGCACAACAATTAGAAAAGAGAATTTCATTCCGCCGTGCGATGAAACAGTGCATTGGCAGAGCGATGAAAATGGGCGTAAAGGGTATCAAAACACAGGTTTCCGGTCGTTTGGGCGGCGCAGAAATTGCACGCTCCGAGCGCTATCATGACGGTACCATTCCATTGCAAACTTTGAGAGCTGATATTGATTATGGCTTTGCAGAGGCAATGACCACTTACGGAATCATTGGCGTGAAAGTGTGGATTTATAGAGGAGAGGTATTGCAGGACACCAAAGCCCGCAAGGAAGGAGGCAGTAAATAATGCTGTTGCCAAAACGCGTAAAATACCGCAGAGTGCACCGTGGCCGTTTGACAGGTAAGAGTTATCGTGGTAACAAAGTAACCAACGGTGATTTTGGTATCCAGGCACAAGAGCCGGCATGGATCACATCAAACCAGATTGAAGCTGCCCGTATCGCAATGACACGTTACTGCAAAAGATTTGGTAAAGTTTGGATTAAGATCTTTCCGGATAAGCCGATTACAGAAAAGCCAGCTGAAACTCGCATGGGCTCCGGTAAAGGTTCCCCTGAATACTGGGTGGCTGTTGTAAAGCCGGGCAGAGTAATGTTTGAGATTGCGGGTGTTCCTGAAGAAACTGCAAGAGAGGCATTGCGCCTGGCTGCGAACAAATTGCCGATTAAGTGTAAATTTGTCAAGAGGGAAGAAACGGGGGGTGAGCAGTAATGAAGGCCTCGGAGATGAAGAAATTATCTACCGCAGAATTAGAAACGAAGCTGAAAGACTTGAAAGCCGAACTTTTCAACTTGCGTTTTCAGCTTGCCATCAACCAGCTCGATAACCCGATGCGTGTTTCTGCTGTAAAAAAAGACATTGCTCGCGTGAAGACGATTTTGCGTGAGAATGAGCTGAACAGCGGCGCCAATGCGTAACGGAAGGAGGTTTGGCTTGTGAGCGAAAGAAACATGAGAAAAACCTTGTCCGGCAAGGTGAAAAGCAATAAAATGGAAAAAACCATTGTGGTGGCCATTGAAGACAGCGTAAAACACCCGCTGTATAATAAAATCATTAAGCGTACCATCAACGTAAAAGCACATGATGAAAAGAACGAGTGCAATATCGGCGACGTTGTACGTGTTATGGAGACTCGTCCTCTTTCCAAAGATAAGAGATGGAGACTCGTGGAAATTATTGAAAAAGCCAAATAATTTTGGCTTTAAAAGAAGGAGGAACGCACTGTGATACAACAGCAAACTTACCTTAAGGTTGCCGACAACACCGGAGCGAAAGAGATCATGTGCATCCGTGTTTTGGGTGGCACCGGCAGAAGGTATGCCAATATCGGCGACGTTGTGGTAGCTTCAGTTAAAAAAGCAGCACCCGGCGGCGTTGTTAAAAAAGGCGAGGTTGTAAAAGCAGTTATTGTGAGAACTGCTTTTGGTGTTCGCCGTGAAGATGGCACATATATTCGTTTTGATGAAAATGCTGCCGTCATTATTCGTGATGATAAAAATCCAAGGGGAACACGTATTTTTGGTCCTGTTGCCAGAGAATTGCGTGACAAAGACTATATGAAAATTTTAAGTCTTGCCCCGGAAGTACTATAATGGGAGGTGCTCACTAATGAACAAAATTCATGTAAAAACCGGTGACACCGTCGTCATTTTAAACGGCAGAGACCGTGGCAAAGAAGGCAAAATTTTGGCCGTTAGCCCCAAAGAAGGCAAAGTAATTGTAGAAGGCCGTAATCTGGTTACAAAGCACGTAAAGCCCCGTAGAGCGGGTGAGCAAGGTGGTATTGTGAAAGCAGAAGGCGCCATGTATGCCTGCAAGGTGCAGATTGTTTGCCCGGCCTGCTCCAAACCTACCCGTGTTGCGCATAAAATTGAGCAAGACGGCAAAAAAGCGCGCATTTGCAAAAAATGTGGCGCAACGCTGTAAGGGAGGAGGAGTATCTATGGCTAGACTGAAGGATTACTACAAAAAAGACATTGCTCCAGCACTGATGAACAAGTTCTCTTACAAAAGCGTCATGCAGATTCCAAAGCTGGAGAAGGTAATTATTAACGTTGGCGCAGGCGAGGCAAGAGATAACTCAAAGGTAATTGATGCTATTATGGCAGATATTGCTGCAATCACCGGCCAAAAACCGATTACCTGCAAAGCGAAGAAGTCTGTTGCGAACTTTAAATTGCGCGAAGGCATGAATATCGGTGTGAAGGTAACGCTCAGAGGCGAAAATATGTATGAATTTGTTGATAAGCTATTCAACGTAGCTTTGCCTAGAGTGCGTGATTTCAGAGGTATTAATCCAAATTCTTTTGATGGCCGCGGTAATTACAATATGGGCATCAAAGAACAGTTGATTTTTCCTGAAATTGACTACGATAAAATTGACAAGGTGCGCGGAATGGACATCTGTTTCGTAACCACTGCAAACACCGACGAAGAGTCTAAAGAGCTGTTGACGCTCATGGGCGCTCCGTTTGCGAAATAAGGAGGGAATATTGTGGCCAAAACTTCTATGAAAGTGAAACAACAAAGGGGTTCTAAATACGCTACGCGCGAGTATAACAGATGCAAAATCTGTGGCAGGCCGCACGCTTATCTTCGTAAGTTCGGTATTTGCCGTATATGCTTTCGTGAATTAGCTCACAAGGGCCAAATTCCGGGCGTGAAAAAGGCAAGCTGGTAAGCTTAGCAAAGGAGGTAAACGGTATGCAAATTACAGATCCCATTGCAGATTTGCTTACGCGTATCCGTAACGCAAGCGCTGCCAAGCACGACAGTGTGGAAGTGCCCGCATCGAACATGAAAAAGTCGATCGTGCAGATTTTGGCAGATGAAGGATACGTGAAAAACTTCACAGTGGTTGAAGATGGCAAACAAGGCATGATTAAAATCAATTTAAAATATGGCGAGGGCAAAACCTCGGTAATCAAAGGTCTGAAAAGAGTTTCCAAGCCGGGCCTAAGAATTTATTCTAATGCAGAAGAGCTGCCCAAGGTTATTAAAGGCTTGGGTGTTGCCATTATTTCTACCTCAAAAGGTGTTATGACAGATCGTCAGGCGCGCAAAGAGAATGTAGGCGGCGAAGTGCTCGCATTTATTTGGTAAGACAGGGGGTGCAGGTATGTCTAGAATTGGAAGAAAACCGATAAATATTCCCGCCGGCGTTGATGTTACCATCAATGGCAGCGTCGTTACTGTAAAAGGTGCAAAGGCAACGTTATCCCAAGAGATTCATCCAAACATTGCGGTAACAAAAGAGGAGAACGTGATTCACGTTACCCGCCCCAATGATGAAAAAGAGAACCGTTCTTTGCATGGTTTAAGCCGTACGCTGATTAATAATATGATTATTGGTGTTACGGAGGGCTACAAGAAAGAGCTTGACGTAAACGGCGTTGGCTACCGTGTGGCAAAACAGGGTAAAGACTTGGTAATGAACCTTGGCTTTTCACATCAGGTGGTTATGTCTGAAATTGAGGGGATTACGATTGAGTGCCCTTCTCCAAACAAAATTATTGTTTCCGGACCGGATAAACAAAAGGTTGGCCAGTTTGCAGCAGAAATCAGAGAGAAACGTTTGCCAGAGCCATACAAGGGCAAGGGTATTAAGTACGTTGACGAAGTAATCCGCCGCAAGGAAGGCAAGGCCGGTAAGGGTTCTAAGAAGTAAGGAGTGAAACATTATGGTGAAAAAAGCTGATAAAAATACAGCTCGTTTGAGACGTCACAGAAGAGTGCGCGGCAAAATTTCGGGCACAACACAGTGCCCGCGCCTGAATGTATTCCGCTCCACCAAAAACATCTATGCTCAGATTATTGACGATGTCAAAGGAATTACCTTGGTATCAGCTTCTACTCTGGACAAAGAGTTTACCGGTAACGGCGGAAACAAAGAGGCAGCACGTGAGGTTGGCAAGATGATTGCAAAGCGTGCAAAAGATAAAGGCATTACCGATGTGGTTTTTGACCGCGGTGGTTACATTTTTCACGGCCGTGTGAAAGAGCTGGCCGAAGGCGCCCGTGAGGGCGGCCTCAACTTCTAAGAAGGAGGGAATTACGTTTGGCTAGAATTGATGCATCAACATTAGATTTAAAAGAGCACGTAGTTGCTATCAACCGTGTTTCAAAGACCGTAAAAGGCGGCCGTATTTTTAAATTTGCTGCTTTGGTCGTTGTGGGAGACGGAAACGGCATTGTGGGATTTGGCATTGGTAAATCCGGAGAAGTGCCGGACTCTATCCGCAAGGGTATTGAAGATGCCAAGAAAAACCTGATGAAGGTTTCCATGCGTGGAACAACCATTCCCCATGAGGTAATCGGCGCTTATGATGCGGGTCGTGTTTTAATGAAACCGGCTGCGCCTGGTACTGGCGTTATTGCTGGTGGCCCAGTGCGTGCAGTGGTAGAGGCTGCAGGTATTAAAGACATCAGAACAAAGGCATTGCGCTCGAACAACCCTTGCAATGTGGTAAGAGCGACGATTCAAGGTTTGTCTCAACTGCGTACAGCAGAAGAAGTTGCCGCAACTCGCGGTAAAACTGTAAAAGAAATTTTATAAGAGGGGGTTAGCAATTATGGCACAATTAAAAATTAAGCTGGTAAAAAGCCTTATCGGCAGTAAAAAAGACCAGATTGCAACTGCCCAATCTTTGGGTTTGAAGAGAATTGGAGATTGCACCACGCAGCCCGATAATCCGCAAACACAAGGAAAGGTGGCTAAAATCGTCCATCTCATCGATGTAACACATGCATAAGAAGGAGGTGCTTTCAATGAAATTGCACGATTTGTCCGCTGTGCCCGGCTCTACCAAAGTTTCAAAAAGAGTTGGCAGAGGCCATGGCTCTGGCCAAGGTAAAACTGCTGGCAAAGGCCATAAAGGTCAAAAGGCACGTTCTGGTGCAAGCATTCGCCCAGGCTTTGAGGGCGGCCAGATGCCTTTGCAAAGACGTGTGCCTAAAAGAGGATTTAACAACATCTTTGCAAAAGAGATCATTGCCGTGAATATAGGCTCCTTAGAAGCATTTGAGAACGGCACAGTTGTAGACGCACAAGCTTTGATTAACGCAGGTCTTGTGAAAAAGCGTTTCGACGGCATCAAACTTTTGGGCAATGGCAAGCTGACCAAAAGCCTGACCGTAAAAGTTGGCGCTTACTCGCAGAGCGCAAAAAATAAAATCGAAGCAGCCGGCGGGAAGGCAGAGGTGATCTGAATTGTTTAAAACAATGCGGAACGCCTGGGGCTTGCCAGATTTAAGAAAAAAGCTGTTCTTTACACTATTCATTATTGTCATTTTTCGAATTGGTTCGATGATTCCTGTGCCGTTTTTGAATGCAGAAGCCTTGAAAGGCTTGATGAATACCGTAGCGGGTAGTGGCTCTGCGTTGGGATATCTCGATATGCTTTCTGGTGGTGCATTTGCAAGCGCTACACTGTTTGCAATGTCGATTACTCCATATATCAATGCATCCATTATTATGCAGCTGCTGACGGTTGCAATCCCGCCACTAGAGCGCTTATCGCGTGAAGGAGAACTGGGACGCAAAAAGGTAACTGCAATCACCCGTTATTTAACCGTTGCGCTTGGCTTACTTCAAGGTACTGGTTATTATTTCTACCTCAGAGCCAGCAACTATGAAAGTACCAATATTGTAAAGTATACCAGTGGCGGTGCTCAGGTGTTCTCTGCAATTGTGATTATACTTTCGTTTACAGCCGGTACAGCATTGCTGATGTGGCTGGGTGAGCGCATCAACAAGCGCGGTGTGGGAAATGGCATTTCGATTCTGCTGTTTGCTGGTATCGTCGCAAATATGCCAACACTGGTTACACATCTTGTAAACTACTTTACACAGGCGGTGAAGTATCCTGGTGTAGACTGGAAATATTTCATTCTCGCACCGGTATCTTTGCTTATCTTCCTAGGTTTGTTGTGGGTCATTTCGTTTATGAATGACGCTGAACGTAGAATTCCGATTCAATATGCAAAGCGTGTTGTGGGTAGAAAGATGTATCAGGGACAAAGCACGCACATTCCGATTAAGGTTGGCGTTTCTGGTGTTATGCCGGTTATTTTTGCCAGCTCCATCCTCTCGATTCCCAGTACGATTCAGATTTTTCTGGGTGATTCGGTAAAAGAGGGCTTTTGGAAAGGTTTTTTTGATGCCTTTACCACAGGTGGTTGGATTTATTGTATTATTTTTGCTATTTTGATTATCTTGTTTGCATTCTTCTATGTAACGATCCAGTATAACCCAATCGAGATGGCAAATAATTTGCGTCAGAATAATGGTTCGATTCCAGGCGTGCGTCCAGGCAAAGCCACTTCTGACTATATTGCAAAAATTCTTTCAAAAATTACCCTAATTGGGGCATTGTTCTTAGCAGTGGTTACGCTGATTCCAATGATTTTTACATCCGCTTCTGGTATGACCAATCTAACTATGGGCGGTACATCAATCATCATTTTGGTGGGTGTTGCGTTGGAGACAATCAAACAGATGGAATCGCAAATGCAAATGCGTAACTACAAGGGCTTTTTAGACTAATGCTTTCGGCGGATTGGAGTCAAAGAAAATGAATATCATTCTTCTTGGCGCGCCGGGCGCCGGAAAAGGAACACAGGCGGCAATTATTTGCCAAAAGTTAAATATTCCGACGATTTCTACGGGTAATATCATCCGTGCAGCGCTGAAAAGCGGTACTGAAATGGGCTTAAAAGCAAAGTCCTATATGGATGCGGGTAAGCTTGTTCCCGACCAGGTTGTGATTGGCATCATTCAAGAACGTTTGGCTGATGATGATTGCAAAAATGGTTTTATTTTGGACGGTTTTCCCCGTACCATTCCTCAGGCCGAGGCTCTGGACAATATGGGCATACAAATTGATAAAGTCATCGACATTGATGTTGCTGATGAAGAAATTGTTTCCCGTTTGTCTGGACGCCGTGTTTGTGAAACTTGCGGTGCCACTTACCATGTTATGTATCATCCTCCGAAAGAGGATGGAAAGTGCGATGCCTGCAGCAGCACCCTTGTTCAGCGCAAAGATGATCATCCTGAAACGGTACAAGACCGCTTGCAGGTATACCACGAACAAACCGAACCATTAAAGGGCTATTATCAGGCTCAAGGGAAACTGTTTGAAGTGAAAGGGCAAGGCGATATTGCGGATATTACCCGCTCTGCGCTTGCCGCGATTGAGGCATAGTTATGGTTGTATTGAAAACAAGCAGAGAGCTTGCCGCAATGAGAGATGCAGGCAGAATTTCTTCACGAGCTTTGCAGTTAGCCGGTAAGGCGGTTGAACCTGGTGTAAGCACGCAGGAGATTGACCGAATTGTTCGTAAGTATATTGAGGAACAAGGCGCAACACCTTCGTTTCTGAACTATGGAGGGTTTCCCGCAAGCGCTTGCATTTCAGTGAATGATGTGGTCATCCACGGCATACCGCATAAGGGTCAAATCCTGAAAGAAGGCGACATTGTAAGCATTGATGTTGGTGCCTTTTATGAAGGATTTCATGGTGACAATGCGTGGACCTTTCCGTGCGGAAAGGTGAGTGCAGAGGCACAGGCCCTTATGAATGCCACTCATGAAAGCCTGCTGCAGGGTATTGCAGCCGCAGTGCCAGGCAACAGGCTGGGCGATATCGGAAGCGCGGTCCAAAGGTATGTCGAGGCGCGCGGCTACTCGGTGGTACGCGAGTTTGTCGGCCACGGAGTAGGTGCGCAGCTGCATGAAGAACCAAGCGTACCAAATTACGGCACACCGGGCAGAGGTGTGCGTCTGTTGCCCGGAATGACAATTGCAATTGAGCCTATGGTAAATGCAGGAACTGCCGCTGTGGAAACGCTGCCGGATCAATGGTCAGTTGTTACTGCAGACGGAAAGCTTTCAGCACATTTTGAGCATACGATTGCGATTACACCGGATGGTCCTGTGATTCTTACATTGCCAGATTAAGGTGAGTAGTATGAAATTTGAAACAGGACTGATTGTACGGTCAAAGGCAGGGCATGACAAAAATTGCTTTTACGTTGTGCTTTCAGTAAGTGCCGAATCGGCATTGCTGTGCAACGGTGCAAATAAAACCCTTGCCAACCCAAAGAGCAAGAAACTTTTGCATCTTGCTCCTACAAAAACGGTAATTCCGAATCATTTATTGAAAACCAATCAAGAAATCTATAATAGCTTACTGCAGTTTTGCCGTAAATAGATTTTCCCTTTTTAGGAGGTTATTCTTTATGTCGAAACAGGACGTAATTGAAATTGAGGGTACGGTAACCGAAGCTCTGCCAAACGCAATGTTTCATGTAGAGCTGCCAAATGGCCATATAATTTTGGCTCACATCTCCGGCAAACTGCGTATGAATTTTATCCGCATTTTGCCGGGGGATAAGGTGACAGTTGAAATGTCGCCTTATGATTTAACACGGGGCCGCATTACGTGGCGTTCTAAGTAAAAATTTAAGACAACTTCACGCAAGGAGGGCGCAAGAATGAAAGTTAGACCTTCTGTCAAGAAAATTTGTGAAAAATGCAAAGTTATCAAACGCAAGGGTAGAATCATGGTAATTTGTGAAAACCCGAAGCACAAACAGCGCCAGGGTTAATCGGCGCAAACCTATTTTAACGGAGGTGCAACCAAAATGGCGCGTATAGCAGGTATTGATTTACCAAGAGATAAACGTATCGAAATCGGGCTGACTTATATTTATGGCATTGGCCGTAAAACAGCTTCGGACATTTTAAAAGCTACCGGCGTAAATCCGGATACAAGAGTCAGAGATTTAACCGAAGATGATGCGTCTAAATTAAGAGAGTATATTGAGCATCATTACCGTGTAGAAGGTGATTTGAGACGTGACGTAGCGTTTGATATCAAGAGATTGATTGAGATTCAGTGCTACCGCGGTATTCGTCACCGCAAAGGTCTGCCGGTAAGAGGCCAGCGTTCTAAAACAAACGCACGTACCCGCAAAGGTCCAAAGAAAACAATGGCAAATAAAAAGAAATAAGTGTAGTTAGGAGGGATTTATTAAGATGGCAGCACAAAAGGGCGGTAAAAAATCCACCGCAACGCGTAGACGCCGCGAACGTAAAAATATTGAGCGTGGCGCTGCGCACATTCAATCCACCTTTAATAATACAATTGTTACCATTACAGATGTGCAGGGTAATGCAATTTCTTGGGCAAGCTCCGGCGAGCTTGGCTTTCGCGGTTCCAGAAAATCTACTCCATTTGCAGCACAAACCGCAGCAGAAACTGCTGCAAAAGCAGCAATGGAGCATGGCATGAAAACCGTAGAGGTTTTTGTGAAGGGTCCTGGTGCAGGTCGTGAAGCAGCAATTCGTGCCTTACAGGGTGCAGGTCTTGAGGTCAGTATGATTAAAGACGTTACGCCGATTCCCCACAACGGATGCCGTCCTCCGAAAAGAAGACGCGTATAGCCGGTTGTCATCATAACAATTACCAAAGGAGGATACTCGAATGGCGAAAAATACACAGCCGATTCTGAAAAGATGTAGAACCCTCGGGATTGATCCGACGGTTGTTGGCGTAAGCCAGAAATCCATCAGAAACCCCAGACAGGGTAGAAGAAAGCAGAGCGAGTACGGTTTGCAGCTAAACGAGAAGCAAAAAGCGAAGTTTATCTATGGCGTACTGGAAAAGCAGTTTAGAAAATATTACGTTATGGCTACAAAACAAAACGGTGTTACCGGTGAGATTTTGCTTTCTTTATTGGAGAGCAGATTGGATAACGTTGTATACAGACTTGGCTTTGCAAATACAAGACGTGAAGCAAGGCAAATGGTTAGCCATGGCCATATCACCGTAAATGGCGATAAGGTAGACATTGCTTCTTACCTTGTTACCCCGGGTGAAGTGATTTCTATTAGAGAAAAGAGCCGCAGCTCTGTACGCATTAAAGAGGTTCTGGAGCAAAATGCACAGACTCCTATCGTGAAATGGCTGGAGTTGGATAGAAACAGCCTGCAGGGTAAGGTTGTTGCTTTAGCAAGCCGGGACGATATTGATTATGATATCAACGAAACACTTATCGTTGAGTTGTACTCCAAATAATACTGTTTACAGTGTTATGTACATCGTGGTAATGTTTTGTTGCCAAAATGTGAAGGAGGTTTGCTAAATGATAGAGATTGAAAAGCCCAAAATTGAAACTGAAGTCCTTTCAGAAGACGGCACGCATGGCAAATTTGTGGTAGAGCCGCTTGAGCGTGGCTTTGGCACGACCCTGGGCAACAGTTTAAGACGTGTTTTACTTTCTTCTCTTCCTGGCGTTGCTGCAACATCGATAAAAATTGATGGTGTGGTGCATGAATTTTCTACTGTGCCGGGAGTAAAAGAAGATGTGACAGAAATTGTGCTGAATATCAAAGGTTTGATTGCCAATTTGCATTGTGACGGCCCAAAAACAGTTGAAATTTCTGCGGAAGGCCCATGCAATGTAACTGCAGGCTCTATCCACTGTGACAGTGAAGTAGAGATTTTAAACCCGGATATGCACATTGCCACTTTGAGCGAAGGCGCAAAGCTGTCTATGGAAATTACGTTAGACCGCGGCAGAGGCTATATTTCTGCTGATCGCAATAAGGCAAATATGGTTGCAAATGTCATCGGCGAGCTTCCGATTGATTCTATCTATACACCTGTTTTAAAAGTGAACTATAATGTTGAGCCTACTCGTGTTGGTCAAAGCATTGATTTTGACCGTTTGAATCTGGAGGTATGGACCAACGGCATTATTAGTGCACAGGAGGCCGTTTCTTTAGCTGCTAAAATTTTAACCGAGCATTTGAATTTGTTTGTAGATTTGTCTGATACGGGCACCAATACTGAGATTATGGTTGAAAAAGACGATAAAGGTAAAGAAAAAGTGCTGGAGATGACAATTGAAGAGCTGGATTTATCGGTACGCTCCTTTAATTGTCTCAAGCGTGCCGGTATTAATACAGTTGAAGATTTAATCAATAAGTCTGAAGAAGAAATGATGAAGGTTCGCAATTTGGGAAGAAAGTCGTTGGAAGAGGTTATCTGGAAGATGGCTTCCCTGGGCTTTAATCTTCATAAGGACGACGATAATAACTGACATCCTCGTTTGATACACCTAAGGATAAAGGAGTGATTTTTCGATGCCAGGAACAAGAAAGCTCGGCAGAGCTACCAGTCATAGAACTGCAATGCTCAGAGCGCTGGTGACCTTTCTGCTGGAGAACGGTAAGATTCAAACAACCGTAACCCGCGCAAAGGAAGTACGCGCACTGACAGAAAAAATGATCACCATTGCCAAGGAGGATTCTTTGCATAACAAGCGTTTGGTGATGTCTTTTGTAACAAAAGAAGACGTTACGCACAAACTGTTTACAGAGATTGCCCCTAAGTACGCAGATCGCAATGGAGGTTACACCCGCATTACAAAGCTGGGTCCTCGCAGAGGAGATGCTGCTGAAATGGCGTTGATTGAGCTGATCTAAAGCTCTCAAAAATAAAAGCGTACCATTATATTCGGTACGCTTTTATTTTTTGTATTTTTGCAGATTTTGCAGGCCAAAAAAACAGGCTGTATAAGAAGTTACAGCCTGTTTTTTTCAATTTAAATTACTCGTACAGCAATAATACCATCATTTTCTTTGATTGCTTTTACGGTTGTATCATTGATATTTCCGGTTACATCTAAAATGGTGTAAGCGTATTCTTTTTTGGATTTGCTTTGCATATTTTCGATATTTACGCCAATGTCAGCAAGTACACCAGTTAGAGTGCTAATCATATTTGGAATATTTTTGTGAATGATGCAAACGCGTTTTGCACCTGCCTCTCTGGGCATAGAAACGTTTGGCAGATTTACAGAATTTGTGATATTTCCGTTTTCGAGATAGTCTTTGATTTCATCGGCTGCCATACACGCACAGTTATCTTCAGATTCTGGCGTGGAAGCGCCAAGATGTGGGATGGCAAGCACTTGTTCGACGCCCAGCAGTGCTTCGGAAGGGAAGTCAGTTGCATAAGCGGCAACTTTACCGTTTGTAAATGCTTTGAGCAGGTCGTTGCTTTGTACCAAATCCCCCCGTGCAAAATTTAAGATGCGTACACCGTCTTTCATTTGTGCAAGTGTTGCAGCGTTGATCATTTCTTTGGTGTTTGGTGTAAGAGGTACATGCAGAGAAATATAGTCGCAGCTTGCGTAGATTTCTTCTAATGTTAGTGCACGGTGTGTTTTACGAGAAAGTCCCCAGGCGCCTTCAACGGAGAGGAAGGGGTCGTAACCGATTACGGTCATGCCCAGCGATTCTGCGGCATTGGCAACCAAAATACCGATGGCGCCAAGACCGACAACACCGAGGGTTTTTCCAGCGATTTCTGGGCCGACAAAGGAAGATTTTCCTTTTTCTACAAGTTTTCCAACTTCATCGCCATTTCCTTTTAGTGTTTGTGCCCAAGCAATGCCTTGCACGATTTTACGTGAACTGAGCAGCAATGCAGCGAGTACCAGCTCTTTTACAGCATTGGCATTTGCACCAGGCGTGTTAAATACGGCGATGCCCTCTTGCGTGCAGCGCTCAACAGGAATATTGTTTGTGCCAGCACCTGCCCTTGCAATGGCCAGCAGATTTTCGTTGAACGTCATATCGTGCATTGCAGCGGAGCGTACCAGGATTGCGTCGGGATTTTCGATATCTTCACCTACGGCATATTGTTCACCGAGACGCCCGGTGCCAAGGGGAGAAATTTTATTCAGGCATTTTATGTTATACATGATACTCTACCTCACAATCAGCTGTTTTTTTGTTCAAATTCGCGCATAAATGCGACCAGTTTTTCGACCCCTTCGATGGACATTGCATTGTAGATAGAAGCGCGCATACCGCCTACTGAGCGGTGACCTTTGAGGTTTACAAAGTCGCGCTCACTGGCTTCTTTGATGAATTTTGCGTCTAATTCTTCACTACCAGTGATAAATGGCACGTTCATCAAAGAGCGGTCCTTGGGTACGACTGTTCCCCTGAATAATTGTGATTGATCCAGGAAATCGTACAATACCTTTGCTTTGCGTTCATTAATTTCTTTCATTTTGACAAGACCGCCGATGTCGTGTTTAAGCCATTCAAGTACAAGCATACACATGTAGATCGCGTAGCATGGCGGGGTGTTGTAGAGTGAATCATTTTCAGCATGGATGCTGTAAGTGAACATAGTGGGGGTTTTTGCCATCGGTTCGCCGATGAGGTCTTCGCGGATGATGACTACAGTTAGGCCGGCAGGTCCCATGTTTTTTTGTGCGCCGGCATAGAGCAGCCCGAATTTGCTGACATCGATTGGTTCGCTGAGGATGCAGGAGGAGATGTCTGCGACAAGTGGAACGGAACCAGTGTTGGGTAATGTGGTATATTTGGTGCCATATATCGTGTTATTATAGCAAATATGGAAATAGTCTGCATCGGCAGAAAATGTGGATGGATCAAGATCTGGAATATAGGAGAAAGTTTTGTCTTTTGAAGAGGCTACGATGTTGGCTTCGCCGTAGCGGGCGGCCTCTTTTTGCGCTTTGATAGCCCATTGGCCGGTGATGACAAAATCAGCTTTGCCGTGCTTTGTCATGAGGTTCATGGGGATCATGGAAAATTGAGAAGAGGCACCGCCTTGAAGCAATAACACCTTATAGTTTTGTGGTATTTGCATCAATTCTCGCAGCAAAGCTTCGGTATTTTTGATAATACTGTCAAAAGTTTTTGAGCGATGGGACATTTCCATAACGGATTGGCCGCTGCCCTGATAGTCCAGCATTTCGGTGGCGGCGCGGTTTAGGACCGCCTCTGGCAGAACGGAGGGGCCGGCGGAAAAATTGTACACACGTTTCATGAATTTACCTCCAGATTTCAGCTGTTTTACACAAGTTTTTACGTTTCTCTTGTGCAAGATTGATAGGATATACCCAATTATGGATATTTTTATTATACCGCTTTATCATAGTAAAGTCAACAAATATAGGTGAGGAAAAAGTAACAGAATTTTGTAGCGGGAGGCTTGCTTTTACAGCATTTTCACAAATCTTAGAAATGGATTGTACACCAATGGTGGACAAAGTGTGTGAAAATAATCAGCATTTACCATTTATGGAAAAATTTAGGTGCATAATATCGACCATAAACCCTGCTTTGGTGACCCAAAAGTGCCACTTTTAACAAAAAAGACATATTTTGGAGGTCGGTGGAGGACAGTGTTTTGGAAATCAACAAATTTTTGAAGGCGGGGGCTAAATTTTAGATTTTAAATGGTTATATTATTTAGATTTAAATTGGAATAAAAAGTTATATACGAAATACTTTTATTAATTGTTATTTATAAAGTTACATTTAAAGTGGAAGTAATATCGTGGTGGGAGGTTGTAATTTTCGGAAAGGGGAGAAAGAGGGGATGGGGTGCATAGAAATTGGGCATTTGGGATTGCGTGGTGGGGTTGCGAGAGAAGTTGGTCGTGCGGTGTTGGGTGAGGGAAGATTTTTGGGGAAATGTGGACTGTGTGGGGTGCATAGAAATTGGGAATTTGGGGTTGCGTGGTGGGGTTGCGAGAGAAGCTGGTCGTGCGGTGTTGGGTGAGGGGAAGATTTTTTGGGAAAATGTGGACTGCGTGAGGTGTATAGAAATTGGGCATTTGAGATTGCGTGGTGGGGTTGTGAGAGAAGTTGGTCGTGCGGTGTTGGGTGAGGGAAGATTTTTGGGGAAATGTGGACTGTGTGGGGTGCATAGAAATT
>CAKSFA010000003.1 GCA_934454125.1 uncultured Eubacteriales bacterium | reverse complement strand
AACCAATGTCTTATTGTCAACCGCCGTCACCTGGCTCGTCAATATCTCTACCACGTCGCCACTCTTCTGCACGCCATTCTCAAACGCGTCGGTCAATATGGCATATTGTAAATTGTCAATCTTCGCCTGTGCCTCCACCGGCTGTACATCGGTTTGGGTTTGGGTTCCGGTTTTCAATTCGTTACGTTGTCCCGGGTCACTATTCGTCTCATAACCACCAAACTCCACAAAATAGCCCTTTGTGTGGGCCCGAGAATATAACTCATCAACGTCTGGACTAAAATTACCTTCAGGTATATCATTTAAACCTGTCTTATTTTCACCATTTTTATTATTGGTAATAATCATCAAGCATGTTTCTCTATACTTACCGTCCGATAGCTCTTTCACTGGCGCTCCTGTTTTTATTAACAAATTGCTCGTTTGAGGCCATGCATTTGGTTCGCCATTAGACCACTTCACATTACTTGTTGTATCTGCCAAAGTTTTCCCCTTTTCAGGCCCACATGCCCAGTACATAGCCTTTTTCACTTCAGTTGTATTGCTCTTAATACTTTGAATATTATCAGGGTATTTCAAAGACTCAGAATCACGGTCAATTTTTTCAATATCCCCAATCTGATCTCCACTTTGCAAAAGCAAGCTCGTACCACCCAGCCATGTGGGATTATTAGAGATATTCAACAAATAATCAGTCTCAGCTTGGGTGGTTACGGTTGCTAAATAGCCCTTTCTACCTGCAAAAATATACTGTTTCGCCGCGTTGTAAGCTTCACTCCATGACTTTCCTGCATCATTTATATACAAATAATAATGCCCGTTTGTAGAATATTGCGTAAATTTCATGTTAGTGGTATTATCAAATCCACTAACGGTATTACCATCAACGGCAACCGTAACATCCATTTGATTGTCTGTGTCTTTCGTAAATATAAGCTTACGCAGCATATCTTGAACATCTTCTGTAGATTTACGATTATCCGTATTAAAAATCCACGTCAGCGATTTACCGGCTGTATCTTTTAGTGTTTCAGCACCAGCTTTACTACTATCAATTGAGCCACTGGTCACCGTAACATTCAATACCGTAATTAGGTCGGTACTTCCCTCTTTTTGCGTCACCTTAGCATGTGGATAAGTAAATTTAGTACCATCATTTTCAACCTTGATCGCTTTGCCTAAATCCACCGTGAAATTTGTTCCACTTTCAGCTACCATTGGAGGATCTTCCGCAAACGCCGTGAATACCGAAACCGGCACAATCCCCAACACCAAACAGAGGGCCAACGCCCCCGCCAACAACTTTCTCATCATCAACTCTCCCGTGTAATAAAATGTATAGGTTTTTTACCACCAGGCTTTTTGAGTTGAAACTACGTAAAATCGCCATTTTTTCACCCTCAAATGGGTAAAAAATCAGTGTGATTTTAACTATACTTTTCGAGCCAAAACCACACTATTTCATATAGCACAATACCATATCTTTCTACAAAAGTCAACCTTTTTTAGCATTTTTTGCAAAAAATAAAAAAAGCCACCCTCCATGCGGAGGGTGACAACGATCTGTCGCTGTGTAATATCACAACTAAATTTCAATCCACACCCTATATAAATAGAGTGACTATGTGCCAAGTAATAAAAGTATCACTTTGACAGCTATTTTATTTTAACACATTTCTATAAATAAATCAATCCACTAAAAATCCAAAACTGACGCGATTTGGTCCAAAAAGGGGGGGTTTGTGGTCGCCAAACCGTTACAAAACTATGAATAATGTTACAAAAATAAGAACTGAGCCTAAGACACAAAATACGTCTCGACTCAGTTTGATGGAGGTGCCACCCGGATTTGAACCGGGGAATAAAGGTTTTGCAGACCTTGGCCTTACCACTTGGCTATGGCACCCTACAAGCCTAAATCTATGCAAAATCACCGATAAAAATGACGCTTTGCCCAAAAAAACTCAAACAAGCGCCATCCTTTTTGGTCAATATGGAGCGGATGACGAGGCTCGAACTCGCTACCTCCACCTTGGCAAGGTGGCGCTCTACCAGATGAGCTACATCCGCACACATGGTGCCCCCGGGCGGAATCGAACCACCGACACGAGGATTTTCAGTCCTCTGCTCTACCAACTGAGCTACAGGGGCATATGGCGACCTAGAACGGGCTCGAACCGTCGACCTCCAGCGTGACAGGCTGGCGTTCTAACCAACTGAACTACTAGGCCAAAGTGGTGGGAACAACAGGGCTCGAACCTGTGACCCTCTGCTTGTAAGGCAGATGCTCTCCCAGCTGAGCTATGCTCCCAAATCGCCGCAAATTTGCTCTTAGCGACGCTTTATATGATATCATTTTTTCAAAAACATGTCAATACTTTTTGAAAAGTTTTTTGCATTCCCATCAACTGCTCCAACTATACTTCACGATTCTTCTGTATTGCCGCAAGCGACTCCAATTCTGACTTGGTAATTTCATATTGTCTGCCACAATACTGGCACGTAGCCTCCAGTTTCCCTTCATTTTGCGCAATTTCCAGCAATTCTGCAGCTGGCATACTGCATAAAGCACGCTTCACTCTCTCATGGCTGCAAGGGCAGGCATACTGCGCCGCATACTCCTCTAAAACTGAAACACCAAAACCTTCCAGCGCCTTACGGCACATATCCTCCGGCGATAACCCTTGTGCCAGCATTGTCGTCACAGAAGGTAATGTCATAAGATTTTGCTCCAAATGCGTCAATGCATCATCATCAGTGCCAGGCAGTGCCTGCACCAACAGCCCACCTGCAAGCAATACTTTTTGATCCGTCTTATCCACCAACACCCCAAGTGCACATACTGTTGGTATCTGCTCACTTACAGCAAAATAATGGGTAACATCCTCTGCAATCTCACCCGATACCAAACCAATCTGCCCAATATACGGCTCGCCTTGGCCTTGATTTCGAATCACCAACAAGGTGCCCGTTTTTCCAACAGCTCCACCAACATCCAGCTTACCATTGCTTTGCAGCGGTAACACTACCTCCGGGTGTGAAATACTGCCACGGCAATGCCCACGGTTATCTGCAATGGCAGTCAACATCCCCAAAGGTCCACCACCGTCAATTTTCACCGTCACAGAAGACCGCTCTTCCTTGAGCATTACCCCCATCATAGCGGCCGCAGTCAGCAATCTTCCCAACGCAGCCGTTGCCACAGAGCTTGTACGGTGAATGGTCTGCGCTGCATGCACCAAATCACCAGAATCAATAGCAGTTGCAAGAAAATTACCATCATCAGTCATACAGCGTATCAATGGATTCATAAGAATTCTCCTCTCCGGTTATCGTTCAGAGTTATCGGGTTTTTTTGCAATAATCATCCACCGCTCACTTTGTGGAGAAGCCGGAGTAAAGGTTCCGTCATCATACATGGCAACCGGCTCTAGCCCTGCACACTCAAGTAATCGTGCCAAATCTACTGTACCATACGGCCGTTCACAAAAACACTCAGTTTGGCGGTTATATAAACCATTTTGTTGACGCGCAAAGAAATCGAGTGTAATTTCCACAATGCCTGTTTCTTCTTCCAACGCGTTTTGCCAAATACAATAGATTTGTTCTGTCTCATACAAAAACGTATGATTCCCCAATACATGCCTATGTTTATAAGGAGTATTGACATCAAACACAAAATATCCACCGGGATTCAAGAATAGCGATACCCGCGAAAACACCTGTATTACATCGGCTTCTTCTGTCAAATGATTGATGCTGTCAAGCATACACAACACTGTATCAACAGTACCAAACAAATCTAGCTCTTGCATTTGCTGACATAAAAAGAGCAGCGGTGTATTTGCTTCAGCAGCCTTTTGCTGTGCCACCGTAAGCATAGAAGACGAACCATCTACGCCATAAATATCTATTCCGCGCTGCGCAAGTGCAACTGTCAAACTGCCAGTACCGCAGGCCAAATCAAGCGTTAAGCCAAAAGGATGGTCATAACGCGCCAAAAGCGTGCAAACATACTCGGCACGCTTTTGATAATCCACATCTGTGGTAAGTGCATCATAAAATTCTGCAAAGGCGGTATAACTGCTCATACGTTATCTTTATCCTCTTGCAAGCGGGCAAACACCATGTCATAGCCGTCGCATCCATAATTGAGCGAACGGTTCACACGACTGATGGTGGCTGTAGAAGCCCCCGTTTTGGCAACAATATCACTGTATACACAATTATTACTGAGCATATGTGCTACCTCAAGGCGCTGAGACATTGCTTTAATTTCTGGCACTGTGCAAAGATCCTCAAAAAAATCGTAACATTCTTCCACACTCTTCAATTGTAAAATAGAACGGAACAGGAAGTCCACACTCTCACTTTTTACTTTTGAATTCATTTCGATCCGCCCTTTCACTTTCATTAGTTACAATTTTACCACATAAAAGTAGAAAAGTAAATATAAACTATACTCAAATATCATTGCGTATGAGATCCTCATAACTCTCACGTTTTATGACTAGACGCGGCACACCGTTTTTAACCATCACCACCGCAGGTTTGGGCAGACGATTATAATGAGAGGCCATAGAATAATTATACGCACCAGTAGACAACACTGCCAAAAGATCGCCAACCTCTACCGGTTGAATCTGCACATGCTCCTGAATCAAATCTCCGCTTTCACAGCAACGACCAGCCACTGTTACCGTTTGTGTTGCTGGCTGACCCGCTTTATTTGCCACTAAAACGTTGTAAGCAGAGCCATAAAGTGCATAACGAGGATTGTCCGTCATACCACCGTCCACCGAAACATAGGTACGAACATCTGGAATTTGCTTGATACCTCCAACTCGATACAACGTAATACCGGCTTCACCAACGATAGAGCGCCCTGGTTCCATAAAAATATACGGCACAGGAAAATTAAGCTCTTGGCATGTTTGCGCAATCACTTGCGAAATTCGTTTCATATAATCACCATACGGAACAGGAGAGTCTGCATCAGTATATTTAATACCAAACCCACCTCCCAAATTCAATTCTGTAATGGTAATATCTGTTTCTGTCCGAATTTGGTTCATAAAGCGCAGCATAACCTGTGCTGCACTTTCAAACGGAACAATATCAAAAATCTGAGAGCCAATATGACTATGCAGTCCCTGCAAAGAAATATGCGCAAATTTTGCGGCAAACTTCACAGCCTCCATAGCCTCTCCTGTTTCCAATGCAAAACCGAATTTTGAGTCAATCTGCCCTGTCATAACCGCTTCATGCGTATGCGCCTCAATCCCAGGTTTAATCCGCAGTGAAATCTTTGCGGTTTTATGCAATCTGGCTGCCAAACGATCCAGCGTTTCCAACTCAAACAGATTATCTACCACAAAATGACCTACATTCTGCTCCAAAGCATAATTCATTTCAGACTCGGTTTTATTGTTACCGTGAAAATGAATCCGTTCCGGCGGAAATCCTGCTGCAAGCGCAGTATACAATTCACCGCCTGAAACAACGTCCAAACCCAGATTCTCCTCTTGTACGATACGGCACATCTCTTTGCAAGAAAATGCCTTGCTAGCATATAATATCATTCCCCGGCCATTATAATATATATCTAGAGAATTTCGATACATACGGCAGGTTTCCCGAATCTGCTCTTCGTCCATAACAAACAAAGGGGTACCAAACTCCTGTGCCAGTAAAACTGTGTCGCAGTCACCAATTGTCAAATGGCCTTGTGCATTGATTTGCAGGCTATCTGAAACAAACATCCGTATTCCTCCTTTTATTACTGTGCAGTATGCGCAATTGCCACAGACTGCACGATTTGTTTCATGGTCTCTACACCCTCCCCTGTCACAGAGGAAAACGGAATACAATGAACCGTTGGCTCTCCCTGCTCAGTTTGAAATAAAGACTGAAAATATGCCAATTGATAGGCATATTGCGTTTTGTTCAGTTTATCGCTTTTGGTCAACGCCGCAGCAAACGCAAACGAAGACTGCTGCAAAAATTCCAGCATTTGCAGATCTTGCGCGGTTGGTTTATGGCGAATATCCAAAATCTGCACCACAAACTGAATATTGCGGTTTGCAGCAAAATACCCTTCTACCAATTCTGCCCAACGGAGCTTTTCAGTATGAGAAACTTTTGCATAACCATAGCCCGGTAAATCCACCAAACGACATTCTTTCAAACTATAAAAATTAATGGTTCCAGTCTTACCAGGAGTCGCGCTTACTCTTGCCAACGATTTGCGGTTTAAAATCTTATTGATTAAAGAAGATTTTCCAACATTAGAACGACCCGAAAATACAATCTCTGGCACGTCTGAAGGCGGTAGCTGATCAAATCTGCCGGCTGCAAACTCAAAAAAAGCGTCTTCAAATTTCATGCAGTACCTCCTTGCCGGTAATTAAATACCGGTCAACGTAATCTGACTGGCATCATAAGCAGTATGCTCTCCGCAATCAAATAAATTTTCACGGGGTTGCGGCTTTTGGGTCAACGCCAGCTCCAGTACCTCGTCCAATTTACGCACAGGAAAAAACTCGATAGCATCTTTTACCACCTGCTCAACTTCTGCCAAATCCGCAGCATTGTCTGCAGGAATAATCACACGTTTCATACCGGCGCGGTATGCGGCCATTGTTTTTTCCTTCAGTCCACCAATTGGAAGTACTCTACCCTGGAGTGTAATCTCGCCGGTCATAGCAACGTCGTGGCAAACAGGAATGCCCGTTAGCGCTGAAGTAATTACTGTTGCCATAGCAATACCTGCTGATGGGCCGTCTTTAGGAATCGCTCCTTCTGGTGCGTGAATATGAATATCACGGCGTTTATAAAATTCATGATAAATGCCGAGACGATCTGCACGGCTGCGTACACAACTCACCGCTGTTTTTGCAGATTCCTTCATCACATCACCTAAATTTCCGGTCAGCTCAATTTTGCCCGTACCTTCCATTGCAACTGCTTCTACCGGCAGCATCTCTCCACCAACACTGGTCCATGCAAGTCCATTTACCACACCGACTTCATCAGTTTGACGTTGATTTGTCTGTTTATATTTTTTCGGTCCGAGATAGCTTTCCAGCTGTTTTTCTCCCACGGTAATCTTTTGTTCAGGCTGTTCCACGAGCTGTTTTGCACACTTGCGACAAATATCTGCAATTCTCCGTTCTAAGCCGCGTACACCCGCTTCTTTAGTATAATACTCAATTAATTGACGTATAGCGTTGGGTGTAACTTTCAGTTGCTTTGCAGTGATTCCATGTTTTTTCAACTGCTTGGGAACCAAATGCTTTGCAGCAATCTGAAACTTTTCTTCATGGGTATAGCTGGACAATGGTATAACATCCATACGATCATATAAGGGAGCCGGAATTGCACTGGCATCATTAGCCGTGGTGATAAACAAAACATTGCTTAAATCAAACGGCATATCTATGTAGTGATCTGTAAAAGTGCTGTTTTGCTCAGCATCTAATACCTCCAATAATGCTGCAGATGGATCTCCACGAAAATCTTTGCAAAGCTTATCAATTTCATCCAACAACAAAACCGGATTATTCGCGCCCGCCTGTTTGACTGCAGCAATAATACGCCCAGGCATAGAACCCACATACGTTTTTCGGTGACCGACGATCTCGGCTTCATCACGCACGCCACCCAATGAAACACGCTCAAATGGTAACCCCAAAGCTGCTGCAATAGACTTTGCAACCGAGCTTTTTCCAACACCTGGCGGACCTACCAAGCAAATCACTTGCCCGTTCAGCTGCGGGTTTAATTTACGCACCGCTAATGCCTCTAATACACGTTCCTTAACTTTATCCAAACCATAATGCTCACGATTAAGCACACGCTCAGCTTTGGTCAAGTTAATGACAGCTTTTTCAGTAATATTCCAAGGCAATTCCAAACAGGTTTCCAAATAGTTGCGCACCACACTGCCCTCATGAGAACCAACCGGCATTTTTGCAAGGCGATCACACTCTTTAAGCAGTTTTGCTTCTTGCTTTTCTGGTAAATTCAGTTCTAAAATCCGCATTCGAAAAATCTGGTGTTCTTCCTCCGGATTTTCTTCCTCGCCGAGTTCATTGTAAATGACTCGCAGCTGTTCACGCAAATAATACTCACGCTGATTTTGATCCATCTGCTCCTTAGCCTTGGTGCTGATTAGGTTTTCAAGTTCCAAAATCTTACTTTCTTCACATAGTGCTTCAACCAGATATTCCAAGCGCATATCTTCGTCTGTAATCTCCAGCAATTCCTGTTTCAATCCTGAATCCAACGCAGCATTGCCTGCAATATAGTCCGAAAGCGCTCCACTCTCTTTGCGCTGAACGACACCCATGATAATATCCGGCGGAACACTTTTGTAATTTTGGATATACTGTTCAAACACTGTTTTCATACGCCGCACCAGTGCTTTTGAGCGCGCATTATTTGCTGAAGGTGTTTCATATGCCAAAGAAATGTTGCCTAACAAAAATGGTTTTTCTTGAAGAATTTCAATCAACTCCGCACGATGCACACCTTCTACAAATAATCGTAAACCATCTTCAGCATTGCGAAATACCTGCTTGATTTTCGCAATCACACCAACAGCATGCAAATGCTGCTGCTTTGGGTCTGAAACGCTCAAATCCTTCTGTGAAACGAGAAAAACATTCTGATCCCCGTCCATTGCGTGATTGACAGCAAGAATTGATTTCTTTCTGCCTACATCAAATTGCACAGACATACCTGGAAAAATCACCAGACCGCGTAATGCAACCACTGGCATAGAAAATTGCTCTAACACAATATGGTCTTCGGTTTGTTCGGTGAAGATCTCTTCAAAATTTGTCGTCATGTTCCACCTCTCTTGTTTGCATTCTTATGCTCTAATTTCAAAAATAACCAAAAAACAGAAATAGCTGTTGCCAAACCGGAGCGCATGTGCCCGCGGCGCAACAGCCAAATAAATCGCAGATTAAGACGCTGTATGTTTATGACCGCCTTTTTGAGGCTGCGGCAGCTTAATCTGTACGGGTTTGCGGTCTTGATTATACACAATTTCCGGCGTTGCATGTTTGTTAATTACATCCGATGTAATACGCACCTTTTCCACTGTGTGATCCGAAGGAATTTCGTACATCAAATGGTTGAGATACTCCTCCATGATAGAACGCAGACCTCTTGCGCCAATTTTACGCTCTATCGTCTTTTTTGCAACAGCGGCAAGTGCTTCCGGAGCAAACTCCAGCTCTACCTTATCAAGTTCGAACAGCTTTTTATACTGGTTGACCAAACAATTCTTTGGTTCACTCAAAATACGCACCAACGCCGCTTCGTCTAAACCATCCAGTGCAGCAATTACTGGTAATCTACCCACCAGTTCTGGAATCAGACCATATGCAACCAAATCATGCGGTATTACATGCTGATACCATTGATTTGCCTCAACTTCAGTCTTCTCTTTCTTTTCTGTTTGAAACCCCAGAGATGTATTCGAGGTGCGTTTTTCAATGATTTTTTCCAATCCATCAAATGCACCACCGCAAATGAACAAAATATTCTTGGTGTCAATCTGCAAAAATTCCTGCTGTGGATGTTTTCTTCCACCTTGGGGTGGTACGTTTGAAACAGTGCCCTCTAAAATCTTCAGCAAAGCCTGCTGCACACCTTCTCCACTGACATCACGCGTGATGGAAGGATTTTCAGACTTGCGTGCAATTTTATCAATTTCATCAATATAAATGATACCACGTTCTGCCTTTTCAATATCAAAATCAGCCGCCTGTATCAGACGCAGCAAAATATTTTCTACGTCTTCTCCAACATAACCGGCCTCGGTTAAAGTAGTTGCATCGGCAATGGCAAAGGGCACATCAAGCAGCTTTGCCAGCGTCTGCGCCAACAAAGTTTTACCGACACCCGTTGGTCCAAGCAGCAATACATTGCTTTTTGTAATCTCTCCGTCTTCTACTCCGTAATAAATACGCTTGTAGTGATTATAAACTGCAACAGAGAGCGCGATCTTTGCATCTTCCTGCCCAATAACATATTCATCCAGTAGCGTCTTGATCTCTTTGGGCTTAAGCAATGTTGCCGTTTCAACTGGGTGGTTTGGCTTGCGCTGCGAAAGATTCGCCTCATCCTCTAAAATAGACATACACAGCTCGATGCACTCATCGCAAATATAAACACCCGGCCCTGCAATTAGGCGACGTGCTTCGTCCTGTGCCTTTCCACAAAAGGAACAGCAAATTTCACGATTGAGTTCTTCATTGTTTGCCATATTATTTTTCCCACCTTAGCAGTTATTTGGAAATAATTTTATCTATTAGACCATACTCCAACGCAGCCTGTGCATCCATAAAATTATCACGCTCAGTATCTTTTGCAACCACTTCAATAGGCTGACCTGTGTTTGCCGCCAAAATTTCATTGAGACGCTGCTTAGTTTTGACAATATAGTCTGCATGAATCATGATGTCTGTTGCCTGACCTTGAGCGCCGCCGCTTGGTTGATGAATCATAATTGTGCTGTTTGGCAATGTATAACGTTTACCTTTTGCACCAGCAGCAAGCAAAAATGCACCCATGCTAGCAGCCATACCCATGCAAATTGTCGAAACATCACACTTGATATACTGCATCGTATCAAAAATCGACATACCCGCAGTAACAGAACCACCGGGGCTGTTGATATATAGATGAATATCTTTGGTTGGATCCTGCCCTTCTAAATACAGCAATTGTGCAACGACCAAACTGGCCGTAACATTGTTCACTTCGTCCGTCAGCATTACAATGCGATCGTTGAGCAAACGAGAAAAAATATCGTAAGAGCGCTCGCCACGATTGGTCTGTTCAATGACGTAAGGTACTAAGCTCATATATACCACCATTTCTCCACGCAGTTGAATTTTTTTGATATGAATAACCCACCTGCCCCCTTGCATGGTAGAAAGCAGATGGATATATGTTCTGATTGTTCAGCATTGGCACAAAGCCGCTGTCTTATTCAGTATCCTTTGCAGCAGGCTTTTTCTTAGCTGCTGGTTTTTTTGCAGCGGGTTTTGCTTCTTCCGCTTTTTTTGCAGTTGTTTTTTTAGCTGTCGGCTTTTTTGCAGCAGGCGCTTTTTCTGCATCTGTTTTTGTAGTCTTTGCCTTAGTCGTTTTTGTAGCAGAAGCAGCTTTGCTGGTTGATTTTTCTCCCGATTTGGTTGCTGCCTTTGTTGTTTTCGCTGGCGCTTTTGCAGTAGACTTTTCCGATTTTACTGTAGATTTCGTTACCTTACCAGCTTCAACCACAGCTTCATCACGCACCAGATTCATCGCTTTTCTCGCAATGATATCCTTGGTTTGGCCTTCTTTTGAAATAATTGCCTTTACCTTATCAATATCGGTTTTGTAAATTTCTGAAAGGTTTTTGTATTCCTGCTCAATCTCTTCTTCTGAAGCAGTAATATTCTCCAACTGACCAATCTTTTCCAAAGCTAAGCGAATTTTCACTTGTCTTTCCGCCTGCTCACGGAACTGTTCTCGAAGCGATTTTGGATTTGCACCGGTCAACTGCATATAAGTTTCTAGCTTAAGACCCTGCTGTTGCAAGCGGAAATTAAACGCACGCAACTCCTCATCAATCTGCAATTCAATCATTGCCTCAGGGATCTCTGCCTTAAGCAAAGTATTGAGCTGCTCCATCAACTGATTATCGATATCTGCCGCAACATCAGCATGTGCTTTTGCATCCAACTTTTTGTGCAAATCCTCGCGGTACTGCGCCACTGTATCAAAGTCGCTAATATCCTTTACAAATTCATCATCAAATACGGGCATTTCTTTGCCTTTAATCTCATGGATTTTCACCTTGAATACTGCTGGCTTGCCCGCCAGTTCTTTTGCATGATAATCTTCCGGAAAAGAAACATTTACATCTAATTCATCGCCTGCTTTGTGACCCAAAAGCTGATCTTCAAAGCCAGGAATAAACATCTTGGTACCCAATGTAAGGCTATAATTCTCAGCTGCACCGCCTTCAAACGGAACACTATCGATCGAGCCTTCAAAATCCATCACAACAATATCGCCGTTTTCCGCTTGTTTCTCCATGGTAACCATGCGGGAATAACGGTCTAGTATTTGATCGATCTCTTTATCAATCATTTCTTCCGTGACTTCAGGCGTTTTGGGATCAATTTTGAGTCCCTTATAATTGGCAATGTCAACTTCCGGCTTTGTTGTTACAGAGATTTTAAATGTAAAGCCCTGTTTATTGATTGTTTCTATTTCAAAATCATTGTTATCGGTGATGACCTCTAGGCCAGATTCCTTCACAGCCTCTTCAAACGCAACGGGAAACACATCATTTACTGCACCCTCAAAGAACACTTGCTCGCCGTAATACTTTTCAACAAATGCGCGGGGAGCTTTACCTTTCCGAAAACCGGGAAGAGAGATCTTTTTAATCTCCTTGTGATACGTTCTGTTCAGCGCATCGGTAAAGGCTTTTTCATCCACCTCCACCTCTAACTGATAGCGGTTGGTTTCCACTTTGTTACAAGATTTAAGGTTCATAATTTCTACTTCCTCCTGCAAAATTGCGAATATCGGATTGATTATAACACAAAAAAGCCGCAAATGCAATTTCTAAGATAAAAATAATAATACAAGCTGTATCAATACCGTTATTTGACCAAAACAGGCGTAAAATCAATATAGTCACAAGAAATCAAATGCATTTTTATACCGTTGTAAGTACCCTTTACGGCCTTTTGAGAAGCTTGATTGCCATGAATATGCCCAAAATAGCATGTATGCACACCTCGCTGTTCTAATACTTGTAAGATCTCAGCGCATGCCATATTGCCATAAACAGGCGGATAATGCAGAAAAACAATCGGAGTTACCTCGGGCTGCTGACGTTTCGCATCATCCAGAGAAGCTATCAACCTCCCAACCTCCCGACTAACGATTTTGATATCCTCTTCTGTTTTTGAGTTATACAGCCAACCACGCGTACCGCAAATTGCTGCCCCTTGCGCAAAATAAGCATTGTTGTGCAACACCTGCAAAGTATCAAAACCATTTGCCTGTAAAAACTGTTCGATTTTTGTTTTGGTAGACCACCAGTAATCATGGTTACCTTTCATCAAAATTTTATTGCCGGGCAACTGATGAATAAACGCAAAATCACGTTCAGCTTCCTCAAGTTTCATCGCCCATGAAATATCACCTGCAATAACAACGGTATCGTCTTTTGTAACGGTATTATGCCAGTTTTGTTCTAATCGCTGTGTATAATCCTTCCAGCCAGGAAACACATCCATTGGCTTATTGCACCCAAAAGAAAGATGCAAATCTGCGATGACAAACAGTGCCATGAGCGCCTCTTTTCCGTATGCGCTTATCGCAGACCGAGGAGCTTTAACAGCTCATCAGGCATGGTTTGAGGCGTGCAAATATTTCGAAAACGCACTGGTTTACTCTGTAACACAGCAATTGGCTCGGGGATTGGCGTTTCAGTTTCTTCCGAAAGTCGATGCACCTTGTCAAACTCATCCTCTACAGAGTTATAGTGCTCAGAAACCGCTTTAAGCACTGCGTCTGCAAATTTATAAGGGCTGGCAGTAGAAACCACAATCGTTGGTGTTTGGTCACCTGTCTCTTTCACATATTGCTCATAGGCATTTACCGCTACCGCAGTGTGCGTATCGCACAAATAACGGGTAGAACGATATACCTGTGCAATGGTTTGTTCTGTCGTCTGGTCTGAGCAATAGTCGGCCGCAAACACTGATTGAATTTTTTCAAGCGTTTGGGCATCAATTTCATAGCGCCCTGTTCTCGCTAACTGCTGCATCCATTGCGCTACCTGCTGTGCGTTGTTCCCAGTAATATCATATAACAAACGCTCTAAATTACTGGAGATTAAAATGTCCATCGAAGGAGAAATGGTAGTATGAAACGGCCGATTACGGTCATAAACACCCGTTCTCAGGAAATCAGTCAAAACATTGTTAGAATTGGATGCACAAATGAGCTTATGAACAGGTAGGCCCATTTTTTTCGCATAATATGCCGCTAAAATATTGCCAAAATTACCAGTAGGAACAACAATATTGATTGGCTCTCCTTCTGCTTTAACTGCTCCGGATTTGAGTAAATCACAATATGCAGAAAAATAATACACAATCTGCGGCAGTAAACGACCCCAATTAATTGAATTGGCACTGGAAAATGTCATACCGTTTTCTTCCAACTTGGAACAAATCTCAGCATTGGTAAAGATCCGTTTGACACCGGTCTGAGCATCATCAAAATTACCCTGAATTGCACAAACGCTGACATTTGCACCCTCCTGGGTATTCATCTGCCGCTTTTGCATTGGACTCACGCCGTTTTCAGGATAGAAGACCAACATTTGGGTTTTATCTACATCTTTAAAGCCCTCCAGTGCAGCCTTGCCGGTATCTCCAGAGGTTGCCACTAAAATCACTGCCGTTTTATCACAATTTGTAATTTTAAGAGAATGCGTCAATAAGTGCGGCAACAGCTGCAACGCCATATCTTTGAATGCACAGGTAGGACCATGCCAAAGCTCTAATACATACATGGTCAACGTGTCATTTTGTACAGTGGTAATTGGAGCCGGATCTCCCCCAGAAAATTTCTCTTTTGCATAAGCAGCTTGCACACATTCTGCAATGGCTTCTGCTGTGAACTCTGGCAAAAAATCAGCAAGAATTTTTTCTGCTCTTTCTATGTAAGTACTGTTTTGCATCTTTGCAAAATCAGTATGTGTATACTGCGGAAAAGTTTCCGGTACAAACAGGCCTCCGTCTTTGGCAATGCCTTGCACAATTGCCTGTGCCGCAGTAACCCGATCAGTTTGATTTCTGGTGCATTGATAGTTCAAATTCTTTCCCTCCGTCATCCGAGCATTTCACAAATCTGTAATCTTTTTTATTTTATAATAGAACAGCGGTAATGTCAAAGCGAAACAAAAAAATTATTTGCATTTTTATAAAAAATTGCATCTACAAGCGACTCTTGCAGCCCAAGTCGTAAAAAGCGTTCATAAAGTGCTCTAACGCTTTCTATACCTGTAATTCCCTGCGGCATAGGGGCGCCATCAAAATCACTTCCAATTGCAAGCGTACTCTGTCCACCCAACGACAAGATATGTTCTGCATGGCGAACAATGTCGTCCATTACCGCATCGCCATTTTGTTTCAAAAATAGTGGATGAAAATTCAACCCAATCAGTCCGCCACTTTGGCACAATAAGCATATTTGGTCATTTGTCAAATTGCGGGGATGATTGCAAAGCGCTTTTGTATTAGAATGGCTAGCTACCAATGGCTTTTGCGCAATTTCTGCCACATCATAAAACAACGACTCACTTGCGTGTGAAATATCAACAGCAATCCTGTTGTTCTCCAACAAAGGGATTGCTGCCCTGCCAAAGTCTGTAAGTCCATTCGGATATTGAACCAATGCTCCATCTCCCAATTCATTGGTTCCATTCCAGGTAAGCGTAAGCATTCGAACGCCACACTGCGCCAAATATGTAATATTGGAAAGATCGCTAGCTAGCACTGCTCCACCCTCCACCGTAAGCAGAGCAGAACAATGATGAGATACTTGATCTGTAAACTCTTTTGGTGAGCGGCATAAAGCAATCTCCTCGGCATATTGGGCACACTGCTGAAGAAAGAATTGGTGCACCTGTTTAAAATAATGCAGCGCGGCAGAATCACGTAACTCATCTGGTATCCAAATTGCAAAACATTGTGTCCATTGTGCAAGTTCGTTTCCCCTTAGCAAATCTAACTGCAATGCATTGCGGTACAGAGATTGCTTTTGTAAGTAACACTCCCCAATTGTATCGCAATGCAAATCAAATAGTCTCAAAACAAACCGCCCCCATCAAATGCACCCGTAAAATACTGTACATCTACAATTTGCGCAGGCGTACCTTGTGTTATAACCGCAGCAACATCAAACCGTGGCTGCAAATCCGCAAATTCAGGATGTACCTGTAAATATAACAACGCTGTTTGCACCAGCTTTTTTTGTTTGGTTACCGTAACCGCCTGTTGTGGAGCAAATAGTTGTTTTTGTCCTCTGGTTTTCACTTCAACAAAAACAATATACTGTGCGTCTCTGACAATTATGTCGATTTCTCCATAACGACTGTGGTAATTCTGAGTCAACAGTGTATACCCGCGAGCACATAGTAATTCGGCAACATGCAGTTCTCCTGCTTTGCCTGAATCATTTTGCATAACAATCACCCAAAATTTTTTTCATAAAGCTTTTCCGATGCACCGGGCTGGCACCGTACTGGCGTAGCAATTCGCAGTGTAGTTTGGTACCATAGCCTTTGTGCTTTGCAAATTGATATTGTGGGTACAATTTGTCCAGCTCCAGCATCAAACGATCTCGACTCACCTTTGCTAAAATAGATGCTGCAGCAATGCTGGCGCTTTTTCCATCTCCTTTAATAATGGTTTCACCTAATATCCCACCAAGCTCTGGCATACGGTTGCCGTCTATCAACGCATAGTCTGCCGACACAGCAAGCATTTCTACCGCTCGGCGCATCGCCAAAAATGTTGCCTGCAAAATATTAATCTGATCAATTTCTTGCTCTGTTGCAAAAGAAACACCATATGCCACCGCCTCATGGGTAATCACATCAAATAGTGCTTCTCGCTTTTTCTCTGTCAACTTTTTAGAATCGTTCAGTCCTTCTATTACCAGACCCTGCGGCAATATCACTGCAGCAGCAAATACTGGTCCGGCCAATGGACCGCGTCCAGCTTCATCAACCCCGCATATGTACCGATAACCTTTATCGGTGGCTGCAGCTTCATAAGCGTACCAATCCATCATTGCTCCTCCGGCCATTCTAAAGTAATACGCCCAAGCTTTGCAGCGCGAAATTCATCCAACACCGCAATTGCAGCACGTTCGGTATGAACCACACCGCCAGACATTAGCATACCACGCTTTTTTGCAACTTCCTCTAATATAACATAAGACGGCTGGCCAGCAAGATTACAAGCCGTTAAATCATAGCGCTGCACTACTGCATTTGGATAACAACTTTGCAGCGTTTCAATCAAACGACACGCCAAGCGTTCGATATCTAATACAGTATCTTTTACGGCACCGGTGAATGCTAAATGTTCTCCTACCCGCTGATCCTCAAATTTTGGCCACAACACACCGGGGGTATCTAACAATTCAAAGCCCTTTGCAATTGTAAACCAACGGTTTTCTCTTGTAACGCCGGGACGGTCTTCTACATTCGCTTTGCTCTGACGACTCATACGGTTAATCAGCGATGATTTTCCAACATTGGGCACACCAACTACCATAGTACGCACCGTGCGGCAAACCATCCCCTTGGTCTGCCATACAGCAATACGGTCTTTGAGCAATTCTTTAATCATCGGAATAAACTGCTGTATTCCTTTTCCGCTTTTACAATCAATCGGCATGGCAACAATTCCCCGTGCACGGTAATAAGACACCCAACGCTTTGTCTGCGCGGGATCTGCCATATCCGCTTTATTTAACAGGATAACACGTGGTTTTTGCGCAATTAAATCGTCGATCACAGGGTTTCGGCTGCTTACAGGGATACGCGCATCCACAATTTCTGCCACAGCATCTACCAGTTTGAGTGTTTTTTCGATCTGCCGTTTGGTTTTTGTCATATGCCCCGGGAACCACTGAATCGTTTGTGCTTCTGCCATTGTCATCCTCCTCTCTGCAGCCTAACTTCCCTTGATTATGCCCATATGATTAAGCGGGAAAATATTCAGCAATGCTTTTCCTAATACATACCGTTCATCCACCATGCCAACCAAAGTATAACGACTATCCAGCGAGACACGGCGATTATCACCCAAAACAAAAATGTGCCCTTCTGGAACGACAAGTCCCTCCTCCGGAAATTCCAACATATCTTCAACCGGTCTGGTTGTTACGACACTGGGCGAAAGATAAGCGCTTTCATCTAGTTTTTCACCATCTACATATACAGCACCTTCGTCATAATCAATATATACCCGCTGTCCCGCTGTGGCAATCACACGTTTAATAATCGGTTCATCCAATCCAACCGTACGCTTTAACACGACAACGTCAAACTGCTGCGGCTTGTAACTCCAGCTAGAAATCACTAAACGATCTCCATTATGCAAATTCGGATCCATAGAAGAACCACTAACCGTCACGATTCTGAAAATAAAGGTAAAGATTAATCCAACGACTACAACAGCAATCACCAATGATTCAGTCCAGTCAAAGCATGCCGCCACACCGCCGGTTTTGATGCTACCGTTTTGATCCTGCCCATTCTGTAGTTCCGTTGTTTGGTTTTTATTTTTTGCGGCATACTTACCGCCTTTATACGAATTGCTCACTGTTGCACTCCTTACTATTTATTCAAAAAATCTAATGCGGTGTAATGGGTAAATAATTTTGGTCACTTTACCCAAAATAAACCGCTGTTCTACCATTCCGACCTTTGGATTTCTGCTATCTTCTGAAACAATACGATTATCTCCCAATAAAAACACGCAACCCTGAGGCACAGTTTGTGGAAACAGCATACCTTCATTTTTGGTGGTGCTACCATTTTGTGTGTAAGCGGATTCATCTAAAAGATGCCCATCTACAAAAACAGCTCCCGTTTCAAAGTTAATATCTACTGTTTGTCCCTCGACAGCAATCACCCGCTTGATAATCGCTGTTTCCATCTGCGTGCCATTTTCGGCTACAACGACAATATCGCCCTGTGCAGGAACATAGCCATCATTACTCAAAAGCACACGATCTCCATCTAAAATGGTTTGCTCCATTGAACGCCCAGTGATTGCTACTGTACTCGGCCAAATATTGCATGAAATCACATACCCAGTATAACAAATACATAAAACCAAAATGCTCCACAAAACAACGTGTTTGACTTTCTTTACTCTTCTCACATCAGTTTTCTGTGTTATTTCATTATAAACTGGTTCCGCCTGCCTTAAATTACTCACTTTTTTCTGTTCTGACATGCACTCATTCTCCGCCCTGCCCAGGTGGGAGTGCCGACAATCGTCGTTTCAACTTTTGAAACAAAGATGCTAGCGTACCAGTTATAAACGGTTCCTTTTGTAACAAAAGCACCACAACATAGAAGCCAAAAAATGAAATGGCAGAAACCAACAACCGCAAAAACGATGATAACGGCAGCAAATAAAAAACTGCAAATCCTGCGCCCAATGCAGGCATAATCGCGACCAGTAAATGACGAAAGCTGACCTGATACCACAACGGCTTTAAACGTTTTCTTAAAAACCAGATCTGGACTAACAACACCAGCACCTCTGCCAACATAGTAGAAATCGCAGCACCTGTTGCACCCCAGTAAGGGATCCATACTGCATTCAAAATTAAATTCAGCACCGCACCTGCCGTAATGGAAATCAACAGCAGTTTTTCCTTCCCTTCTGGTACCAAAATCTGAATCCCTGTAATATTCGATAAGCCAATCAGCACCAATGTAGGCATCAGCACTTGCATCGGTAGAGTAGCTCCAATAAAAGCTTCTCCTGATAACAATTGGATAGAATCCTTTGCGAATAAAATAAAATAAACGCAAAGTGGAACTGCTGTAAGCAAAACAAAGTTGAAAGATTTGATAATCATATCTTTAAACTCTGCTTCCATTTTATTCACAATGTAATAAGAAAGACGTGGCAACAACACAGTTCCCAGCGAAGTAACCGCTGTTACCAATATAGTTTTGAGCTTAACCGCTGCGGTATATAAACCATTTTCATATGCTGCTGCATCTTCCGGCAGTAAAAAACCAAGCATGACAGCGTCTAAATTTGTATAAACACTGGTGGCCGCCGAAGCTGCAAAGAAGAACAGAATCGGCTTTAAATGCCGTTTGAATTCATAACCGCCCACCGGCTTCATGTTGACAAACTTTCGTAAATGGATAAAATTGAGCACATTCGAGCCACCGCTTGCCAACACCAAAATTGCTCCATACAGAACATAATCACTCTGCTGATGCACAAACACAAACATCAGAATAATCGAAAGCACCTTAAAAATAAGTGAACGCACAGTAATATACGAATATTGCTCTAGCGCAGAATAAAACCAGTTGACACCAACTGCATTGAGCATCAATGAAACCCCATTAATCAGCAACAATGTGCGTTGCTGAGCAAACTGCGGTATTACAAATAAAGACACAATAAATACAATTGCAACAAGCACCGTAGTAGCTAGATTAATAATGAATAGCTCCTGGGTAACACGCGAAAGCGCTTGCCGATTATCTCGCACCTGCGCGCATGCTCTAATACCATAAGAAGGAATGCCTAGTGAAGCAAACATCGTAAAATAGGTTACCACCGCTGTAGCAAACGAAATATAACCGTTTCCTTCTACTAACAGAACACGCGATACATACGGAAACGTAATCAACGGAAAAACAAACGAGGAAACCGTTAAAATCATATTCATCAGAAAATTAAATTTAACAGACCTTGTTTTTAGTATAGGAGCACCACTCATTTCAACACCCGATTTCTTAAACAAAATAGCTTATAGCTTATTTTTGCAGTACGCCTTCATAAGCCCCAACAGTTTAAAATTACTTTTGCGCAGCAAGGCGATCTTTTTACCAGGTACAGAGGCATAAAGTTCTGGGTTCTGCTCCTTTAAAAACTGGTCAAAACTCTGAAATTCCTGTTTGGTTTGCGGTGAATTTTCCAATACAAAAAAAATCCGTATCTGCATCTCGACTAAGCCAGCTAAAATCTCAAACAAAAATTGATCCTTTTCTTTTGAAAGCCCTGCAGCTCGGCGCTCCTGATAAAATTGTAGCATACGCTGCGTTACTCGCAAATGATCCTTATAATGCTTGCGAAACCCCTTTAGGCTAACACTTTGCCCCTCCAGACCAAGTCTGTATTGATATACACTGTAATCCAAAAAATTAACCGTTTGCACAAAAACAATCGGAAACGCAATATATTCAATATCGGTATAAAAGCAATGCTCTCCAATACGAATCTGATGTTCTTTCAATAATACTGTGCGATACGCAATACCATGCATCCGAATATAAGGATAAATTTCTTTAGGCAAATGGTCAAACAATATATTTTCTGATTGATGCTTTCGTCCACAAGAAATCAATTCTCGTTCCCCGGTATCCTCATGCACCATAGTAAAGGGTGTAATCACCATATCTGCATCCATTTGGCGTAAAGCCTTTACAAATGCAGTAAATTGTTCTGTATCAAACCAGTCATCGCCATCCAGTGTTTTAAAATACAAACCACGGGCAGCATCAACGGCTGCATTAATTGTAGAACCATAGCCGCCATTTGGCTTAGAAATTACACGAAATGAATTCGGGTAGCGCGCTTCAAATTTTTTTCCAATTTCCGCCGTACGATCTTTAGATCCATCATCTACGATCAAAACTTCAATGTCATCCAAAATTTCAGAAGATACCAAAGATTCTAAGGTATGCTGCAAATATCGCTCCACATTATATGCAGCAATCGAAATACTTAATAGTTTTTCCACGTTATGTGCCACCTTTTTTCAAAATACACACCTTTAGCCTGTGTATTTTATCATTTCAATAATCAGTACAATTTTAGCATATTATACCATGCTTTGCAACCAAAAACATCGCTCGTGCAATCGGTGCAAAAAGATTATTTGGTTGCAATTTTTTATCTTTCCACAATTTGACCAAAAATTTCAGAAAACAAAAAAGAGACGCAATCTTACGCCTCTTTTACCTTGCTTATTGAATTTTTTCTTTCAATTTTGCTGCCTTACCCACTCTGTGGCGTAGATAATAGAGCTTAGCTCTACGTACATGGCCTTTGCGCACTAGTTTGACACCTTTTACATTAGGACTGTGCAGCGGAAATACTCTTTCTACACCAACACCGTAAGAAACACGTCTTACCGTAAAGGTTTCAGAGATACCGCTACCCTTACGGGCAATTACAGTACCTTCAAACACCTGAATTCTTTCTCTTTCACCTTCGCGAATATTTACGTCAATTTTAATTGTATCGCCGATTTCAATGTTCGGAATTTCTGATTTCATTGAATCTTTCGCGATGAGCTTTAATGCATCCATCTTGGAATCCTCCTTAATTTTCAGACATTCATATCCATCGGATAGAGGACTGCCCGCTTTCATGTCTCGACAAACGTCGGGCATCAAACTCCCGTCAGTGGTCTGACGGCATAAAGATGCTAATACAGCATATCACAACTCTTAAAAAAATGCAAGCATTTTTTACCTACTAAGCAAACTCCTGCATCTGTTCATCATACAAATTTAAACGTACCGTTTGCGCATGTAATGTACAGTTTAAATATCTCTGTGCAGCTTCCATGAACAATGCCGGATTGATATTCTCTACACTACCCGCCGGCAACGTAATACGCAACACAACGACCTCTTGCTCCTCGGTAAGCTCATAAACACCAAAACAGCCCTGCAAATTGACTGTTCTCTCTCCTGATTTCGCTTTTTTCTGCACCAAAATTTCATCCTGTTGTAACAAATGATTCAACTGTTCTGCCAATGTATGCACGTCTCGGTCTTGTGCATTGTAATGAATTTCATAGTCTGCATATGTAATTTTGCCCGGTTTCATCTGTGGCTCCGTTACATCATAAACACGAATATCTGTTGGCAAACCGTTGTTTAAACGGCTGATAAGTTCTTCTTTCGGCACATCTTCTAACAAACGAATATCCATAGATTCTCGCCTACCTTCTACACCCAACGACAAAGGTAGCGCAAAAGTAACAAACGCATGCGGATTAAACCCTTCTGTATACCAGATCGGTAGTTTCGCTCTATGAAATGCGCGAGCCATACAGCGATTTAAATCCAAATGAGAAATATATTTTGCTGTGCCGCATTTTGAAAACCAGATCCTAACGTTTTTCAAAGCAAATCCCCCCACCAAAACAGGTTGCTCCGCAGGCAGAGCAAGCCTCTGCACAATTGGGCGTTGTAGAACTGTGATACGACAGTTCACACTCTCGGATCAAAAATGATTTTTTAATGCCATAATCCAAATGATCCCACGGTAATACCTCATCAAAATCGCGTCGACGTTGATTATAAAACGCAGGATCTACTCCGCAAATTTGAAATATCTCCTGCCATTTTGGAAGCGAAAAAAATTCTGACCAACCGTCAAATTTACATCCCTGTAAAAACGCTTCTTCCAACACTTTGCAAAGCTTTCGGTCTCCTCGAGCAAACACACCTTCCAAAAAACTGGTGCTTGCATCATGCCAGTTGCATATCAACTTTTTACTATGCACACTAGACAACAAATGTGCCTGCTTTTCCTTTAATGTTTCTATACTATCCTGCGGCTCCCACTGAAAGGGTGTAAATGCTTTTGGTACAAAAGAAGACGCACTGCATGTTACCTTAACGCTCTTTCCCTTAACACGACCTGGCATATCATAAAAGGCTTCTACAACCTTTTGTCCTAAACGTGCAATCCCGGCAACATCATCCATTGTTTCTGTTGGTAAACCAATCATAAAATATAGTTTAATGGTAGTCCAGCCTCCTGAAAACGCAGTGCGCACTGTTTTCAGAAGTTCTTCCTCTGTTACATTTTTATTAATTACATCACGCATACGCTGTGTTCCCGCTTCAGGCGCAAAAGTTAAGCCGCTGCGGCGCACTGTTTTCAACTTGTCCATCATTTCATTACGAAATCCATCTACACGTAAAGACGGCAGCGAAACACTGATTTTCTCATCGTTCGTCCATGCAAGCAGTGTTTCCAAAAGCGTATCAATCTGACTATAGTCACTGGTACTCAAAGAAGACAGCGAAATTTCATCATAACCCGTCTGCTCAGTAATAGAACGACACTGCTTGTTAATTTGATCTACCGATTTTTCTCTCACTGGCCGGTAAATAAAACCCGCCTGGCAAAACCGACAACCGCGAATACATCCGCGCTGCACCTCTGCGACTGCCCTGTCATGTACAATCTCAATACTTGGCACAATCATTTTATCCGGAAAGTACGCCATATCCATATCCAGTTCTACACGCTTACGCACAATTTTTGGCGCACCGTAGTGCGGTTCCATGCCAGCAATGGTTCCATCTGCATGGTACAAAACCGTATACAATGACGGTACATAAACCCCCTCAATCCGTGCCGCCTCTTGTAAAAATTCTGCACGGCTTTTACCAGACTTTTTACAAGCCTGATACAAACGAATAACTTCTAAATCCACTCGTTCTCCTTCACCGATAAAAAACAGATCAATAAAATCGGCAAGCGGTTCGGGGTTACAGGCGCACGGACCGCCAGCTACCACAATCTGGGTCAGTTCCGTTCGATCACAAGTTTTAAGCGGAACTCCCGCCAGATCCAACATATTTAAAATATTGGTGTAGCTTAACTCATATTGCAGGGTAAAACCGATAAAATCAAATTCCGCCACACTGTCTCCGCTTTCCAACGCAAATAAAGGCATCCCATTGGCACGCATCTCCTGTTCCATATCTACCCATGGCGCAAATACTCGTTCACACCAAATATCCGACTCATTGTTAAGTAGGCTATATAAAATTTTCAATCCTAGGTGCGACATTCCCACTTCATACACATCCGGAAAGCAAAATGCAAAGCGTACATCTACCGTTGTTTTATCTTTGATTACGGCATTAAGCTCACCGCCGACATACCTGCCAGGTTTTTGTACCTTTGCCAATATGCGCTCCATGCTTTGATTCATCGCCTGTTCCCTAACCGCTGTCTAGTGCAACGTCTGTTCCTTTCGCTTTATGTTTCGATTGCTATTATACCGTTTTCAACAAATAAATGCAATCAGACTAAAAAAAACGTCCGCGTTTAAGCACAAGCAAAATCATTAAATAAATGCTGATAAAAAACAGCGTAAAATTATACCGAGATTGTAATAATAAGAAAAATCCCAGCACTGCCGTTGGCAGTAATACCAGAAAAGAAACAACTGCAACAATATTCGCTGCTATTTTAGGAGTATATCTGCAGCACAGCAAAGCATACAGCGCCTGTCCGCCGTCCAACGTTTCCACCGGCAATAAATGAAACGCTGCCAAGGTCCCGTTTACAACTATAAACTCCTGTAAAACCGGGCTCTGCCAATAAAAATACAGCAATGCACAAAATAATCCACCAACAAGATTGGCAAGCGGTCCCGCCAAAGATACCAGAACATCTATCGCATACCCGCGCTTTGCGCGCTTTACTTCTTCTACATCTACACCAAACGCATGAAATCGTACCGCTTTTACCGTTCCAGCATACCATAAGATCACTAGAAAATGCCCGCCTTCATGGAGTATTGTTGCAGCCAACCCCAATAATGCTGTACCTGTAGTATCGGTAAATAAAAAAAAGGCAATCACAGCAAAAAATAAATAGTGTAACTCTACCGTACACTGCTTTACCTGAAACCGCATACACTACCCCTGCAATACCGTTTGCGGATCATATGGCACACCGTTGATCAAAAGTTCCAAATGCAAATGTGTCCCAGTAGCATCACCACTGCTGCCCATTTTCGCAATTTCCGCCCCCATATTAACATGTTCTCCCTGTTTTACTGTAATACTGCTGCAATGCGCATACCGTGTTTCTATACCGCTGCCATGATCTAACACTATATAATTGCCGTAAGAATCATTTTCCCCTACTTCTTTTACTGTTCCAGTCAAACACGCAATAATTGGTGTATCCTCCGCGGCACCAATGTCAATCCCTTGATGAAATACACCGTTCCGTTCTCCAAAGGCAGAAGTGATTGTTCCATTCTCTACCGGTTTGCGCAGTAATACCGAAAGCGTCACTGGTCCTTCTCTATTTTTGCCGTAAGTCACAGCCAATGCAGTATTTTGTATCCCCGCTCCCGTTTGCACCGTTTGTGTGTCAGTTGCTACCGACGCAGTATCGTCTCCAAACATCTTCAGCAAATCCTCCTTAGTCACACGCACAGTAATAGAAGCATAAGCCGTACCAAGGTACCACTGTCGCACTGTCTCGTAAACCACACCACCAAACAATCGCAAACCGATTGCAGCCAGTAATGCCAGTACACACGCTCCCGTCTGCACTGTAAGCAAAAAGCGACCATTTTGCAGTCGTATACGCTTACGGTATACACCGTCCTCAGGTAGTATTTCATCTGACTCTTTCGGTACTGTCTCTATCTGTTCATTATTGTCTATCAACTCATTTTTGCGCCGTAGTTCTGGTTGATACTCTGCTTCCTCTAACACTTGCAAATCCTCCATGCTATACGCACGGTTCCGTTTGAACATAAACACCCCTCCTCCTGTCTATGTATATGCGGACACGCATGGCATATGATTCGCAAAACAAAATAAAAAACACACTGTATACACAGCGTGTTTTTTCTATTTCGTCTGCAAATAAGCATCTATTGCTGCCGCAGCATCTTTACCAGCGCCCATCGCTAAAATTACGGTAGCCGCACCTGTCACAACATCTCCGCCTGCAAAAACTCCCTCACGAGTTGTATGCATTGCCTCATCGACCACAATGCAGCCCTTTTTATTTTGTTCCAAACCCTGCGTCGTCTGACAAATCAATGGATTGGGTGAATTTCCGATGGCCATAATTACACTATCCACCTCCAACTCAAAGTTAGAGCCTTCCACTACCACAGGCGAACGTCTGCCGGATTCGTCCGGTTCACCCAACTCCATCGTTACACATTCAATCGCACGCACATGCCCTTGCTCATCACCAAGAATTGATACAGGATTGTGCAGCAACTTAAAGATAATCCCCTCTTCCTTTGCATGATGAATCTCCTCCAGACGAGCCGGCATTTCTGCTTCTGAGCGACGATATACAATATATACTTCTTTCGCACCCAGTCGTTTCGCGCTGCGCGCTGCATCCATCGCCACATTACCTCCACCAATAATTGCCACACGTTCTGGTTGATTCAGCGGTGTATCGTACTCAGGCAGATATGCTTTCATTAAATTGATCCTAGTTAAAAATTCATTGGCAGAATATACGCCTCCCAGTCCCTCACCAGGAATATTCATAAAGCGTGGTAGACCAGCCCCTGTTCCGATAAATACTGCCTCGAATCCCTGTTCAAATAATTCGTCCACCGAAAACACACGCCCAACAACCATATTCGTTTCAATTTTCACGCCACTGCTACGTAAGCCATCAATCTCTCTCTGCACAATCTCTTTTGGTAGACGAAACTCAGGTATTCCATACATTAATACGCCACCTGCAGTGTGCAACGCTTCATATATAGTAACATCATAACCCTTTGCACACAAATCTCCTGCACAGGTCAGGCCTGCTGGCCCTGCTCCCAACACAGCCACTTTCCGTCCGTTTTGCTTCGCTCTTTTCATTTCCAAAGCGCCATTTTGCATTTTCCAGTCTGCCACATACCGCTCCAAACGGCCAATGCCCACAGCTTCATGCTTGATACCGCGCACACAAATCTTTTCACACTGCCGTTCCTGTGGACACACCCTGCCACAAACCGCCGGAAGTGAACTGGTTTCTCGAATGGTATCGTAAGCAAGATCCATATCACCATCTATAATACATTTGATAAAATTCGGTATTTTCACCTGCACTGGGCAACCGGTGATACATGGCGCATGCTTGCATTGCAGGCAGCGTTGTGCTTCTTCCAGTGCCATTTCATGGGTATAGCCATATTCCACCTCATCAAAATTCCCACTGCGTACAAGCGGATCCTGCGCAGGCATAGGTGTCTTTTCTGGTTTCATATTAGTTGCCATGTTTTGCACCCTGCAGCAAACGACAATGATACGCCTCCGCCGCTTCCCTTTCCTGTTTTCTATACATTGCACCACGTTGGATAGCTTCGTCAAAATCTACTAAATGACCATCAAAATCCGGACCATCCACACAGGCAAATTTGGTTTGTCCATCCACAGTTAAACGACAGCAACCACACATGCCCGTACCATCTATCATAATAGAATTCATACTGATCATTGTTTTAATACCGACCTGTTTCGTCATTTCACACACTGCACGCATCATTGGCAACGGACCAATTGCCAAAACAAAATCATACGCAACTCCGCGTTCAATCTGTTCTTGCAAAGCTGTGGTGACAAAGCCCTTGTGCCCATTTGATCCATCATCGGTCATTAAATACAAGTTGGCACAAGCATCTCTCATTTCCTGTTCCAAAATAATCAGATCTGTATTACGAAAACCGGCAATGATATCCACCTGCGTACCCAAATCGTGCAGCGCTTTTGCCTGCGGATAAGCAATAGCACAACCTGCTCCACCGCCAATTACCGCTGCTCTACGGTAACCTTCTAACTCAGAGGCTTTGCCTAGTGGACCGATAAAATCCAAAATAAAATCCCCTTCTCCAAGCTCGTTAAGCAACATCGTAGTTTTTCCCACAATTTGAAAAATAATGGTTACAGTACCCAAAGCACAATCATAAGCAGCTATTGTTAGAGGAATCCGCTCACCTGTCTCACACACACGAAGAATCACAAACTGACCTGCTTGTGCCTTTTTGGCAACATAGGGTGCCCTTACTACCATCAACGTCATGGAAGGGTTTAAGCTGCGTTTCTCCAAAATTTCAAACATATTTCATTCCCCTTTTTCTGCTGCTTACCAAATTCTTATTATCGTTATTGTAATAGAATTTGTCTAAAAAGGCAAGAAATTTAGCAGTAAAAATATGCACCTTATTCTGTAATTTGTTGTGCAAATACAACAAACACATCCCATTTCGTCTATCTAAAAAATAAAAAGCGATGTACAAATTTGCACATCACTTTTGCATTATTTGGAAATGATTTCTGAAGTCACTTCTCCAAATTTATATCTGCTGTCACTACTTAAATCCTCAGGTACAACGCTCATATCTACCTTAGAGCCATCTGCATTGAGTAACTTTCCATTATTCATAGACAAATCAATCAAATTCAATGCTCGAGTTGAAAGACCAATCTGATTGAAGATGCCGTTGTTTCCTCTTACCAGTTTAACCGCCAAACTGTTTGAAAAATCAGAATTGTTAAATAAATGTGCAGCATGCAGATTTACATTCCATTGATTATCGCCATTATACTCATAATTGCGAAGTAACTCTTCAAACACAACGCTACCGGTGCGCACTGCCTTCTGATCACTCTGGTTGATTGCATCACGAATTGCATTTTCTACAAGACTGGTAAAGTTGACACAGAAAAACACATATTTCATTGGATCTGCCATAAATTCTTCCAAAGTACACTTCATATATTCATGATAATCATGCTTCTGCGTCCACCACCACATTCCCGAAGTAACTTCCCAGCAGCGATCAAAGTACAAGATGCCTTCTTGGTAATAAACCTTGGTTATCATATCATGCTGTAAAACAGCGAAGAAATATGGCACGGTCAATTGCATATACGCCGATTGCACAGTATGATTCTCATTCAGATTCAAACGGAAATCCGTTGGAATATCTGCTCGGAACGGAATGCCAATGATATTCATATAAGCCATCAGCGTACCCTCTATGCGATATTCTCCCAAATCAGCTGTTTTTATCAGGCTGTCTGCAAATGTGTTAAGAGAAGACAAATCCATGTAATTGTTCGCATCTTGTGGTTTTACAATCGCCATATCTTGGCTCGCAGTGTTTTCAATTGTTACGGCAGTAATAATCTCACGGTCACCCTCCTGCCCCTTTGTCACTGTTAGCACTGTGCTGGGCATCGTTTTATCTCCAAATAGTTCTCTGCTATTCAGCTTTACCGTCAGCGTATCCCCTTGTAACTGAATATTCTCAAACAGTGCAATTACATTTAAATAAGTATTCACATTGTTATCCTGAAGTAGATCTTCCAGGCTTGGAATCGGCAAAGCATCAAGCACCGAAGTATCTAATGGCTGACGATCTCCTAGAATATGCTGTTTCACATCTTCCGGCAAATCAATTTCCAGCAAATCAACTCCAGTTACCGCCAAATCCAAAACAGAGCTGTAATCCATCTGCAATTTAATGCCAGTATATGGTTTTCCACCAACCTTGAACTGCGTTCCATCATGGTAATACAAATATGCACGGTTATCAACAATTGCACCCTTCATTTCGTGCCGGTTGATATTCAAATCTACCTTTGTATCAAAAATACGGGTATTAAGTTGCTGATATGAGTTCATTCCTGCCTGTACATGATCAAGCAAATCGGCAATATTCAAATAGGTCTGCGAATCAGCAACCGGCGCAATCGCAGCCTCTTGCGTTAGATCCAAATCACGCACAAATCCTGCCAATCTCTGACCATTCAGATTAATGCCCTGTGCGCCAAAGCCTGTTAGGACATCACCATCTCTTTCAATATACGCCTTGAGTTCTTCACCCTCCACATCCAATACTACAATAAACCAATCCTCATCTACCGAGATGATAGAAAGGGTATTCAAGATATGTTCAAAGTCGATGTTTTCACCTGTAAAGCTATTAATTAGCTTTTGATATGTTTGCGGCAGCATTGCAAGCATATCCGTCCGCTCTCCTATAACACCTTCCGGCAAAATTGCACGCAATCTGTCCATAATGGTATCCAACTCATCAAGATTCAGTTTCAGTCGAATATCACCATATTTCAGATGAACCATGTGCTCCAGTGCAGTAATCTCCAAAGTGCGCCCATCTATTTCTGCTGTTGCGTATACGTCCACACCATTCACGGCACCGTTTTTATCTTTGCGCAAAGCAAGCTGTACCTGTGCTTTTTCCTCTAAATAAATACTTCCATTCAACTGGATTTGTGTTTCAAACTGAAAATGGTCAGCCTGCAGCACCTGTGCAAGCGGCTTTGCAAACTTCGATGCCAGTCTAAGATCTGAATAATAGTAGCCTTTCTCCGGCAATTCTACCGGTTCATTCAGCGCTGTTACTGCTGTATTGACCGTGATATTACTTTCCATCAGTTGCATACCGCTAATCTGCGTGCTAAGCATCTGCATATCATCACGCTCCAGCTTAAGCTGTATCACATCGTGCTCGCTCAACTTTAACGCCAAACCAAGGCTCGTATTATTTAGTGTCAGATGATCTAGTTTTTGCAGTAGTTGAAACGCCGTAAAATCCCGGATAAAATCCACATATGTTTGGGGCAATAATCTGCTGAAATCCAAGTCTCCATCTTGCGGTAACACCGCACAAATTTCATCTGTAATTTCACCAATATCATTCAGCCGCAATTTCAACTTCATTTCACGGTAATCCACATAAGTCACACCATCTATCAGCGTTATCGTCAGCGGATGACCAACAAGTGTAGTCTCTAAAATCCCATCTATTCCTGTTTTGGTTCGTTTTAGGCGTATGTTGGCATCTAGGTTACCATTTAATGCATCGGTTCCAACGCCACTAGCTGTAAGTGTAATGGTGTCTGCTGTTAGCAGTCGAACAGCTGGCTGCACAAAACCTATCGCCTGTGCTAAATCTGTATACGTTCCCTGCGTTTTTGTAAGATCATCAACGGCCTCATTGGTTGCAATCAGCTCTGTCTCCAGATCCGTGCGATGTCCCAGCACTGTCAAACCAGTGATATGGGCTGTTCTTAACAGCTGATCACCGCTGGTACGTAAAATGATTTCATCATTGCCCAAGCTTGTTTTAACCGATACAGTCTCCAGTTCCGTTTGCAGCTGCAGCTTTTGTACCAGCCGAAATGCTGGTGCCAGAGTCTCGCGTGTAACTCTGCCGGCCTGCAAATTACCGATTAGCTCTGCAACACCCAAATGCTTCAATTCATCTAGATACTCCTGCGGCAGCACTGTACTCCAATCAAATCCTGGCGCATTCTCGGGTAACACTGCCTGCACTTCATGAACCATCTTCTCAATATCTGTATCTGCCAGCATTAAATTCAAATTGCTATACCGCAGATAAGTCGTTCCATCCATATGCTGTACATACAGTTGTTCGCCATCCAATTCTGCTGTAAGTTCACCGTCAATCCCTGCTCCGTTTTTCAGCAATGTCACATTTGCCGGCATCGTATAAGCACCAAAGTAAAGCGTCGTATTCAAACGATACCGCTCTTGATTAATTGTTCGCTGAACCACAGGCAACAATTCAGCAACTTGTTTTGCATCAGCAAATGCAGCAGTATCAATTGTAGACAGCGGCACTTCTGTTTTCTCCATTGAAGTCACAGTCGCTGTAATTTCTCCCTTGCTATCCAATGCTGTCAAATTTTGCATATTGGCACTGGCTAAACCCATCTCACCATACGTTATATGCAGCGGTATTAGCTCTCCACCCACATTCATTTTCACAGTCAAGCCTGTATCACTTGCTGTTAACTCTGCAATGCTCTGAATCAAAATAAACGCCGGTTCAAGCGTTTGCTGATTCAATTTACCCGCTTGCATATCTTCAATAAACTGTGCCAAAGCCAGATTTTCATACCAATCCAAATACACCTGTGGCAAAATCCGCGCAAGTTCAAAAACATCATCTTGCGGCAGCAACGCCTGCACAGTATCTGAAATCGCATCAAAGTCATTCTGTTCTAATTTAAGCTGCAATGCACCATATTGCAAATAGACGATTTTACCGTCATACTGCATCAGCAATGTTTCGCCTTCCAGCAACATCGTTGCCTGTGCACGCATGCCCTGCTCTGTTCTCACCAACGTTATATGCGCCGTTTCATCAATATTCTGAGTTCCTGTCAATGTCATATGCACATCGAACTCATAGCTAACCACATCTGTTGCTTGCTTTACGGCCTGAAGTACCGGTATCAGCAAATGGCTATCTAGATACGCTGCATCATCCACACTCGGCAATGTTACTTCACCGATTTGTGTCAAGTGCGCCTTTAGATTTGCTTTACCTTCAAGTAACGTAGCGCCCTCAAGCTGTACATCTGTCAAATCACTGCCATTATGCATCGCAGTAACCGTAAGCACGTCATCCCCCAGCTTCAGTTTTGCCGTTAGCATATCATCCTGTGCCGAGAGCTCTGTAATCGCATCAATGACTTTTACTGTCGTCCATGGACTATTAAAGTAATCTAAATATGCTTGTGGCAGCAATGCATCCCAATTCAAACCACCACTGTCTTGCGGCAATAGTGCTTCTACAGCCGTTTGCAGTTCATCAAAATTTTCTCTAGCCGCTTTCAACAATACATTTCCATATCGAACATAAATCGTATCTTGTATATCAATCAGTTCCAGCATTTTTCCATATAACTCCGCTGTTAATTCAGCCTGCACACCTGTCTCTCCACGCGCCAGACGCACATGAGCTGTCTGCATAAACGCATGGTCACCCGTCAGGGCAGCTTCCACATCAAAGGCATAGCTGTTTGCTTTAAGCAAATTTTTCAGCGGTTTTGCAAATGCTGCTAGGTCAACACCATCTACAAATTGATCCTCCGGCAAACGCACCGCAAGCTGATCTCTGGTAGCTGCAGCACTTTGCAGATTCAGCTCTACCGAGCTGTCAAGCGCTGTTACACCCTGCAGTTGCACTGCCGAAATCATCTCATACTCTCGCGTAACCGCCAACGTGATCGGAGCTTCGCCAAAGCGAACCTCCGCCTTAGCGCCAGAAGAATCTGCTGTAAACTGTGTAATCTGACCTGCAAGTACACATAGATCCTGCACACTGCGCAAAGTCACATTACCGTCCGAAAATGCCTGAATCAACTCCGCAATATGCAGTCGTTCATAATCCTCCAAATATGCCTGCGGCAAAATAGCGCTCCAAGCCATCTCAAAAGCTGCCGCATCTTCAGGCAACAGTCCTTTGACCATGTCGGTAATGGTGTCCAGATCTTTCATTGCAACGCATAGATTTGCATTTCCATAGCTCACATATGCCGTATCACCTGTATACGTAATGCGCAACAATTCACCAGCTAACATTGTCTCAACCTTACAGCTTAAACCGTTTTCTTCGCGCGTCAGGCGTATTTTGATATCTTGTATCCAATCGATATCGCCTTGCAGTGCCAACTTTGCATCAAAACGATAGCTGGATGCCGTTGCTGTTTGATAAATTGCTTGAATCGTTGGCAATACCTCATCTGCAGAAATATACTCTTCTGCTACCACGGTAATCGGCAGCACCTCTGGTGTAATTTGCATCGCACGTACAGAAATATTGAGCGCGTTGCCGCCCAACTCCAAACCAGTGATTTTTGCACCGGTTAAAAACGTTTCATTATGCTGCAAAGCAATATCTGCAGTCTGCTTACCAAAACGTACACCGGCATGTATCGCTGTCTCCTCTGTACTCAAATAGGAAACCGAATTCAATATACTCTGTAAATCTGTCGTTGCGAGCCACGTTGCCAAATCTTTTGGTATCGCATTAGGAGCAATCTGATCAAGCAATGCCTCCAATAAATATTGATCTGCACTGACTTTGATTTCCCCACACTGCACATAGGCAATACCATTCAGCAATGTCACATTCAGAGGTACCCCTTGTACCTGCGCTGTCAAAGCAAAATCAGCCGTATCGCCACGGCGCACAATAGTCAGCCGAGCATCTTGCGCAACGTTTTCCTGCCCATTCTGTGTTTGTAAGTTTAAATCCATTACATAACTTGTCGCTTCCAGTGTGTTTTTTACTGGTTCTGCCAATTGGGCAATTTGTAATAAATCTGTATAATTTTCTGCATGTTCTACAGCAACAACCGTTTTTTGTGCAGAAAAGGCTTTTACCGCTGCTTCAATTCCTAGCATATGGTCTCCGATGCGCAAACCATACACGCCGGCACGACTAATCGCATTATCGCTACGCTCTAATTCCAAGCGCAAACCACTTTTTCCAACTGCTAGCATTAGCTTCCGGGAGTTTGAACCTGCTTGTAAACCTTGTAAGCTCTGTACCAGACGCTCTGGGGTAAAATCTGTAATTAAATCAACATATTCCTGCGCAATCAACTCACTCAATGCAGAAAATCCACTGTTTTGCGGGAATAATTTTCCAATCTGTTCTATGGTTTCACGAAAATCAAACGTATGTAGCTTAACTTTCAAATCACCAATATCGACATATGCCACACTATCGATCAACTTGATTTCTATGGGAACGCCCAAAACGGTAGCAGACAATGCTACATCATAACCATTCTCTGTTTTTGCCAGAACAACTTGCACCGGCTGATAAAAATTCATGGCACCACGCAGTTGTAGCATCGCTGTCAGTTCCAGTGTATTGGCAGCCAATAAATTTTCTACCGGTTCAACATATGCCAGTAACGATTCCGCACGTACATAACCTGTTCCTGGTGCTGTGATAACCGTCCTGGACGTATTCAGTGCTGTCAAAGTTCCATCTGCCTGCAATGCGGCATTGCTGATTTTCACTCCATCAAAAGAAAGGCCATTTAAAATATCTCCCTTTTTACGCGCGGCGATTGTAACCGTATCTTCTCCAATGGCAAAACGTAATGTTACCAGATCTCCCTGCACTGAAATTGGGCGCATTGTACGCAATAGACTTTCTATATCTGGAGTGGTAAACAGATCCAAATATGCCTGCGGTAATAAATCTGTCAGTGAAAAAGTTCTTCCTGCTATTGGTATCAATTTTTGCAGCTGCTGAGAAGCTTCCTCCAAATTGTTGGTATCAAATGATACTTTCAAATTGCCATAATTAGCATAAATCATACCATTGATTAACCGCACAGTTAAATGCTGTCCTAAAATATCAGCATCTGCCTGCATATTCACACCCTTTGCGGTGCGCACCAGTTTGATGTAAGCAGTTTGATTAAACTGCGGCTCACCTGTCAAGGTAAAGCGGGTTTGCAACTCCCAACTATCTGCATTTACCAAATAAATAATCGGATTGACATAAGAAAGCAGAGGCAAAATACTCTCATAAGAAGCATCCACATGTGGAAAAGTTTTGGTGCCTACCACTGCCGGCGTCACATAAGCATAAAGCTGTACACTGCCTGTATCAACCGCAAGCTCGGTATCTATAAGCTGCATAGTATTACTGCTCAAATGTACCGTCAAATCCAGCCAGTCATCACGTAGCACCATTTCTTGTACGCCATCCCTCTGTGCTACCGTCATATTCCCCATGAAATCATTCATCATGTCTCCGCCAAAATCGGGTACGACAAAACCAGCGGCCTCTCCCGCTTTTTCTAAAGCGTCCAGCAAACCGTCTACTGTGAGATAATATTTTAAATCACCATAGCTGAGATACAACTTCTCGCCTTGCATAGCAGCAAATACATTGCCAAATAAAATACGATAGGTATTTTCTTTTAAATTGCCTTCAATATAAACCGGTGCTTTCATTCCATTGAGAGTCACATCTGCCTGTAAAGCAAATACGCCATTTTCATTTGCACCAAACACTTTGCCCAGATAGGCTGTCATATCGCTATCGCTTGAGCTGCTTAGTGTACCAAGCTTGGTTGGATCATATTTATCACGGATATAAGTCGTATATACCTCGCGGTCTGGTATATTCTGCGGCTGGCCATAATCCTTGAATACCTCTACATATTCAGTGGTACAGTTTGCACTACCTACAACTGGTATTGAGATATCATAATTTTCGCGCATGGTAATTTGAATGGGCCGCCAGTCGCGATCAATTTCTATTGTTAGTTCTACTGAATGAAAAAGCGGCACCTTTTCAGAACCTGACAGCGCTTTTACTTGTCGGCGATAATACGCCGGGGCTGTCTCCGGATCAAGCTGGTAGGTATATATGTATTTATCGTCGCTTTGTTGCACGACTTCGGCAGACAAAATGGTACTCTTTGAGACCACATAAGGCGACAAGCCGTTGGGTACCAAACCATATGTATTTACGTAGGTTTCCTGCGATATTGGAGTGATTTCATCAGACCAGGTTACGTTTTGCCCAGTGATATTTTCAGCGCTGCGTACCAGGTAAATTTGGTTGTTGAGCTGAAGGTATTTTTGTTGAGCCACACTTGCCATAGAACTGACACTGACCGATTCTTGGTACACCTCGCCCTGATCGACGATTTTGATGTCTTTCATGTTTTGAACATACGTCATAAAGCCGATATTTGCGTTAATATCGCCATTCATTTCAGTATTATAGGAGCCAATTTCATGCAAAACGCCCAGGGCAATTGCGGCATTTTGTGCCGGTGTATAATCAGCGGGAGTGCCCGAAAGTGGCTTAGATAGGACATCTGAGAGGCCTACGCCGTCTACGGTATCTTCTGGGGCGGTGAAATTGCGACTCATGCCGTAGAAAAAAACAAAGGAAGCAAGCAGCAACACAAAAATCACTGGAATGCCGATAAATACGTGCTTTTTCTTGATTTTCATATGTATTGGAACCCTCTTTTTCATGGTTGATCATTACGATTTGTTGATAATTTGTTCACGATTTGTTCGTTTTTACCCTGTTTTTGTTCACAATTAGTTCTTATTATACTGTTTGGAAGAATAATTGTCAAATTTTTGCGAAGAAAATGTAAAAAACAGCGTAAATTCACAGCATTTTGATGATTTAATTGCAGTTTTTATACGCTTTATTTGTATATATTGTGAAGAAATTCGGTAAAATATGGAAAAAAGAAACTGTGATACACTCAAATCAACCGTAAAAATACCCAAGAAGAGATTCTGGTTTGGTTAAAATCTTCAGCATTATGCTGCTATTTTAAAAAAATGATCTGGTACGTTTGCGAGCACAAAGTGGCACTTAACGACCACAAACCCCTCTTTTTGGACCACAAACGGACACTTTTTTATAGATACACCCGAAAAGGGTTTATTTTGTAAAAAATTAGAATCATTTTGGTAGTTTTAAATAGGGGAAGGACGATCGAAATGATTCATCCGAAATTAGCTGCAAAAAATTGAGGTTTTCTTTTTTAAGTTATGGAACAAAAAATGTAATGTTGTGACACTCTGGAAAGATTCATGGCTGGGAAATGACCCAGAAGAATTTTGAGTGCCGGGTGGAATTTGAGATGGGATTTGAATGGTTGGAATTGGGGGTGGACGGAAGAGATTGTGAAAAATGGTGGGCTGGTTCAAAGTGAATATTGGGGACGCTGGGATTTGGGATGTTAATGAGTTGAAACGCCTGGTCTGCTGAGTGCGGAAACTGGCTGTTGGATGGCTCGGTTTTGATGGGATAAAAAAACGGAGCGTTGCGGCTCGCTCCGATAATTTTTATAGAATAATGCAGATCAGGCCGTTGCAGCCATCGTTGATGATGCGCTCAATCGTTTGACGAACTTTGTTGCGCGCTTCAACCGGCATGCGGTACAGCTTGTTGTGCAGCCCCTCATTGACCAGCTCGTGCAGGGATTTGCCAAAAATATTGGACTGCCAGATTTGAGCAGGACTTTCATCAAACTCTTTCATAAGATAGGAGATTAAATCTTCTGATTGCTGCTCAGAACCGACCATGGGGGTAATTTCTGTTGTGATATTCGTGCGCATCATCTGAATCGAGGGTGCGCCGGCTTTTAACCGAATGCCGTACCTACCGCCTTGCTTGATGATCTTCGGCTCCTCTAACGTCAGTTCGTCAATGCCCGGCATGACAATGCCGTAGCCCGTTTCAAGCACATCATCGTAGGCATCTTTGAGCTTATCGTACTGCTCCTTCATTTGCATGAACTGGAGCATGCAGGTGAGCAGCTCTCCCTCATTTTCGATGTGCATGCCGGTTTTTTCTCCCAGAACGCGGAAAAACAGCTCTTGCTTGAATTCGAGCACAATGCGGGCACGGCCGGCACCAAGGTCGATTGCAGCGGTTTGAGAGCTGGAGATGAACTCGCAGGACGAAAGCTGGGCATGCATTTGAGACACCTGGCCAACGCGGGAAAGCGAAGCGGCTGACTGCTGAATGGCACCCAACACGGCGCTGCGCAACCAGTGCTCTTTTTCAAGGTTGCAAAGCCATTGGGGCATTTCGACCTTGATCTCTTTGACCGGAAACTGGTAGAGCACCTGTTGCAGGATGGTTTTGATCTCGGCCTCTTGCAACTCGAGGCAATTGACCGGAACGACCGGCACGCAGTAACGCTCTTGCAGGCGGGCGGCGAGTGTTTGGGCCTGCTCGCTGCGCGGTTGGATGCAGTTGAGCAGAACGATGAAAGGCTTGTCAATTTCGCGCAATTCGTTGATAACGCGCTCTTCTGCTTCTTCGTATTCGGCGCGGGGAATGTCGCTGATACTGCCGTCTGTTGTGACGACCAGGCCGATGGTAGAGTGCTCTGTGATGACCTTTTGTGTGCCAATTTCAGCGGCCATGTTGAAGGGGATCTCCTCTTCAAACCAGGGTGTCATGACCATGCGGGGCGTATCGTCTTCGACATAGCCCAGTGAGCTGGGAACGATATAGCCAACGCAGTCGATCATGCGGACGTTGAAGGTGGCGTTGTCGTCAAGATGGACGGCAACGGCCTGTTCTGGGATGAATTTTGGCTCGGTGGTCATGATGGTTCTGCCGGCTGCGGACTGCGGCATTTCGTCAATGGCGCGCTCTTTTTCAAAATCGCCGTCCATGTTCGGGATGACGATAGCGTCCATAAACCGCTTGATGAAGGTGGACTTGCCTGTGCGCACAGGGCCGATGACCCCGATGTATACGCTGCCCTTGGTGCGGCGTGCGATGTCCTGATAAATTGAATTTTCCATTGTGTTACCCCCATTTTTCCATTGAAAAAAATTTTGGTTGGAAAAACCCATTTTTTTGCGGAAAATGGGTTTTGTGCACAGTTGTGTTTAAACCGGAATGAACAGCATACCTCTGCTTGGAACGGTTTCTTCCGTAAGGTCGTTTTCTCTGCGGATGGCGTCGGCTGCGGTGTGATATTGCCGGGCAATGTTCCAGAGACTTTCGCCGGCCTCGGCATAGTAGATAATCAGAGCGGCTTTGGTATCTTTTAACACCGGGCGCTCTTGATCGGCGCTGGCAGAGACGATGGATTTGCAGGAAACCTCTTGCAACACAGCAGCGGACAGGCAAAGCTCTGCCTTGACCTCGATGCAGGAATTGCCGGTGATGCGATACCCGATGCTTTTCATACGCAAGGAAGCTTCGCACCGGACATCGGTTGGATAACCGGTTGCCTCGCGCGTGATTTTAAAATCGACCATGCGCTCGAAGTAGAAGGGCTTGCCCTCACTGCCGATGGCCAGAATGCAGACATTGTATTTGCCGGTATAGACCAGTGCACCGTCTTCTACTGCGGCAGAAACGGAGCGCATTTCATTCCAGACATCAATGACCTGTGAGATGTTTGCATCATCGACCTCGAAATTATTTTTTTGCACATCGGTATCGCGGACGATCTCTAACAATTTATGCAGGGTGGTTTGTTGATATTCCAGGTCGAGACTGTATTGCGTGGAGTAAGCATCGGTAACGACAGTCAGGCGCTGCGTGTCATAAGCGGTAATATGCGCCATGGCACGTACTTCGGCTTCAAAGAGCATATTTTCGCCGGCAGCATCATTTTTGATCTGGACGTCGGTACTGACGGCCTGCACTTGTACATGGCAGGTCGATTGCTCGGTAATGCCGGCACAGTCAAGCATTTGATTATACGGAATGGTGTATTCCATATACTCCGGGAGGGTTTGCCCCATGCCGGCAGCATACAGCAGGCGCAGAGTGACCTCCCCCTGAAGGATCAGTTTATTGTCAAGCAGTTTGGTGCTTTCTACCGTGACGGAGCAGTCTGTGCGCAGAATGGTTTCTGCTGCCGGTTTGCCGCTGCCGATTTCAAGTACCTCACAGACGGAAAAGGGCTCTTGCGTAATGCCGGAAACGGCACTGGCATCGACGGTTTGCGTCATCTGCTGAACATCGTCGCCTTCAATGGAGCAAACCAGGTTTTGCGGAATGTGCTCAATGACTTTGGCACAGACGGAAAATGCGCCGTGAACGTCAAGCTTGCGGGGACTGACTGCACGGCAGTTGACATACTCCACCTTAGCAGAAACGAAAGCCACGGGATTTTCGGGCGTTTTTTTAATGGGGAGATTGGTGGTGAAGGGTGTGCGCTTTTCGCAGCATCGCACGGGCAGGCCGGCGGCATCGACATATAAGATGCGCAGCAGGGCGTTGCCGTTGACCTCCAGACTATCGCCCACAATACTTTTGGATGTGACGCAGGGGTAAATTTGACATTTTAAAATGCGCTGAATGTCGGGACAATAATCGGGTAAGGACAGGGACAGATCGACTGGCTGCTCCTGGCAACCGTCAAACACGACCTGCGCACCCTGCAGCGACTCGGTTTTGAACTGATATTCCATAAAAGGTTCTCTCCTTTTTCTGTTACTGTGTAATGTGTATTCGTATCCTGTCCTAGTTATTCCAAAAAGAGAAACGAACAAAAAAAGAACGCCTGTTGCGGCGTTCTTTTTTCAGTTTTGTGCGGCAAAGCGCTCCATGGCAGCGCGCAGATTGCCGTGTATGGTGAGACTGAGTTTTTCGATGAGAAGTTCGGGGGATTCTTTCATGCCGTGCTTAACCCAATGCAGGACCAACGCGCAAAGTGAGAGCGCGTAGAAACGGGCGATAAAATCGCGATCTACAACGCTGAGGTGAAAGTCGCTGCCTAACTCTTGCATGGAGGCAAGGACGAGCCGGTGCACCTCGTGATACACAAAGCGTTCTAGCTCATCGCGGGCAAGGGAATTCAGGGCGCATAGGCAAACGGCGCGGTTTTGCCGAATGTAGCACAGAAGGTCCATGACACCTGCCTGCCAGACGGTGACGCTGGTGTATTTGTTTAAAAAATGCCGGGCATCTTGCTGGAGAGACCAGCGGAGCAGGCCGTAGATATCGGGAAAATGGTAATAAAAGGTTTGGCGGTTGACGCCGCAGGCATCGACCAGCTCTTTGATGGTGATTTTATCGAATGGTTTTTGTGCCATTTTGGTGCGCAGCGCCTGCGCCAGCATTTTTTTGGTGATCTCGGACATGGGAGCCTCCACGGATATGATTGCAGGGATGAAATTTTTTCTTTTACTATAGCACAAACTGCAGACAGGTGCAACGCCGGCATAAAAAAGAGCAGCCTGACTGCGGCTGCCCATTGGGGATCAAAGCTGCTCCTGCCGAAGTTTGGGAATGCGGTAATAAACACGCAGCAGGAAACTGATGAGTTTGGGGTGATCGATTAAAATGACTTTCATGGCGGGTTCCTCCGTTCTTATGTTTTGCAGCGGACAGCGCAAATGCCCAGTGCAACGATGATCACTGCTGCTATGAATAAAATAAGCGATTTGGGGCAAAAGCAGGACAGCGTAAGCCCGACACCGAACGTGACGGCATAACACACAAAACCGCCGGAACGGGGCTTTGCACAACGCTTTTTCATTGCAGTTGCCTCCTTTTGCAGCCGTGGCAGCGCACGGTCTTAGTAACAGTATATACAACGGAGGTAAAATTGGTGCGGGACGGGGTCACACCGTTTGCGGAGAGAGCGCCATGACCAGGGCCGAACCACTGTGACAGGTTATCTCTATGGTGGATTCGACTGCGACATTGCTGACACCCAGCGGGATGTGGCTGACCAGGGTACCGTGATCCAACGGGTACTCCAGACCGTGGTAGGTGAGTGTGCAAGAGGAGCACCCGAACGGGAACACCGACACCGTATGGCCCAAAACACCGGAGAGAGTTTTGGTCTGCCCGGCAAGCAACAGTGAGATTTGTGTGCCGCGGTCTTGCAGGATGGCAGAGCCGCCTTGCTGCGCAATATATTGCAAAATGCAGAAATTGCCATAGGTATGATCGGCGCGGGCACCGAGTGCGCCCAGAAGAACGAAGTTGGTGCAGCCGCGGGCAAAGCCCTCTTGCACGGCAACGAGCAGATCGGTATCATCTTTGTGCACCGGCAGGGGCAGCACCTGTGTTTGCGGCGGGATGTTAGCTGCTTGCTGCAGAGAATCGAAATCGCCGACAAGCAGATGCGGCGCAACGCCGGTATTTTGCAAATGTAAAAGGCCGCCGTCGGCACAGATGATGCAATCTGCCTGGTCGAAAAAGGGGCGCATAAATGCGCTATCTGCCGCAGGAGAAGCGCCGACAATGACGCAGGTTTTTATTTTTGTTCCCATGGTTTTTGTTCCTTTGCCTGTTGATACAACCGGACATAGCTTTGATGGCGTGAGGGAGCGATCTCCCCTTGCTGCACCGCTTGGAGTACGGCACAGCCCCGCTCACAGGTGTGAGAGCAGGAGGTGAATTTGCAGCAGGATAGATACTGCTGAAATTCAGGGAAGCAGCCGGGCAGCTCCTCTTTTTGGATGACGCTGTAGCGCTCGACATCGACGGTGGAAAAACCGGGCGTGTCTGCTACATAGCCGCCGCAGGGGAGCGAAAGCAGCTCGACCTGGCGGGTGGTGTGCCGACCACGGCCCAGCTTTGTGCTGATAGCGCCGGTGGGCTGTGAAAAATGGGGATCGAGCTGATTGAGCAGGGAGGATTTTCCAACGCCGGAATTGCCGGTGAACACCGAAAGTTTGCCCTGCAGTAATGTTTTGAGCTGCGCAATGCCCGCACCGGAAACCGCAGAGACTGCCAGCGTTTGGATGCCGGCGTTTTCGTAAATGGAAAGCAGCGGCTGCGGCGAGGCAAGATCGGTTTTGGAAAGCACCAAAATAGGCGTGATGCCGCTGTGCACCGCCACGGCAAGCATTTTGTCGAGTACGGGAAGATTGGGCGCGGGCGCACAGACTGAGACAATCAGCAGCATTTGGTCTAAATTGGCACAGGCAGGGCGCACCAGCATGGTTTTGCGTGGTAAGATGGCTTCGATTGCACCGGTGGCATCGCCGTTGGGAGTAAATTCTACCAGATCGCCGGCAAGCGGCGTAAGCCCGCGTTTGCGAAACACGCCCCTTGCTTTGCATTCATAAATTATCCGGTTGGATTCGACGTAGTAGAAACCGCCGATCCCTTTTAAAATGCGGCCTTGTTGCATCATACACATTTAGCGGCCGGTTGCGCCGTTTGGCGAAACGTATTGATTAGAACCGGTTTGGTGCCAAGTGCCGCTGTCAAAGTCGAGCGTGTAAATGCGGTAATTGCTGGTGTTATCGATGCGCACGGACAGAATCTGCTTGCCGGAGGCGCCACTGATGGAAAGGTTGTATTTGTAACCTTTGAGCTGTGGATTGACTGTGACCGGTGTTTGATACTGTGTGCCATCCAAATAGACATAGATGGTGACGTCGTGTGTGACATTGGGCAGATCCATCTCGATGCTGGCTGTTTTGGTTCCGGAGCTGACCACAAGGTCTACACTTGTTTCAGACTTAACGGCAGAACCGGAGGAAGGATTGGACTCTAACACAGTGCCGCTGGCTTTGTTGTCACCACGGTACGTAATATTGCCAACTTTGAGACCGGCGGCAGTGATGGCAGCTTTTGCCGCGTCAAGATCCATGCCGACAACGGAGGGAACCGAAATGGTTTCCGGTCCTTTGCTGACAAAGAGTTTGACCGTGCTGCCATAGGATTGCTCTGTGCCGCCTGCCGGCTCGGTTTTGATCACCTGACCGGAAGCGATAGTATCATCATTGACTGAAACGACCTCGACTGTGAAGCCCTGCTTTTTCAGGGTAGCCTCGGCTGTGGACTGGTTGTTGCCGGTGACATCTTGCAGCGTAACCTTGGTTTTGCCACTGCTGACAACCAGCGTGATTTGTGCATTGGCTTTGACCTTTTTGGAGCCGCTTGGTGTTTGGCTGATGACAATGCCGGCATCGTAGGTATTGTCTTCTTTGTATTCGATTTTAAAGGTGAAGCTTTTGTATGCGCTGTCGCGCTGAATGTCTTCTAATTTTTTGCCTTTGAAGTCTGGCAGGTCGACCTCGTCGCTGCTGACCTGGCTGCTGGTGCTGCCGGTGTTGCCCATAGAGGAGAAAAAGATGGCTGCCCAGATGCCTACTGCCAATACGATGGCACCTGCCAAGCAACTGACGATGATGACGGGCAGTTTGTTTTTGATGCTGCTGGAATGCAGCTCGGCCGGTTCATCGCTGTCGTCAACATATTCGAAGTCATCGTCATAATGCACTGCGCCAGTTGCAGGGGCAGCTGTGGCATCGACGTATTTGGAGCCGGTTTCTTCACGGTTGTACCGGTAATCGAACGTCATGAGCGGATTTGCACGGAACAGCTCGATGTCGTGCATCATTTCAGCAGCAGAACGATACCGCTGGGCTGGGGTTTTCTGCATCGCTTTGAGGGTAATCTCCTCCAGGCCGATTGGAATGGAGGGATTGATGTCTCTGGGCGGTTTGGGATTTGCCTGAAGCTGCATGATTGCCACTGACACAGCGTTGTCTGCCTCAAAAGGCAACTGGCCTGTGAGCATTTCATATAACATCACACCGACGGAGTAAATATCTGCTTTATCGTCGGTGATATCGCCACGCGCCTGCTCGGGGGCAATGTAGTGCACGGAACCGATTGCTTTGTCGGTCATGGTTCTGGTTTCGCTGTGAGAGAAGCGGGCGATGCCAAAGTCAGTGACTTTGATGGTACCGTCTTGCAGCAGCATGATGTTTTGCGGCTTAATATCGCGATGAATGATACCTTTATCGTGCGCGTGCTGCAGCGCTTTTAAAATCTGCACGGTAAAATGCAGCGCTTCTTTCCAGCGAATTTCTTTTTGCTGATTCAAATACTCTTTTAATGAGATGCCGTCGATGTATTCCATCACGATGTATTGCATGCGGTCGCCAAAGCTGACGTCATACACCTTGACGATATTGGGATGGTCAAGTACTGCGATGGCTTTGGACTCATTTTTGAAGCGGCGGATGAACTCCTGATTGCCCAAAAATTCGTCTTTTAAAATTTTGATGGCAACGGTACGGTCGTCGATGGTATCGTATGCTTTATAGACAACGGCCATGCCGCCAACCCCGATGAGTTCTCCAATTTCATAACGCCCGTCCAGTCGTTTTCCTGTATACTTATCCATATGTTTACTCCACTCCAATCAGTTATCCAGTATGGCAACCGTGATATTGTCGCCACCGCCGTTTTCTTTGGCAAGATCAATCAGCATTTGTGCAAGCTGCTCCGAATCTGTTTCGTCTGAAAATCGGCGAAGCTGATCTTGTTCGATGTAATTGGTCAGCCCGTCGGTACAAATCAAAATGCGATCTTCTGGCGCTAAGGGAATTTGTTCGTAGTCGATTTCGACAACGGGATTGACACCCAGCGCACGCGTGATGATGTTTTTTTGCGGGTGCACTTTTGCCTGTTCTACGGTGAGATCACCGTTTTTAATGAGCTCTTGCACCATGGAATGGTCTGTGGTGATTTGAAGGACATTACCGTTGTGAAGCAGATAGGCTCTGCTATCTCCCACATGGGCAATATGCGCAACATTGTCCAGTACAAAAACGGCGACCACCGTTGTACCCATGCCCCGCAGCTCTTCATTTTGCTGCGCAAGGTTATAAATGGCCTCGTTTGCATGAAAAATGAGCGTGCTGAGGGTACGCTTCATATTTTCGCCCTCAAAGGCACCGATGTCGGCCTCTTGCACCTGTTGCTCGAAACATGCAACGGCAGTTTGGCTGGCAACCTCGCCGCCTTTTGTGCCGCCCATGCCGTCACACACAACAGCCCACGCGCCGATGTTGCCCAGCAGACCGGTGCGACAGGCGTCTTCATTTACGGTTCTTACCAAACCGACGTCTGTTAGACTATGTACCTTCAATGCTGTTCACCTCCTCCCGATGCCTGCGCTGCAATTGACCGCAGGAAGCGTTGATGTCTGCTCCGAGCGTTCTTCTTACTGTGGCGGTAATGCCGTGTTTTTGCAGAATGTTGCAAAAGCTCTGCAGCCGCGGTATCGGGCTTTTTCGATAAGCATTTCCCGTTACATCATTGACGGGAATTAAATTGACATGACTGAGGATCCCCCGAAGCTTGCCGGCCAGCTCATTGGCCAATTCATCGCTGTCGTTCATACCGCTGATCATGGCGTATTCAAACGAAATGCGGCGATGGGTCTGATTGCTGTAATACTTGCAGGCTTTGAGCAGTTGTTCCACGTTCCACTTGCGGTTGATTGGCATTGTTTGGCTGCGCAGCGCATCGTTTGGCGCATGCAGCGAAACCGAAAGCGTACATTGCAGCCGACGGTCTGCCAGGTCGTAGATTTTATCGACGATGCCGCAGGTGGAAAGTGAAATGTGCCGCATACCGATGCGCATACCCTGCTCTGAGGAAACAAGCTCCAAAAAGCGCAGCACTTGCTCGTAGTTATCCAGGGGTTCTCCCATACCCATTAAAACAATATTTGAAATTCGGATTTGTAAATCCTGCTGGGCGCTTTGAATTTGCGCCAGCATTTCAGAGGCAGTGAGGTTGCGGCCAAAACCGCTTTTGCCGGTTGCGCAGAACGTGCAGCCCATTTTGCAGCCTGCCTGTGTAGAGATGCAAATGCTATAACCGTGCTGATATTGCATGACAACCGTTTCAACGCAGCAGCCGTCTGCAAATGAAAACAGGTATTTGACCGTGCCGTCGTATGCAGAGACCAGCTTTTTTTCGATTGCAGCCACAGATATGTAGTACTCTTGTGCAAGCTGTATGCGCAGTGTTTTTGCAAGGTTTGACATTTGGTCAAACGACTGCACGCCGCGGTGCAGCCATTGATAAACCTGCAAAGCACGGAACTTTGGCAACTGCGCCTGCGCAAAGGCTGTTTCAATTTCCGTGAGCGTCATGGATTTGATGTCTCTGCGCTGCATGAAAACCTCACTCCTTTCCCTATTATATTACTTTCTTTCAAAGAGCGCAATAAAAAATCCATCTGTGCCATGAATATGCGGCAACAGCGTGATTTGATTGGCTGCTTGATCGACAATTTGCCGGATGCCGGCGGGCAGAGCCAACGGCTTTGGCACAAACTGCGGATGCGACTGCAAAAAACGCTCTGCAACCTGTGCATTTTCGGCAGGGTTGAGGCTGCAGGTGGCGTATGCCAGTGTGCCGCCGGAGCGCACAAGCTGCGCTGTTTGGGTCAAAATTTCGTATTGTAGTGCGGGCAACGCGTCAAGTTCTTGTTTTGGTTTGTAGCGGATTTCGGGCTTGCGGCGAATGATACCCAAACCGGCACAGGGAACATCGCACAGTACGCGGTCTGCTGGTGGCAGCGGGTGTTTGGGTGCACGGGCGTCTCGCATTTCAGCCTGTATGACGGACAGCCCCAGTCGCTGTGCGCCTTGTTTGATGAGCCCTACCTTGCCCTTATATTGATCAAAGGCCAACACGGTACCGCGGTTTTCCATATGCTCTGCAATGGTGAAGGTTTTTCCGCCGGGGGCAGCGCAAACATCCAGGATCGTCTCACCTGGTTGTGGGGCCAGCAGCGCACAGCACAGCTGCGAGGAAAGATCCTGCACATGGAATAACCCTTGTGTATAGGTGTTCAGTTGCGCGACCGCGCCGGTTTGCGCCAGTTCTATTGCGCCGGCAAGACATGACACCGGCTTTGCTGCAACGCCTTCTTCCGCCAGGCGATCAATCAAAGCCGGCACTGTGATTTTGGTTGTGTTGACACGTGCATACAGCGGAGCCCGATGCTGCAAGCTGCCAAGCAGCCCCAACAGATGCTCCCGACCGTAAGCGGCTTGCCACAACGCGATGAGCCACTCTGGGCAGGAATAGGCAATGCTGAGCTCCCGTGGTGTTTGCGCTTGCAGGCTTGGCAGCTTGACGTTTTGCCGGTTGCGCAGAAGATTGCGCAGCACGCCGTTGACAAACCCGGCTGCTTTGCCTTTGTGCCGTTTGGCAAGCTCTACCGCTTCGTTGACAGCCGCGCTGGGCGGTATCTTTTCCAGATAAAAAATCTGGAATGATGCCATGCGTAAAATTTCAAGAATCTCCGGCGTAAGCTTTTCTAGCGGTTGTTTGCAAAACTGTGCCAGCAGATTGTCCAGTGTCAGTCGACGCTCTAATACACCATAAAAAATGGCAGATGCCAGACCGGCGTCACGTTGGGAAAGATTGGCTGTTCTGAGCGCTTTGTCCAGCACAAGATTGGAGTACCCTGCGTTTACGTCTACTTGCAGCAATGCGGCAAGCGTCGTTTCTCTGGCGTTGCTCATCCGCTGCGCCCTCTTCGGTTGCCAAAGATCACCAGCAAGCGTAACAGAGAGAGCAGCGCGGTGAACGCTGCGGCAACATAGGTCATGGCAGCGGCGGTGAGTACTTTTTTTGCACCCGCCAGTTCATCTGCCGTGAGCATGCCGGTCTCTTTTAAACAGCGCAGGGCACGGGCACTGGCATTGAACTCCACCGGCAATGTAACCAGTGTAAACAGCACGGAAAGACTGTACAGCGCGATGCCGATATATACCACGTAGCTGTATTGCACCGGCAATAATAGGCCGAGAATGAGCAGCGGCATCGACAAATTGGAACCAATGCTGACCATTGGGTAAATTGCGGTGCGAAATTTGATTGGCGCATAACCAGTGGCATACTGCACTGCGTGGCCGGCCTCATGTGCTGCAACACCCACAGCCGCTACACTGGCATTGCCGTAGACCCCCTGTGACAACCGAATCAGATTGGTTTTTAGATCAAAATGGTCGGTTAGATAACCGCCAGTTTGCTCGATTTTAGTCAGCAGTGCGCCGCCGTGCTGCAACACCTGCTGCGCTGCGGCTGCACCGGTGAGCCCCTTAAAATTGCGCACCTGCGAATAGCGATGAAACGTCGATTTGACACGCACCTGCGCAATCAGGCTAATCACCATTGCGGGCAGTAAAAATAGCAGATAAGTGTAGTTAAAGTAATAAAAGCCCATGTTATCCCTCGTTTTGTGATAAATTCTCGTCTTGCTCCGGTGGTCTGCCACGAAAAAACGCCGCGGCGTCCATCTGTTTGCCGCCCTCATACTGTACGGTTACCAGCTCTACTGCGCCGGTTTCACAATAGACCAGCACTTTGCCGTCTTGCAGTTTGAGTGTGCCGGGCGTGCCGTTATACTGCCGGCAAAGGCGCGTTTGGTGCAGTTTAAGCGTTTTGCCGTGATACTGTGTTGTTGCCGTTGGCCACGGAGACAGGCCTCTTACTTGATTATGCACCTGCTGCGCCGGTTTATTCCAGTTCACCGGTGAATCTTTACGGCTGAGCATTGGGGCATACGTTGCCTGCGCATCGTCTTGCGGCTGCGGCGTGATGGTACCAGCCTGCAAGCCTGCTACCGTTTGCACCAGCAAATCTGCGCCCAGCAGACATAACCGCGCAAACAACTCACCGGAGGTTTCATTTTCGCCCACCGGCGTTTCTGTTTTGAGGAGCATGTCTCCGGTATCGAGCCCCTGCGCCATCAGCATTGTGGTAATGCCGGCGATGGGATCGCCGTTGAGCACCGTGTGCTGAATAGGCGCTGCGCCGCGGTATTTTGGCAACAGGGAACCATGCACATTGACGCACCCCAATGCAGGCAGCTCCAACACAGCTTGGGGCAACAGCCTGCCGTATGCCACCACGGCAATCAGCTCTGGCTCAAGGCTGCGCAGCAGTGCCTGTGTTTGCGTATCACGCAGTGTTTCGGGTTGATAGACGGTCAGGTTATGCTGCAGTGCCAGCTCCTTGACCGGCGGTGGAAGCAACGTGTAACCTCTGCCCTTTGGTTTATCTGGCTGTGTGACCACCCCGCAGATGGTATGCCCTGCGTCAATCAGCTTTTGCAGGCAGGGCACGGCAAAATCCGGCGTACCCATGAATAAAATGCGCATCTGTTTTCCTCCGTTTCAGATCGTTGCTATGCCTCTTCTCCATTGGAGAGCATGCGCACCACATGCTCTCGAAACAAAATGCCGTCTAAATGGTCGATTTCGTGGCAGCAGGCCACGGCAAACAGTCCTTCTGCTTCTAAGGTGAACGGTTTACCAAAACGGTCTTGCGCATGGACTCGAACCTTTGCAGGGCGCTTAGTCATGCCATACGTGCCCGGGCACGAAAGGCAGCCCTCCTGCATCTCCTGTTCGCCTTCTCGGTACACGATCTCCGGATTGATCAGTTCTACCAGGCCTTCTCCCACATCGATGACTGCCACACGGCGTAAAATGCCAATCTGTGGCGCAGCAAGACCGACACCGTCGGCATCAATCATGGTTTCTCTCATGTCGTCTAGCAGAGTTGCCAGACGCTCGTCAAAATGCTCCACAGGGCGGCACACCTTATGCAGCAAAGGATCTTCCTCGGTAATAATCGTTCGAATTGCCATATTCTGCCCTCTCTCCTCTATCACTCTATATCATATCAGGATTGCTGTCAGCATACACCGTGACACCGGTAAATATCCGCTCTCTTCCACAATCGACCAACAAACGCGCCAGCATTTGCCGAAAACGGCTGTTGTTTTTGCATTTGATTAACAGCTGATACCGGTATTTATTGCTTACTTTTGCAATACGCGCCTGCGTTGGGCGCAGTGCCCGCAGAGGCAAATCGGCATACTCACGCTGTGCCAATGCGCACAACAGCTGCAAAAATGCCTGCGCTGCATGCTGCACGCGCTCCTCCTGCTGCCCGGTAAAACCGATGACCACCAGATCAGCAAACGGCGGGTAAAGCAGCGCCTTGCGGAACAGGATCTCCCGCTGATAAAATTGCACATAGTCTTGGTGTGCAGCAAGCGCCAGCACCGGATTTTCCGGCGTATATGTCTGAATAATGGCCCGGCCATGCTTTGAACCCCTGCCAGAGCGCCCTACCACTTGCGTGAGTAAATCAAAGCCGCGCTCATTGCTGCGAAAATCATCGCTGTACAGCACCTGATCGGCAGAGAGCACGCCCACCAATGTTACATTGGCAAAGTCCAAGCCCTTGGCAACCATCTGCGTGCCGATCATGATATCATATTCACCGTTTGCAAACGCCTGCATTTGTGTTTCGAATGCATAGCGCCGCATAGTAGAATCGGCATCCAAACGCAGCACGCGCGCCTTTGGGAACAACAGCTCCAGTTCCTCTTGTGCTTTTTGTGTACCTGTGCCTGCAAAGCGCACCTGTGGTTCTGTGCAAACCGGACACTCCTTGCCAAACGGCGCGGAATACCCGCAATAATGGCACATCAGCCGGTTGTTGACACTGTGATACGTGAGCGAAATGCTGCAATGCGGACAGGTCACGACTGCTTTGCACGCATCGCACACTGCAAATGTGCGGTATCCCCTGCGGTTGAGCAGCAAGATGGACTGCTCTTTGCGTGCGAGATTTGCTTGCAAAGCATCGGTCAGCGTGCGGCTGAATGCCGTTGTGTTGCCAGCCGGAAGTTCTGCATTCATATCTGCTACGATGACCTGCGGCAACGTTGCCGAACCGTAGCGCTCCGGCAGGGTATGCAGGGTATAGCGCCCGTTTTCTGCCAGATAATAGCTCTCCAGCGATGGTGTTGCCGAAGCCAGCACCAACAATGCTTTGTGATACGCACAGCGGTATTTTGCGACTTCTCTGGCATGGTAGCGCGGCGCTGATTCTGACTTATAGGTCGCTTCCTGCTCTTCGTCCATGATGACCAGACCCAAGTTTTCAAACGGTGCGAATACCGCTGAGCGCGTACCTACGGCGATCAATGCCTGTCCGCTTTTTACCCGCTTCCATTCGTCCAGCCGTTCTCCCATTGAAAGTGCGCTGTGAAATACTGCTACGCGGCTGCCGTATCGTCGGTGAAACTGCCCGATGGTTTGTGGCGTCAGCGCAATTTCAGGAACCATCACGATTACGCCGCGCCCTTTGCGGTATACTTCATCAATCAGTTTTAAAAACACCGCTGTTTTTCCGCTGCCGGTTACACCATACAGCAGCGCCGTGCCACCCTTTCCGCTGTCATACTGTGCTTTTAACCCCGCAAATGCAGCGTGCTGCACTTCGGAAAGAACAATACCGCTCTCCTGCGGCGGTGCGATATTCTGATATGGGTTGCGAAATCGTTCCAGCGTATAAAACGCTGCAACGCCGCGCTTGACCAGATTTTCAACAACACCAGCAGTTACGCCGGCAAAATAGCACAGTTCCTTTACCGAAGCCGTGCCAAGCTCCCGCAGGACACAGCAAACCTCTTGTTGCTTTGGTGTTAGTTTTGGCAAACTCTGCCCATTTTCATACGCCTGCACCAGACGCACCATTTTTTGAACGGCGTCCTGTACTTGTCTTACCGGTTCTTGTATTTTGCGCAGGCTCCCCTGCTTCAACAGGTGGTCGAGTAATTTGGGATCTGCTTGCACCTGCGGCAATTTTTTTAAAGTTTGTGCGTCTGCTCGGCCTGTGTTTGCCAGATATTCTAACACTGCATATTCTGCCGGACTACATTGCTGCGGAAGCAATGATAATGGCTGAGACAGTAGATAAACCGTCTTAAGCTTTAAGTTAAGTCCCGTGGGCAAAATGAGCTTTACAGCGTCATACAGCGTGCAAAAATACCGCTCTTTGAGCCAACTGACCAGACCCAACAGCTCACATGTGAAAAACGGCGCTTCATCAAGCACCGTTATCACAGACTTGCATTTGCTGCGCTCCTGTGTCTGTTCCAACTGCAGTATCACACCCTGCCGTTTCGCGTTTGAAACGCCGAACGGAACCAGTATCCTGCAGCCTACGGCGGCTTTTTCCAGCAAATCCGATGGCACAAGGTAGTCAAACGCTTTATCAAATTGATATGTGGTATTTTCCACTGCAACCTTGGCCACAGTTAAAACTGCCATGAAGCCACCTCTTAAATGCTTTACCGTTACAGTATGTCCCCTGCGTGATCCAGCGACTCAATTGCTGCCTGAATCTGCTCTGTTTCATAAAACACGTTGCCTGGCGTTTGTTCCTCTGTGCCTGGTGCTACGATTTTAAAATTGCCGGCAATATATTCATCAATCGCCAGATCTACCGGTTTTTCTATCAGAATTTCTCCCTTCAGCTCTGCTTCAGCAGCAATTTCTCTTGCCCGTTTTGCCACGGCTACCACCAACGAATAATAGCTGATTTGTGCGTTGCCGCTCAGTTGTACATTTGGTCTAATCATCTTTTAGCACTCCTTCAATCGTTTTCTTTGCATGAGAAGCCTTGAGCTTCTCTGCAGTAATAATCTGGTTGATCTGCGCCACGGTATGTGCAACCGTATCATTTACGATGACATAATCATAGTCTTTTGCAGTTTCCATCTCCTGCTTTGCAACCGCCAGCCGCTTTTGAATGGTATCTTCATCTTCAGTTCCCCGTAAACGCAGCCGTTTTTCCAATTCTTCCAGTGAGGGGGGCAACACAAAAATGCTGATGCAGTCCGGCTGTTTTTCTTTGATCTGCCTTGCTCCCTGCACCTCGATCTCTAGCACGACATCGCTTCCTCCGGAAATCCAGTTCATAATCTGTCTTGCAGGAGTTCCGTAATATTTGCCGCAGTACTCTGCATGCTCAAGCATTTGACCGTTTGCAATCTGCGCTTCGAACTCGTCCTTTGTCATAAAAAAGTAATGCACACCGTGGCATTCTCCCTGCCTTGGCAAACGCGTTGTTGCAGAAACAGACAGCTTCATGTTCTCATTGCTGCCAAGCAATTCTTTGAGTACCGTGCCTTTGCCTGCGCCGGACGGCCCCGAAAAAACCAGTAACAGCCCATTGCTATTCATCATGCTCCAACTCCTCGTCTCCGGCGATTTCTGCTCCGCGGTCTCCCAATCGGTTGGCGACCGTCTCTGGCTGCACGGCAGAAAGCACCACATGGTCGCTGTCGGTAATCAGCACCGCTCTGGTTCGCCTGCCATATGTGGCATCGATTAGGCTTCCGCGCTCTTTGGCATCTTGTATGATACGCTTAATCGGCGCTGATTCCGGGCTTACAATCGCCACCAGTCTGTTTGCCGAAACCATATTGCCAAATCCAATATTGATCAGCTTCATTCTGCTTCCTCCCAGTTCCCGCTCAATTCATTCTATATTCTGAATCTGCTCTCTGATCTTTTCAATTTCCGTTTTCATTTCCACTACGATATGCGCGATTTCTGAATCGACCGCCTTTGCACCGATAGTGTTTGCTTCACGGTGCATCTCCTGCGCCAAAAAGTCCAGCTTGCGACCTACAGCCTCCGGCTCTTCAAGGGTCTGCTCTAGTTTATGCAAATGGCTGCGCAACCGTACCGTTTCTTCTGCCACGGCAACCTTATCGGCAAACAGCGTCAGCTCAGTGTAAAGTCGCGCTTCGTTGTATGCTTCATCACTTTTCAGTTCTTCCAGCCGTGCATGCAGCCGCCGGCGATATTCCTCCACCGTTTGCGGCGACCGCGCCTCCACGCGCTCTACCATGCACGTTACCTGTGCAGCTCTGTTGAGCAAATCGCGCTTTAAATCAGCGCCCTCTTGCTCCCGCATCAAAACAAGCTGCTCCAACGCTGCCTGTGCCGTTTGGCGCACCGCTTGCCAAAGCTGCGCTTCGTCCAACTCTTCCCGCTGAACTGTTAACACTTCTGGGTAAGCTGCTACCTGCACTGCGGCAATTTCTGAAGAAAGATCAAATTCTGCTGCCAGCTCGCGCAAAGCACGCACATAGCCACCTGCCAAAGCCTGATTCACCTGCACGCGCACAGGCTCCCGGTCAGTGTGTTCTACCGTTATAGTCACATCGGTTTTGCCTCTGGCAACATACGTTTGCACCAGTGCTTTGAGTTTGCTCTCTAAAAAAGCGAAGCCCTTGGGCGTTCTTGCATTGTATTCCAGATAACGGTGATTCACCGTGCGTACTTCTACGCAAACCAGCCTGCCGTCTACCAGATGCTCTTGTCTGCCATAGCCTGTCATACTCTTGATCAACCGAATCCATCCCAACTTTCAAAGCGATATTTGCCGCTGCCTGTGTATCGAATATTGTGCTTATTTTAGCATTTTCGTGCAGTAATTGCAACCATATCAACGCACAAAAGACCAAAAGAAACCTCTTTCGGTCTTTTCTTTTTATTTCTTACGATTTAATTATGCTGCACACGTGCTGCCGGCGCTGCCGCTGCCTTGAGTTTTTTAACCTCTTCAGCTGTTAAGCGGCGGTGTTTGCCCTGTTGTAACATGCCCAGTTTGATTGGACCACAAGCTATGCGTTTTAGGCGAGCAACCTCTAGCCCCAGTTGCTCGCACATTTTACGAATTTGCCGATTTTTGCCCTCATACAGCACGATTTCTAACACCACACGGCCTGGCTCCTGTGTCAACACACGCACCTGCGCCGGCGCTGTTTTTTCACCGTCGATAACCATGCCCACTGTCATCTCGGTCAGCATTTCTTCTGTGATAGCCGGGCGTACCGTTACACGATACGTCTTTGCGATCTGCCGGGAAGGGTGCGTCATTGCATATGCAAATGCGCCGTCGTTGGTCATCAGAAGCAGGCCTTCCGAGTCCCGATCCAGACGCCCTACCGGGTACAGGCGCTCCGGTATATCTGCCACCAGTTCTGCAACGCACCGGCGGCATCTTTCGTCCTGCATCGTCGTCACAAAGCCACGGGGTTTATGCAGCATATAATACAGCGTACGCACACTGCTGACCACCGGTTTGCTGTCCACTGTGATTCTATCTTTTTTTGCATCTGCTTTATCGCCCAGTTGCACTGGTTTGCCGTTGCAACGCACACGCCCTTGTGCGATCAACTCCTCTGCCTTGCGCCGTGAGGCAACACCGCAGTCTGCCAACAGCTTCTGTATTCTCACGTCCTTTGCCATGCTTCAATTCCCTTTCTTTATCCAAATCGTTGGCAAAAAAACTGTTTCAGTCGTGTCAGCCAGCCGCGCTTTTCTTGTAATTGTTCCAACGTCTGATCAGTTTGCAGCGGTACACTGCCCAGTTCTTTGCCATCCAGGTAATAAACAACTCTGCCAAGCCGCACACCCTGCATCAGCGGTGCATACACAAACCGCGGCAGTTCTACAATACGCTTGACACGCGCCTGGTCTGCTGCATTGACGATCACCTTGCCGCCGTTGCCACCGCGCACGGTTACTTGACCGACCGTGCCACCCACAGCCTCCACTGTAAGGGTCGTTTCACGTTCATCCAACTGCACTGCACTCACCTGTGCAAAACCATAGTCCAGCATGTTCCTATGATCGTTCCAGTCATCAGGTGCGTTTAAGGTAACTGCCACCAACCGCACACCATCGCGCTCTGCTGCTGAAACCAAACACCGCCCCGCTTTTTTGGTGTAACCCGTTTTTACCCCGATGCACCCGCGGTACATGCACAACAGCTTATTGTGGTTGGTATATTCCTGTGTGCGTTGCGGGCTTATAAAGTCTACCGAATACGTCTTTTGCCCACAGATTTCAGCAAATTCTGCGTTTTCCAGCGCAGCTGCTGCCAGTTTTGCAAGATCCAGCGCTGTTGAATAATGCCCGTCTGCATCCAGCCCTGAAGCAGTAACAAATTGCGTATGCTCAAGATTCAACGCCTGCGCTTTTTCATTCATGCGTGCTGCAAATGCTTCTTGCGAACCGGCAATTGCCTGTGCTGCGCAAAACGCTGCGTCATTACCAGAAACAATCAGCATACCTGCCGCCAAACCACGCAGGGTAATCTGATCCCCTGCGTTTAAGTACATGGAGGAACCCTCAACAGCTGCAGCTTCCGGACTGACTGTTATGACGCGGTCGCTGCGCTGCGCCTCCTCCAGCGTTAAAAGTGCTGTCATAATCTTGGTTGTGCTGGCCATCGCGCGTTCTTCTTCTGCATTTTTGGCATATAATACCTGCCCGTTATCTGCACAGAGTACCACCGCTGCGGCTGCCGAAACCGAAAGATGCTCCTGTGCACTTGCCGGCACAGCAATCCCAAGCAACAGAATGAGACTAACCAACGCACAAATCCATTTTTTCCACAAAAAAACCACCTGCCTATCTCCATTCACTATATGCAGGCGGTGCACTGTCTATGTGTACAAAGGGTGTTATTCCTAATCCTGTTGCTTTTCCGCTTCCTTTTCAGCCTTTCGGGCAGCTTTTTTCTCTGCACGCTCTGCCTTTTTGCGGCTGATGACACCAGAAACTTTATCTACCACGTCTGGCACCATTTGAATGATGCGGTCTACTGAGCCGTCAAACGGTTCTACCTGTACCAGCTTTACATCACCATTGTGCACAGATAAAAACGCGATTGGCGTGATGGTAATCCCCGCACCGGCACCGCCACCAAAAAATTCTTTCTCTGGCTGCGATTTTGCCGGAAAATCCGAACCGCCTGAAGCAAAGCCATAGCTCACTTTTGAAATTGGTATGACGGTTGTTCCATCCGCTGCCACAATCGGCTTACCAACCACTGCATCTGCATCCGCCATTTCCTTAATTTTCTCCATTGTTGTATCCAACATTCCATCGATCGGATGATTTCCCATAATTGTGCACTCCTTTATCCATCATGTTTTGTTCCCGCAATTTTTGTGCGGTATGCCTTTATTAGTTTAATCAGCCCGCTTACGCCTGATGTTAATACAAAAATCGGGCGTATGTCAGCCTTTAGACAAACCTCTGCTTTGGTTTTCCCTGCCTTAAAATCTGCGATGACGCCAACATGCGTCTGGCTGCAATCGCTCAGCGCCGTTAGAACCCCTGCAGCTGGATATACTACCGCGCACGCCTGGCCGTATTGCACTGCTGTTTTTGCTGCGTCCTGCCCGCCAATGGCCAGAAGCACAGAAAATTTGCGCCAATGGATATGCTTCAGCAATCGTTTGCCTGTGCCGGCGGCAATGCTTGCCAACTCTTTCAAGAAATCCAGCAAAGCAAGTAGTCCTTCCCGTTTTAGTATATCCCCAAAGACGGCAAACTTACCGGATTTTTCTTTCTTTTTTTCCGGCACTTCTGGAGATTTTTTTTCCGCTGTATCTCGCGTTTTTTGCCGAAAGACCGTAATCGGAATCCCCAGCACACGCAGTTTGATGACAAACGCACCGGAAAATTCTATCTGCACCACCACAGGGCAAAGCAGCAACGCCAAAACCAGCGCCAAAACACCCGCTATGATCAGCCAAACTCCCCATGCGCTCATCCGCAGTCCCTCCTTTGTCAGGCTTTACGTCTGCTGTGCGTCTTGCTGCGGTTGATTTGCCTGTGACTCTTGCGGCTGTGGCACAGGGGGCAGCGCTTCAATAGTCTCCAGACCCATACACCGCAAAAAATGCTCTGTTGTGCCGTACAGCAGTGGCCTGCCTGGCAGTTCCAGCCTGCCGCGTTCTTCTACCAGTCCCTTGGCAAACAGACCATTGAGCACTCCGCCGCTATCTACGCCGCGCACCTGCTCTAAAAATGCCCGTGTTACCGGCTGATGATATGCCACAATGGCCAGCACCTCCAGCGCTGCCGCTGAAAGCGGTGTATTTTGCTTGAGAGCCAGTGCAATGCGTACCTGCTCTTCAAATTCCGGCCGAGTGCACATCTGGTAGCTGTCCTCCAGCTGTACGATTTTTATCCCGCTGTTGACGCGATTAAAATGCTCTGCCACTGCTGTAACAATCTGCTGCGCCTTTTGGGGCGGCAGTTCCAACGCCGCTGCAATCTTATCGATCGCAATCGGTTCCCCACTCGCAAACAGTACTGCTTCTATGATTCCCTGCTGCGTTTCCACTTTCTGTCACCACCGTCCAATAACACTAAGGTTGAGTCGCCGTTTTCATCACGTACCGCCACACGCCTGCCTTTTACCAGCTCCAATACTGCTAAAAATGTTGCTACCAACTCCGGTCGACTCTCTGCTTTTGCAAACACTTGTTCATACGCTACCTCCCGATCCTTCCACAGACAACGCAACACATGTATCATACGAGAAGCCACCGTCACCGTCGGTCTTGCCACAAGCGCCTCAAACGCTTCGGTTGGCGGCGGCAAAAATCGCTTGCCACGCCCCACCGCGTTTTGATAGGCACGCTGCAACTGCTCCGGTGTGATCTCACCGCAAAAGGTCACGTCTTTTGGCAGTTGCATCTGCACGCGCACAAAACTGCCCAAATCAAGCCGCTCCCGCAGCAGTGCCGCCATTGTTTTACACACCTGATAATCAAGCAGTTGCCCGGTCAGTTCCTCCTGCAGTTCTTCCAGCTCTTCGTGCTTTGGCAGCAGCGCCACGGTTTTCATGTGCACCAGTCGCGCAGCCATCGTCAAAAATTCGCTGGCAACCTCCATATTTTGCTGCTGCATTTCTGCTACATGCGCCAAATATTGCTCCAAAACCTGTGCGATTGCAATATCACAAATTTCCAGTTTATGCTTTGCCAACAAATGGAGCAGCAAATCCAGCGGACCTTCAAATACCGGTAACTTGTACGAGAGTTTTTCCATCACAACAACCCTGCCAGTGAAAACGGCAACTGCGCAAGCCATAAAATACCTTTGGTGCAGGCGGTTTGTGCGGTGCTCAACGGGCCACTGAGTACCCCGGCGAACATCAATGCATACAGCAGCATCATAAAGGCTCCCTGATACCGATAAAAAGTCTGCGCAGCACGCTGGGGCAGACAGGCTGCCAAAATCTTAGAGCCATCCAACGGCGGTATGGGCAATAGATTAAACACAGCCAGAGACACGTTAATGGTGATAAATGTGCTGAGCAGTTCAATGCCAAAATTGTCGAGGATTCCAACTCCAAGACCCACCAGCAGTCCCACATAGAGCAGTGCGCCCAACAGCGCTGCCAAAAAATTGGAAAACGGCCCCGCCGCTGAAGTGACGGCCATACCTATGCGAGGGTGCTTCATTCGACTGGGATTGACCGGCACAGGTTTTGCCCAGCCAAATCCGATCAGTAAAATCATCAACGCACCCCAAATGTCAATGCTGGCCAGTGGATTAAACGTCAGCCGACCCGCACGCTTTGCGGTATCATCACCGAATTTGTACGCTACCCAGCCGTGCGCCAACTCATGCAGCGGCAAAATGACAAATAAAATAATGATTACGGCAATGATCTGTGGAATGATCAACTGCAGCTTACTGGACGAGCTGAGCGTTTGATCAAACAAAACCCTGAGAATCAAATTTGTACACCCTCCTTTTTATCTGATTATTATACGCCATTTTCCAAAAAAACACAACTCCCCAAAAACGTCTAACCGCAACCGGTATTTTTCTTCTATGTGCCCAAAAATTTTTGTTTCAACCGTTTTGGTTTCAAACGAAGGAGTTCTAACCGCAAAATGACACTTCATGGTCGCGAAACCGGGATTTGGGAGTGCCTAAATTTCATGATATTTTGTTATATATTTCCATTTTCACTTACTTTTATACCCTGCACTTTATCTGACAAGAAAAATAATCTGCAAAAACACTTGCAATTCACACCCAAATTTGGTAAAATAGCAACGCTGTAATGAAACTAAAACACCCTTAAAGGAGGTGCAGAAATACATGGCAAAATGCGAAATTTGCGGCAAAAACGTGTCCTTCGGCATTAAAATTTCCCACTCACATCGCCGTTCGAATCGAACTTGGAAGCCGAACATCAAACGCGTAAAAGCAGTGGTAAACGGCTCTAACAAGCGTATTTACGCCTGCACCCGCTGCCTGCGTTCCGGCAAGGTTACGCGTGCAGCCTCCGGCACTGCAGCCGTTTAACTCTCAAACAAAAAAAGAAGCCTTAAAGGGCTTCTTTTTTTGCGTTTATTCTGCTTTTTTCTGTCCAAATAAGCGTTTTTCCGTACCATTTTTGATGCGCACCAAATTGCTTCGGTGTTTTAGTACTACCACTCCACCGATTACCGCTGTCATCGCAGTTACAATGCAGACATATTTCAGTGAAACTACGCCGGTTTGATAATCTGCAAAAAAGGTAATCAAAAATGTAGAAACAGGGTAAATGCACGCCGAAATCACCGATGCCAGCGACACCATTTTCCAAATGGCAAATATCAGTAAAAACACCCCGATATTGGCCAAAAACACACGCCAATCTGCCAGAGCTGCCATTGTTGCAACGGTTACAACACCCTTGCCCCCTTTAAATTTGAAAAACACTGGGTAAATATGCCCCAAAGCGCAGCAAAAGCCTGATAAATAAATGCCATAATTCACAATATAAGCCGGAGCATTTGTGCCATTACACAAATATTCCAAAGTAAATCTGGTCAATACCACCGCGATTACACACTTTAATACGTCAAACACAAACGTCAAAATTGCCGCACGTTTGCCCACGGAACGCAGTACATTCGTAGTACCTGCATTACCACTGCCCATCGTGCGAATATCTTCTTTGCTGAACATTTTAGTAAAAATAATCGAAAAACTGATGCTGCCCAGCAAATAAGAGGCAAGCATAATTGCCGATACCGGCAACGCAAAAGTTTCCAACAGTTCCTGCATGGGTTCCTCCTCAATCACCGCGCTCACGAATCAGAAAACGCACCGGCGTACCTTCTAAACCAAAGGTTTCGCGTATGCGATTTTCCAAATACCGCTGATACGAAAAATGAAACAGCTCGCTGTCATTCACAAAACATACAAAGGTCGGTGGCTTTGTGCTCGCCTGTGTCATATAATAGATTTTCAGCCGTTTACCCTTGTCTGTGGGTGGCTGCACACGTGCAGTTGCCTGCGCCAAAATATCATTGAGCGTACCGGTTGTAATGCGCATTGCGTTTGAGTTTGCTGCCAGTTTCACAAGCTCAAACAGACGATCTAATCTCTGACCCGTATGTGCCGAAATAAACACAAACGGCGCATACGACATAAACGCAAAATCCACCTCTAATTGCTTGCGGTAGCTTTGCATCGTTTTATCATCTTTTTCCACTGCATCCCACTTATTTACAGCAATCACGCAGCCTTTACCGGCATCATGCGCCAGTCCTGCCACTTTGGAGTCCTGCTCTGTAAAGCCCTCTGTTGCGTCAATTACAATCACGCATACATCCGCACGCTCAATCGCCATCTGTGCCCGCAGAATACTGTAGCGCTCAATGTTGTCATCCGCTTTGTAAACCTTACTTTGGCGGCGTAGACCAGCAGTATCAATCAGCAGAAATTTGCCGTGCTTATTTTCTACGGCAGTATCAATCGCATCACGTGTAGTGCCTGCAATATTTGAGACGATGCATCGTTCTTGTCCTGCAATTTTATTTACCAGCGATGACTTGCCCACATTCGGCTTGCCGATCACCGCAATTTTAATCTCTGTGGCCTGCTCATCCTCCTGCACCGGCGGAGGTAAAAGCGCCAAAACGCGGTCAAGCAAATCGCCTGTGCCATGCCCGTGCACAGAAGAAATTGCAACAGGATCACCCAAACCCAAATTATAAAATTCATAAAACTCAGCAGGCGTTTGACCCACATTGTCACATTTATTTACAGCAAGCAGAATCGGTCTGCCACTTTTTTGCAGCATCTGTGCCACTTCCTGGTCCGTTGCCACAATACCGCTGCGCAGATCTGTCACCATAATAATGACATCGGCACCGTCAATCGCAATCTGAGCCTGTGTGCGCATCTGCGCCAAAATCACATCATTTGCAGCCGGTTCAATTCCTCCGGTATCTACCAAAGAAAAGGTACGGTCTTGCCACTGGCACTCACCATAAATACGATCTCTGGTTACGCCAGGCGTGTCATCTACAATCGATAGCCGTTTACCGATCAATTTATTAAATAAGGTAGACTTCCCTACATTTGGTCTGCCTACAATCGCAACGATTGGTTTTGCCATTGCGTTATTCCCCCAATACAGCGGCCAGCAGCCGCGCTCCATCATTTGGCACTGTGTTGATTGGTACCTGCAGCTGTGTGCTGAGTTCCCCTAATGTCATATCATCTAATAAAATATCTGTATTATGCCGCAGCAACACCTCCGGCAGCAGCAAGCATTCTCCCAAATCTCTGCCACTGAGTTGTTCCAGCAAATCTGCACCAGTCAATAATCCTGCAACTGTAATGGTTTCACCAAAAAAACGATTGACAATCGGTACAGCAGTACAGAATAAATTATTACATTTTCTCTGCACTTCGTCAAGTAATTCCTGTAGAAACGGGTAAGCGGCAACCCCAGTTGCCAGCGTAATCTGCCGCTTTGGCAAGACGATGCTGTCTGCACCATTCAATCGTTCCTCCAGCGCATATAAAAACTCATCCCGAAAGCAGGAAATCGCCCCCACACCGCTTTCCAACTGAGAAAAATCCTCATAAAACTCCGGCGGCGGCAAGGGACGCTGAGCCAAAAGATAAAACTCATCAGAAGCATACGCAATACGACTGCCACACTGTTTCAAAAAATCGTTGCCAAAACAATCAATCAAATCAATCGTTTTGCCTGCCTCTTCTTGCGTATAAGGGCGCAGTTCCGGCAAACCCTGCCGATGCTTTGTCACGCCCACCGGCACCAGGGCAATGCTTTGCAAAGCCGGCAACAGCTTGCCCAAATCTGTCAGGCTGCGTGCCAGTTCTTCCCCATCGTTAATACCGGGACAAAGCACCAACTGGCAGTTAATCTGGATGCCTGCCTGTGCCAATCTCGGTAAAATATCCAGCACCTTACCGGCAAAGCGGTTGCCCATCATCTTCACGCGCAACTCTGGGTTTGTGGTATGAACCGAAACATTGATTGGGCTAATCTTCATGTCAATGATACGCTGCACATCTTGTTCCTTCAAGTTGGTCAGTGTAACATAATTGCCAAACAAAAATGACATCCGCGCGTCATCATCTTTAAAATACAAACTCTGGCGCATACCCTTTGGCATTTGGTCAATAAAACAAAACACACATTTGCAACGGCAACTGCGCTGCTTGTCCATCAAATACGTTTCAAACTCCAGCCCAATGGGTAAATACTGCCCTTTGTGAATCGAAACCGTGCGCATATTCCCCTTCACATCAGCAAGCGTCACAGTCAGTTGTGCATTGGTTTCATAAAAACGATAATCCAGAATATCTACAATTTCATGTCCGTTAAGCGCCACAAGCGTCTCACCCGCTGCAATGCCTGCGCGGGCTGCAGGACTGTTTTCTTCTACACCTGTAATTATGACCGACATCGCTCAATCACCCCCTACCTTGCAGTAGGCAAAAAAATAAGAGAAGGAATGCTCCTTCTCTCAATTTTCTCAAAATCATAAAAAGATTAAGCTTGTGCCTCTTCTTTTTGAATGACTGCCCTGCCATTGTAAAAACCGCAACTATCGCAAACCACGTGAGGTGTTTTATACACACCGCATTTGGGGCAATGAACAAGAGTAGGAGCACTCAGTTTCCAAACACTGGAACGTCTGCTGTTTTTTCTTGCATGGGAAAGTTTACTCTTTGGTACCGCCATGGTCAAACACCTCCTTCAATTCATCTTTATCTATCAGTTGCCTGAGCACCTCGAAACGAGGGTCCGTCTGACGTTGATTGCAACGGCAACTACCGTTATTAAAATTGGTGCCGCAAACAGGACAAAGCCCTTTGCAGTCATCTTTGCACAGATATTTTGACGGTAAGGCCAATAAGACATCTGCATGCAGCAGTGCAGCTAAGTCAAGTTGGCCGTCCGGCACAAGTAGATATTCATCCTGCTCTTCCTGCCGCAACTGCATGGCAAGCGGGTGACTAAATGTATACCGGTGCTGTTGTTCATATTCTTCAGCACAACGGTCACACGGCACTTTTAAATCAAACGCAGCCTCAGCCGTTAAAAACACAGTCTGTGCCACATTTTGCACTTTTCCGCGCATCGGCACCGGCTCTGAAAACGGAAATACTCCATTAATCTGCACATCGCTTAAATCCAGTCCAAAGGTAAACGGAAGGGTTTCACCCTCGTTTTCAAAAATATGCGTGATGTCAAGTAGCATCTGCACCACCTCTTGCGCTGTACTAAATTATTATAGCCATTCAAAACTGCTTTGTCAACCATAATTTTCACACTGCCACCGATTTAAAACACACGCGCTGCATCAATGCAACAAAACTGCTGCCAAAACAACGCGTTTGCAACAGTTTTTGTAGCTGCCAGTATGTTTAAATGCAGGTTACAAGGGTCTTTACACTATCCGGCAACTCAGATACATCCATCGACACAGACAATGTAATCTTCGTGTCTGCAAAGGTTGCCAGCTTGTCCAGCTTTTGAATAAAGCACTCCAAATCCTGTGCATCCACAGACCTCAAGGTAGAATCAACAAAAATTTCTTTTACATCATAATTGCCAGCACAAATGCCGCTGATAAAGCCATAAAAAGCAGCACAGCCTGTAATGCCATAAGGCTCCAACGCAACCAGTCGTGCCTGATGAGAAATATCAAGCGTAAGATGCGCTTCTTTTTCAATCACCACAACATTGCCATTGGTTTTTTCAATTGCAGCATTTGCCGCATCAATCAATTTTTTTGTCTTTCCTGAGCCTTTTTTTCCAATAATCAGGGTAATCATATTCAAACTCCTCCAAAAATCATATATCGTTTGCCGCACAGCGGCTCAAACCAACTCTTTTACTTTGTCTGCTGGTTCAGCCTGGCCAGCAACTGTGCCTGCTCATTTTCATACCCGGGCTTACCCAGCAAAGCAAACATGTTGCGTTTATAACTTTCCACACCTGGCTGATCAAAAGGGTTTACCTCCAGCAAGTAAGCCGAAATTGCACATGCCTTTTCAAAAAAATAGAACAACTGCCCCAACGTGCGCTCAGAAAAATCCGGTGCAGAAAGCACAATGTTTGGCACACCGCCGTCGCAATGCGCCAATATGGTACCTTCAAATGCACTGCGATTCACACAAGAAACGGTTTTGTCCTGCAAAAAATGCAGTTCGTCTTCCTGATTTCCATTGCTCTCTATCACTATATCATATTTTGGCTTGTCAAACAATAGCACTGTTTCAAAAAGTATTCTTTTTCCGTCCTGCACATATTGTCCCATTGAATGCAAATCTGTTGAAAAAATTGCCGATGCCGGAAAGATCCCTTTTCCGTCTTTGCCCTCGCTTTCACCAAATAACTGCTTAAACCACTCATTTAACATCATACAACACGGTTCATAGCTGACAAGCATTTCAATCTCTTTGCCCTTTCGGCTGAGCAGATTGCGCGCTGCTGCATACTGATAGCAGGGGTTTTCATTCAGAAACTTGTTGCTATATGCACGCTGTGCCTCCCGTGCACCCTGCATCAGCTGAGCAATATTGGCACCGCATACCGCAATGGGTAGCAATCCAACAGCAGTGAGCACCGAAAATCTACCGCCGATATTATCAGGTATCACAAAGGTCTGATAGCCCATTTCATCGGCATGGCGTTTCAAAGCTCCTTCTGCACGGTCGGTAGTGCAGTAAATCCGCTTTACTGCCTCTTCTATACCATATTCGCGCTGTAAATATTGCTCAAATACACCAAATGCAATGGCCGGTTCTGTCGTTGTACCCGATTTGGAAATCACATTAACCGAAACACGCTTGCCCTTGCACAGTTCCAGCAGTTCGTGCAGGGCAGCCGGGCTGGCTGAATTTCCCGCAAAATAAATATCCGGCGTACTTTTGGGCAGAGCATTATAATAAGGCGAAGTCAAAAATTCGATCGCCGCTCTTGCCCCCAAATAAGAACCACCGATACCGATTACAATAAACAAATCGGTATCTTGCTGTATTTGAGCCGCTGCAGCTTGTATACGTGCAAACTCTGCCTGATCATAGCCAGACGGCAGTGTCAGCCAGCCTGTGTAATCGCTGCCCAACCCTGTACCCGTATGCAGTTGGCAGTGTGCCAATTGCACCTGCGAAGCAATGTCATCCCATTCATGTGGCTGCACAAAGCCTGCCAAATGCTGTAAATCCACAGTGATGGACATAGCGGTTCCTCCTATGTGTTTCCCCAGTATTCGTTATAGATTTTACAATAAACACATTCGGTTTGCAAGCAAAACGTTCCACTTTTCCTGAAATTATTTCTTTTTGTGATTTACCACCGAAACAGGCTACCCAGTAACACAAAAAACACAACGCTGAAATTCATTTTCTGCACGCTGCCTGCTGCCGTAACGTCAGATTCCGCAATCACCTCTCCATCCAGTAAATAGCTTATCCTGCCCAAAATCTGTCCCTGTGCCACGGGTGCCTGCACCAACTCATCCAGCGTAACCTGACTTTGCACATCACGCTCTCTTCCCTTTTCCACCAATACCTGCGCCTGCTCCATACATTGAACCGGCACCTGCTCCTGCATCCCGCCCGTTACCGGCACTACCTCCAGCGTTGGCAATGGTAGCGTGATATATGCAAAGTTTGCAAAACCATAATCGAGCAGCGTCGCAGCCGAATCAAACCGATCCTGCGTCGTTGCACAACCCAGCACCACCGCTGCAAGACTAAGATCTCCGCGCTTTGCCGTTGCAGTAATACAACTGCCCGCCGTACTCGTCGTACCCGTTTTCAAACCGGTAATACCTTTATAACTGCGAATCAACTTATTGGTATTAACCAACTGCGTCTGTCCGTCCCGCACATAATCCATCCAGGTCAACGTATAATCCATAATCTTCTGATGCGCAATCAATGCTGCAGACATCACCGCCACATCACGGGCTGTTGTAACATGACCGTCCTCATCCAATCCGTTGCAGTTTTTGAACACAGTCTGCTCCATTCCCAACTGCTGTGCACGCAAATTCATCTGCCGTACAAACTCCTCTTCCGTGCCATACACATGCTCTGCCAATACAACAGCCGCATCATTTGCACTCATAATGACTGTCGCTTTAATCAAATCATCAACCGACATCACTTCTCCTTCCTTTAGCCAGATATCCGAGCCACCCATCGAGGCCGCATGGGCACTGGCTGCAACCTGATCCTCCAGAGAAATCCTACCGCTCTCAATCGCTTCCATCACAAGCAACAGCGTCATCACCTTAGTGATAGAAGCACATGGACGCACTTCATCTGCATTTTTTTCAAACAGCACTCTTCCGGTTTCTGTCTCAATCAAAATCGCACTGGGCGCAGCAATTTCCTCCTGCTCCACTGCCAAAACCGGTATCCCGATTGTTGTAATCAAAAACAGTACTGCCGCCATCGCTACAAATCTGATTCTCCACCTCATACTGCAAAAGCACCTCCGCATTGTCCGTTTGTTATCATTGGTATGCACTGGTGCCAACAAATATGAACAACCCTTCCAAACGCAAAACAACCCGAACCACTTCTGTTCGGGTCATGTTCACTCTGTTCTCACAGGAATCTGCTGCTGTGCCAAATATGCTTTCAGCTGCGGGATCGTAATTTCTCCGAAATGGAACAACGATGCTGCCAGAACAGCGTCTGCATCTCCCTGCTGAAATGCATCCGAAAAATGAGACAACTCACCTGCTCCACCTGAAGCAATCACCGGAATCGGCACTCTGCGCGAAACAGCACGCGTCAACTCCAAATCATACCCGTTTTTCTGTCCGTCGCAATCCATGCTCGTCAGCAAAATCTCACCTGCGCCCAGCTTAGCCGCCTGCATCGCCCAGGCCACCGCATCTTTTCCGGTATCTTCCCTGCCACCATTGATTACCACTGTCCAGCCACCCTCTGTCCTGCGCTTTGCATCAATCGCACAAACCACGCACTGGCTCCCAAACCGTTGCGCCGCATCGGCAATCAACTGCGGGTTTTTCCACGCCGCAGTATTCACAGAAACCTTGTCTGCGCCAGCACGCAGCAATACGCTTACATCCTCCGCTGTGCGCACCCCGCCGCCCACAGTAAACGGAATAAATAAATGCTTTGCAATCTCCTGCACAATGTGCAGCATCGTGCCACGTTCCTCATGCGAGGCAGTAATGTCCAGCAACACCAATTCGTCCGCCCCCTGCTGATCGTATGCAATCGCAGCTTCCACTGGATCCCCTGCGTCCCGCAGATCCACAAAACTGGTGCCCTTGACTACTCTACCGTTGTTTACATCCAAACAAGGTATGATTCGTTTTGCATGCACGTTCTCCACCTCCTCACTGCTGTATCAATGCAGCAAACTGTTTTAGCATGGCAATACCAACCTGCCCACTCTTTTCAGGGTGAAACTGCACCGCATAAAGATTCTCTTTCCTCACTGCAACATCCATCAAAACACCATAATCGCTCGTTGCCGCCACAATACTGCGATCCTGTGCCTTCAAATAATATGAATGTACAAAGTATACATACGGCCCAGCCTCCATCCCGGCAAACAACCCACTCTTTTGATGCAACTGTAACGAATTCCAACCAATATGCGGCACCTTATGCTCCACATTATTGGGAATACGCACAATGTTCCCAGCAAGCACACCAAGCCCTGCTACTCCAGGGCTTTCCTCACTGCTCTCAAACAATAGTTGCAACCCCAAGCAAATGCCCAGAAATGGTTTTCCACTGCCAATAAAATCTAGAACAGGCTGCACCATACCTGCCTGCTGCATACAGGTCATTGCATGGCCAAACGAGCCTACACCCGGCAAAATAGCCGCATCAGCCTGCTGTAACACCGCCGGATCTTTCGTAATTTGATGCGCACATCCAATGTAATCGAGTGCATGCTGCACGCTGCTCAAATTACCCGCACCGTAATCGATCAAGGCAATCATATCCTGCTTCCTTTCCCCTTTACTACAAAAGATTATTGTTATTTTATCATTTTTCTCTGCCCCTTGCAAATATATTTAAATTAAATCACACCTTTTTACACAGGAGGTTTCTATGGATTATCTTGCACTGACAGGCATCGCGATCGGACTGGCGGCAGACGCCTTTGCCGTCTCAGTTACAAACGGTGCAGTTTTGCAACGGGTCACCGTGTTGACAGCCTGCAAAATCGCTGCTGCTTTTGGCATATTTCAGGGTATCATGCCATTTTGCGGCTGGCTGCTGGGCAAAGCTGGCCAAACACTCCTGCAAGCTGTCGACCACTGGGTCGCATTGCTGTTACTGTGCTACCTAGGCAGCAAAATGCTGTGGGAAAACCGCAAATCTACTGCACAGGAACAAAACAGCTCCTGCACACTCACGTTAAAAACATTGCTTGCCTTGGCAATCGCCACCAGCATCGACGCCCTCGCCACGGGTATCATTCTCCCATCCGCAGTTGGTGCTGTGCAAGGGTTGCAAATGCTGTTTGCCGTGTCGTTTATCGCCGCAGTCACCTTTGTGCTATGCTGTGCTGGCGTGCTGCTGGGCAAAGTCTGTGGTTGTTTTTTACAGCGCAAAGCCAGCATTGCCGGTGGCATGGTGCTCATTTCCATTGGCGTGAAAATTTTCATCACCCAGATGTTTTGTTAGACCAAACACAGCACCACATAAAAATCCCTCAGCCACAATGACCAAGGGATTTCATCCGTTATTTTTGCTCCGTATCTGTGTTGTCATCTTTGGATACGCCACCATTTTTAAATTGCTTAAAGATTTGATTGGCATACACACTCAAGCCACCGGTTAGCACACCCTGCGTCAATGCCGTAAAGATTGCCAACGCCACAGCTTGTGGATTGCTCAAATCACTCGTTGCCAACACATAAATAATAGCCAGCACAATGCCGCATCCTCCCACAATCAGCGGGATAAACTTATCATTGATAGCCTCTAATTTTTTACAGGCCATCCCAATCACATACAACACCGGTATCAAAATAAACAGCTCTGGTTTAATGTAATCCGTAAAGTCCATCCTAATTCCTCCCGTTTGTTACTCAACCACAAAAATTCCGCCAAATCACAGTGTAACCAAAAGCACTTAATCCATTTGCAAATGATTCTCTGCATCCTCTAAAATAGCACGGTCAGCATCAAAGCTCAACAGCTCCATAGCATCGGCATACGGCACCACCCAATACTCCAAAACCTCTCCCTCCTGAGGAAAGACGCGCTGACCGGTATACTTGGCCAAATAATACACTGCCCGCTTATGAATCGAAAATTTCACCTTATAATCATACCGCCGCCGAAACGACTCCTCCACTTCTACATGCAGGCCAGTCTCTTCTAAAATTTCACGCTCCACAGTTTGCAACTCTGTTTCGCCGTATTCAATATGGCCTTTGGGAAAACCCACATTCTGAGAACGGTTTCGAATCAGCAGATATTTCCGCTCACCGTCATCTTCGTGGTAAATTACCGCTCCACACGATTTTTCATACAGACATTTGTAAATCGGTTTCCGGTTCCCTTCCACCTTGCGCAATGCATGCGCAATCAATGGTTCATATAACACCGTGCCGCACGGCGCAGCCACCAGTTTCATCTCTCCCGAATTCGGATATTCAATCATCGCCATGACCATTCCGTGAAATTCTTCTTGCAGCTTGTTTGTGCCAAACAGATATACCACTTGTTTCTTGCCAGTTTTTTCAAATAATTCCTTGTCATATCCACGCAAACATACCCCCACCTGCTGCTCCGGCACAACCGTAATTTTGCGCCCCAGGGTAAAATAATCTGCTGCTTCCGTCATAATATTTTGCATAAATCTTGCCTTTCCATGATGATACGCCCGCCGATCTTGTGCGTAGCGTTCAGCCAGCTCCTGCTTGAGCGTATGATATTTCTTCAATCGGTCAGTATTCACCGAAAGATAGTCTCGAAACTGCAAAAACTGCTTCCAGCGTTCACTGTGTTCAAGCACTACATAAATATGCGCCGTGCAAAGCCCTGCATCCATATCCTTGCATATAAAAAACAACTGCTGGTCATCGTCCTTATGATAAATGTGGTAAATATGGTGTGCCTTAAGTTTATATTCAATCTCCGTCACATCTTCAAATGCCGCCACCGCTACAGCAATATCTACAACCGGGGTAAATTTCACCGAAAATGAAGGGTTATGTACAGCCCCGCTGCCAATCTGCTGCACATCCTTGGCCGCAGTGCCAAACAACGCTTTGATATGCGCAACTTCACGCTGTGCAATCGCATCCCACTCTTCGCTGCGCTGCACAAAAGAGAGCGTTCCCTTTTTCAAACCCAGCATACAGCTTCCTCCTTATATCCTATTTTCTTTACCAAAAATTATAGCACCATCGCATCCGTTATGCAAGGCAAAACCACCAACAAAAAAGACGCCTCCAAAAACAGAAGCGTCCTTTTTGTGAACTTAGAGAATCGGTTTGTTTTCAGAAATAAGAACGCTGCTTCTTATTCCTCTCTCATCTTTGCAAAGCATTCGCTGCAATATACCGGGCGGTCTTCACGCGGTTTAAACGGCACTTTGGCCTCACAACCGCAAGAAGCGCATTCCGCTGTAAACATTTCGCGGTCCGGTTTGCCTGCATTTTTGCGTGTGTCCCGGCAGGGTTTGCAGCGCTGCGGCTCATTTACAAAGCCTTTTTCTGCATAAAATTCCTGCTCGCCAGCTGTGAATACAAATTCAGAGCCACAGTCTTTACAGATGAGAGTCTTGTCTTCGTACATAAGATTTACCTCGCTTTGGATAATAAGATATTTTGCCCTTAGACGGATTCGCACCGCCGCCTTTGATGATCAACGCTCTACTTAAGCTACCGGGGCATATTCCTGCCATGTACTTGCAGTTTCCTGCGTGCACGTGCAATTGCATTATCCACACTTTTTGCAGAAACCGAAAGCCTTGCTGCAATTTCATGATAGCTGCGCCCACTCAAATACCCAAACAGCGCCTGCTGCTCCAACTGAGACAAATGCTGCCTCAGCTGCCTGTAAATCAGTTCTGCATTTTCCCGGTCTATAACCAAGGTTTCCGGATCTTCCGCCGCATAACCGCCCTGCTGCGTTGCGCAAACGTCCTCCTGCTCACAAAGTGGAACCGTCTGCGCTGCCGGCACATTTTTTTTGCGGGCACATGCACGGTATGCTGCCACCATGCGGTTCTGAATACAAATACCTGCATACGTTTTAAATCCCGCCGCCTGCACAGGCGAAAAACGCTTCGCTGCAGCAAACAAACCCAACAAACCCTCCTGACAAAGGTCATCCGCCTCCAGCATACTGCTGCAAAACGGGTGCGCCTTTGCACGGATAAAAGACAGGTACCGCGCGGTCAACTCCGCAAAAGCGTCCGGGTCGCCCTGCTGTATCAACAAGGCCAGTTGCTCGTCCGTGTAGTTTTCCATTTGCTCCGGCAATCCCAAACACCTCTTGCCCCCTCTTTTATCTGCCTTTATCATACGCCATTCTTGTTCATAAGTCAATAAAAATTTATGAAATTTGTTAAAAAAATTTGTTTTTTTCTGTCGATTCCTTGTGCGCAACAAAAAAAATTTTTACTTTTTTTCCCAAATTTATGAATATTACTCCACACCACAAACTTTTTTGCCCAATTCCTCTCTTGTTGAAAATTATCAACATTTACTTGTAAAGCATTACACACCGTTTTATAATAGATAAACTCAAAAATCAATTCAGAGAGGTGTTTGCCCATGTTTGCACGTTTAAACAGCATCGGTCTTTACGGCATGGAGGCCTTTGGCGTAACGGTCGAAGCCGACATCGCAAACGGCTTGCCCGGCTTTGATCTGGTCGGACTGCCGGATACCGCTGTCAAAGAATCTCGTGACCGGGTGCGCTCTGCACTGAAAAACGCCGGCTTTTCTTTTCCTATGAGTCGCATCACCATCAACCTTGCCCCTGCCGATAAGCGCAAAGAAGGCCCCATTTACGATCTGCCCATGCTGCTGGCCATTTTAACCGCCTCCGGCCAGCTGAACTGCGATTTATCCGATTGCGCCCTCATCGGCGAGCTGTCTCTTTCTGGAGAAACCCACGGCATCCGTGGTGTACTCCCCATGGCCATTCACGCAAAGGCAATGGGATGCACCCGCTTGTTCGTGCCCGCAGCTAATGCTGCCGAGGCTGCCGTTGTCGCAGGTCTCACTGTCTATCCGGTCAACACCGTGCGCCAGCTCATCGACCACCTCCTTAACATCAACGCCATTGCACCGGCGCAGCCCTACACGCCCGCAAACACAATTCCCGGCAATCCCCTGCCAGATTTCTCCGACGTCCGCGGTCAGCAACAGGCAAAACGCGCCCTTGAAATTGCTGCCGGCGGCGGGCACAACGTGCTCCTGCTCGGCCCACCCGGCTCTGGCAAAAGCATGCTTGCAAAACGCCTGCCCTCTATTTTACCGCCCATGACCTTTGAAGAAACAATCGAAACCACCAAACTGCACTCCATCGCCGGCATCATGCCTCCCAACACAGCATTAATCCAAACACGTCCCTTCCGCGCGCCGCACCACACCGTCTCTGCAGCCGGTCTGTCCGGAGGCGGCACCATCCCCCGCCCCGGCGAGATCTCATTGGCACACAACGGCGTGCTGTTTTTAGACGAACTCCCCGAATTCACCAAAAGCGCGATGGAGGTGCTCCGCCAACCGTTAGAAGATGGTGCTGTCACCATCTCACGCGTCAACGGCAATTATACCTACCCCTGCTCCATCATGTTTGTTGCCGCAATGAACCCCTGCCCCTGCGGCTATTTTGGGCACACAGGCCGGCTTTGCACCTGCACCTCATCCATGGTCAACAAATACCTTGCCCGCGTTTCCGGTCCATTGTTAGATCGTCTAGATCTGCACATCGAGGTAACCGCCGTCAAATTCGAAGAACTCTCCTCCAAATCAGCCGGTGAGTCCTCCGCACAAATCAAAGCCCGCGTCGATGCCGCCAGAGCGATTCAAAACGCCCGCTTTGCCGGCACAGGCATCACCTGCAATGCCAAAATGACTCCGCTTCTGCTGCAGCAATACTGCAAATTAGACGCCACTGCACAAAGCCTGCTCAAAGCTGCCTTTGAAAAACTCGGCCTCTCTGCCAGAGCCTACGACCGCGTGCTCAAGGTCGCGCGCACTATCGCCGACTTAGATGACAGCGCGCAAATTCAGTCCAAACACATCGCCGAAGCCGTTCAATACCGCAGCCTGGACCGTAAATATTGGAACAAAGAGCTGTAATCCACTCTACCGAAAAAACAACCGTACAGCCAACACAGATAAAATATAGCCGGTCGTATCCGCCATCAGTGCAGCCGGTACCGCGTGACGCGTTTTTTTCACGCCCACCGCACCAAAATACACCGCAATCGCATAAAACGTTGTTTCAGTCGATCCCATCATCACAGATGCCACCCGACCAACAAATCCATCCGCTCCATATGTATCATAAATCTGCGTCAATATCGCCGTCGAACCACTGCCTGAAATTGGCCGTAGCAACACCAACGGCAGTGTCTCTGCAGGCAAACCAAACCAATCGGCAACCGGCGAAACCCACACAGTAAACAGCTCCAATGCACCCGATGCACTGAGCATCGCCACGGCCATCATCAAACCCACCAATGCCGGCAAAATTGCCACACTGGCGCGCAACCCCTCCTTCGCACCTGCCAAAAACGTGTCAAACAGTGGCACACGCTTGATTATCCCAAACACCAGAATTATACACAATACAGCCGGCATCGTATAAACACTGAACTGCTCCATCCCCCGCTACCCCCTCAACGGCGCGCAGCCAACAGCTTTGTAACTGCAATGCCCACAATCAGCGAACCTACCGAAGCTACCCACACTGCCGGCACAATATCAAACGGAAATACCGCGCCGTACTGTGCCCGCAAGGCACCCATAAAAGTTGGCAACAGTTGAATCGAAGCAGTATTAATTACAACAAACATCACCATACTGTTGTTTGCCGTGCACGGGTCAGGGTTGTCCCGCTGCATTTCCTGCATCGCCGCAATCCCCAGTGGAGTTGCCGCATTTCCCAAACCTAAAAAATTCGCCGCCATATTCATCGAAATCGCCCGCATCGCACCACTGTCCGCCCTATAATCCGGAAATAATCGTTTTAGCAACGGAGCAAATATACGGCACAAAACCACCGTCAGCCCACCAGCCTCGGCAATTTTCAAAAATCCTGTCCACGCACACATCATGCCCAGTGTGCTCACCGTCAGCTCCACAGCATTGCCCGCGCCCTGCAAAATCGCCTGCGAAAGCTCCGGCATTCTGCCGGTAAACACTGCACACACCATGCTCAGCAGCATCATGCCCGCCCAAATCAGATTCAACATCATTCAACACCTCTCTCACGTCTATGCAACCACTCCATAAAATATGTTCAAAACCAACAGGCAGAACGACAAATTGCCTAAAGGATTGACATTTATGGAAAAAAAAGGTATAATTGTGGCAGACGCAAGAAATCTTTGCATAAAAATACCGAAAGCAAAAGGAGAGGTCATCATGAAATCAACCGGTATTGTTAGAAAAGTGGACGAACTTGGTAGAATCGTTTTGCCAAAAGAATTAAGGCAGACTTTGAATATCAGTGTAAAGGATCCCATCGAAATTTTTGTGGATAATGCGTCTATTGTGTTACAAAAATATGAGCCCGCCTGCATGTTCTGTCACAACACCAAAGATATGGTGCAGTACATGGGGCGTAATATTTGTAAAGACTGCCTGCGTGCCATTCAGTCGCAAATGTAAAATAAATACAACAAAAAAGCCCCGCCAAGCGGGGCTCTTCTTTTTACTTCTTTATACCTGATAGCCGTTTGGATTCTGCTGCTGCCAGCGCCAGGCATCTGCACACATATCGTCAATATTCTTCTCTGCGCGCCATCCCAATTCACTTGCCGCCTTCTGCGGATCCGCATAGCACACCGGAATATCTCCCTCTCTGCGGGCAACAATCTCATAGGGAATCTTCTTCCCCACTGCCTTTTCAAACGCAGATAGCATTTCCAACACAGAATAACCCTGCCCGGTACCCAAATTATAAATCTGCAGCCCGCACGGCGTTTCAAATTTACGCAACGCCGCCACGTGCCCCTTGGCCAGGTCTACCACATGAATAAAATCACGCACACCTGTACCATCTTTGGTCGGGTAATCGCCGCCAAACACCTGCAGTCGCTCCAACTTACCAATGGCTACTTGCGAGATATACGGCACCAAATTATTCGGTATCCCATTGGGATCCTCCCCTATGTTACCGCTTTTGTGCGCCCCCACCGGGTTAAAATACCGCAAAATCACTGGATTAAACTGCTTGTCTGCATACGCAATATCGGTTATCATGCGCTCAATCATCAGTTTAGTCGTGCCATAGGGGTTGGTTGTCGAAAGCGGCATATCCTCTGTAATCGGCATAACCTCCGGATTGCCGTACACCGTTGCCGAAGAACTGAACACCAGATTATGCACACCAAAACGCTGCATCACCTGCAACAAAACCAAGGTCGAAATCAAATTGTTATCATAATATTTCAGTGGCAATGCAACAGATTCACCCACCGCTTTCAACCCCGCAAAGTGAATCACTGCATCAATCTGCTCAGTTGCAAAAATTTTGGCCAGTGTATCCGCATCACGCACATCTGCTTCATAAAAAGCAAATGAGCGTCCTCCCAGCTCCTTAATGCGCCGCACAGCCTCTGGTTTGCTGTTGTCAAAATTATCGATCACCGCAATATCATAACCGGCTTGTAGCAGCTCCACACAGGTGTGGCTGCCAATAAAACCTGCACCGCCCGTAACCAGAACTTTCATAGGATCAACCTCTTTTGTATTGAAATTTCAGTCTTAAATTCATCTACATTGTAGCACAAACTGCAAATAATGTCGATTGCAAAAAACACAGTGATTCCACAACTTTTTTGTTAAAAATACGCAAGTTTCGTCTCCAAACTGCCCCTTAACCGAAAAATATTACAGTTCTATGAACACACAAACAGTGTGCCCCATACCCACACCGACCATACCATGTATCTTTTCAAACGGTTTGGCAATACTTTCGGTAACAACCAAAAAGGAGCAATGAAACGATGCACAATCTCCGTTTATTCGCAGCAGGTAGCACACTTTATCCCGCACTAGAGCTACTCTATCGCAAAAAAACGCATATTTCAATGGCGGCAGCCGGCGGTGCCGGCCTATGCCTAATTAACAAAATCTGCAACGACAAATTAAAAAACACCAGTCTGACAACCAAATGCCTGGCCGGCAGCTGCATCATCACCGGCATCGAGCTCGCCACCGGTCTCATCGTCAACATCGGTTGCAAACAGCACGTCTGGGACTACTCCCATCTACCTATGAATCTCATGGGGCAAATCTGCCTGCCCTTCTCCTTGCTGTGGGGCATGCTTACTCTGCCAGCGCTAACCGTCTGCAAGCTGCTAAAATAAAAAAAGCACAAAAACACGTTGCGTACTATCCCAATCTTTCAAAGAAGCATTTTCCCGCTACCGTCTGCTTCTCTTTTTCATACGTAAATTCAATACAAAATCAAGAATAAATCCTAACACACCGCCCACAGCAACACCAATCGCCAAACCATATGGTAAATTTGCAAACACATAATAGCCAATCAAACTGCCTACCACTATACCCAATGCCATGCCAATCGATGTACCAGAAAAAACCCCGCGCTTCCTTCCATGCATCACAAATCCCTCCTCTTTAATTGTTCGCTATACACAATTTGACAGAAAATCTTTTACAATTTTATACGTCCTCTATCCGCACGCTGTATCAATATATCTACTTTCTCTAAATCAAACGATTCAGGCATACACATATAGAATTTCTCTATTACTTCGTATGTAGGTCCAATTGCAATGCCTTGTATAATATCCCACCCAAAATAGGGCATAGGATATACATCCCAACCTGCATATTCTGTCTTGAAAACAGAATTGCACTGGGCTCCATACTAGAACAGAAACTGTTCCAAATTTTTTCTAAAATTATAATTAATTCTGTAAACAAATTAATTAAATTTATAAATTTCATTATTAATCCCTCCTTTTTAATTAAAATATTTTGAAAGCATGATTTAACCAACATCTTGTTTTACCTAAACATAATCATCATCTTATCCCTTCTTTCAATTAAATTTGTAATATAACAACTAAGAACAATTTAATTATGCACTTCCATTCCGTACGAGTCAAGACCTTTTTATTCAAATCTATAAAAAATTTAATGGCGATACCTATTTACTTTTTCTACAACACTCTAACCTTTCAGAACCTATACGCCTCAACAGCACCTCATAATACGAGCACTAATATTCATAAAAACGATCGATAGATTTCTACATTTCGCAAATCTAGTACACCATTTTTTAAATTGGCACGAAAGTAAGTAGGTCGAATCTGATTTAAATCGGTATAATCCATATCATACAACATAACACCCAGTTCTCTCGTTTCCGAAATCGTATGTATTTTGCCACCCTCCCACATCCGAAATTTAACGGGAAATTCTTTCCATCCAAAATACGGCTCATGATAACACTGCCCTTTTTTCATCCGACGAGTAATAATACCATAAAATTTCTTTGGATTATCGCTTGGTGCCGCTTGATCTGTCATCTGGAATTTCGCCTCAATCACATAATGAATATTTTGCAGTACTGTTATTGACTGTTGTTGATTATTCTTTTGGCCTTGTACCTCTTCCTCTACATTTTCCCAAGACAATTTTTCAATTACTTTGTCGCGTTGTATTTTCATAAACTGAATAGGACTTAACACAAAAATCCGCTGTATTTTCCACACCAATCCCGGATGCCAATAGATCGCCTCCACAATCCCTCTGGCCGCAGAAGGTGTCAGCACATCATACGAGACAGGTTCCTCTTTCCGTTCCACACGAGTAAATAAAGCATAATCTCCCCATACCTCTAATTGGATCATGATTTCACCTCATATTTCATATATCTAAAAATCATTTGATAGAAAATAGCTTATCCATTCTCAATATCTAACACCAAAGTCCCCAAGTCATTCTCGTCTTTCTCTATACATCAAATCCTTTGCAAAACAACTATGCAAAATTTAAGATAACTTTCACGTGAGAGTGAGAATAACAAATAAAAACACGATATCATCTAGACATCCTGTTCCTTTACGACACTGTTATATCATTAATACCTCTTCGCGCGCATAACTGGAGCGCACTCCAATGTGCTCCACTTTACTTTGATATTGATTTCCTAATCGATAAAATCGCAAGCTATCGGTCTTTGGATCAATCAAAGCTGATAATTCCGCTTTTAAGACTGCATATTGTGCAGCATTCAATAAGCATTCAAAAACAGAATTTTGAACACGTTGCCCGTAATCAACACATTTTTTGGCTACTTTGCGCAACCGTTTTTGTCCACCGATAGTTTCTGTACAAACATCATACGTCACCAATACCAACATACAAGCCACCTCACTTCCAAAAAAATGGTGGATATATCTCCATATCCCCACGTAATGTTCTCGCCAAAAGCAATGCCTGTACATACGGTACCAAACCCCATGGAATTTTTTCTTTTAAAAAAGGGTGTTTAATTTGCTCCTGTTTTTTACGCTGCCATGCACTTAAAAATATTTTTCTGCCTTTTTCCGTCAGCAAAACTGCTCCATTTTCTTGCTTTTGCACATGTTTTTCAGTTATCACTTTTAAATTGATACAAGATAGCACAAAGCGATCTGCATACACAGAACGTAATTCTTCCATCAAATCCAATGCCAAACTGCATCTACCAGGGCGAGATCGATGCATAAAGCCTACATATGGATCAAGACCCACAGATTCTAAAGCCGCTGTACAATTTTCTGCCAATAAGGTATATGAAAATGAAAGTAAAGCATTAATCGGATCCAACGGCGGTCGGCGGCTACGCGTAGTAAAGGCAAAGATGTCCTGCTGCTGCAAAACCAAGTGTGAAAATCCATTAAAATAACGCTGTGCTGCTTCTCCTTCTATTCCGCGTAATTGTTCCAGATTTTCACACTGCATAATGTAATCCATCGCATTGCCCAACTGCACAGCACAGCCTTTTAAATGTTCCACCGGAACACGTTGTGGATGATCCCGAAGTGCGCGCTCCAATACCCAACGACTATTATACACTTTTCCTAAAATAAAATACTTAGCATAATTGCAACACTGAGCAAGATCATCTGCAACACGGTATTGTGTTTGTCTCAACAGCACATTCCCTCTCTCTTCTCCAACAATGCGAGCCAAAAACTGTCCTCTTGGTGAAAAAAAGCACAAATCAATTCCTCTTTTGGCACAAGCTCCCATCAATGCTGGGCTTGCACCGGCATAGTGAAAACACAAAATCCCCTCCAAAGTATGTAAAGGAAAGCGTGCTACTTCATTTTTCGCACGATTTACGACAATATTTTCACCATCTAACGTTAAATAACTATCTTCACTCAGCACAAATAGTGTATTCAAAAGTTGTCTCACATCATCGTTTCCTTTCCTAATCCATTTCTACTATTTCCTGCAAATGTGCTTTTAAATATGCCTGCGGATCCAACCGACGACACAATACCGGAAGGCACAATTCTTTTAACGAGCAAGCGTTACAATGTTTTCCTGGCTGCACTTTTGGCGTATAACCCCGCATAAAATAACGCTGCATTTCATCTGCCAATTCCTGCGTCTCCTGCCGCAATTGTTGCGAAAGTGTTACGATTTCTCTCTGGTGGCTCTGTGCGTAATATAAAGCTGCTTGTGAAATCTCACAAACCAGCATTTCCTCTAATGCCATCGCTTGCGCACAAAGTTGTAAACGATCTGCATTATTCTCTTTTGCAACGCCATGTTTATACTCCACTGGCATTGGCAGCCAACACCCTTCTCTACCTTGCAATGGTACGCCTTGCTCCGTAGCATAAAATTCCACAACATCACAAATACCCGTTAAATGCAGATGATGACTTACCACACGCATTCCCCGCGTAATCAGTCGATCTCCACGTTTTTCTGTTTGCTGCTCGTCGTGGCATTTCGAATGTTCTATCTGCCCTTGTGCGGTACGCAAATTTTCACACCACTGCTGTTCCAAATGAATCAGTGCCCATTGTCTTGGACAAAAACAAAAGTGTTGAATCCCAGACATTGCCAAATAATCTTCTATATCTAACATGATAGCAGCCTCTTTTAATATTTTTGTAATGAATCTTTCTATAATTTTCACATATCATAAAACACAGTTCTTCATACCCTCTTTCTTTTAATAAAGTACTGCAACTTACCATTTTAATATTTTCATACTAACACATTATTCCAAACAAAACAACATTTTTTATCATAGTTGTATATAATTCTGTTTTTTTAATTAAAAAATTGTTAAACTTGCTCAAGCTCTTGCTGAAATACAGGTAAAAATAAAAATCCAGACGCAAATGTGCGTCCAGACTCAGTCTGAAAAATTGTAAAACAAACATCTACTTCTCCACATGTAGTAAAGCTCCATAAAAGAAAAAAGTTTACACACGATGTGCATCTGAACTCATCCCAACTTGATCGTAAACAATCTATTCTTATCTATTATAAAAACAAAAAGTCTAGACACAAACGTGCGTCTAGACTCAATCTGGAGCTACTAGCCGGACTTGAACCGGCGACCTGCTGATTACGAATCAGCTGCTCTACCAACTGAGCCATAGTAGCGTATTTAGGGCATTGGCCCCTATTTTATTGCATTAATAATTCCATTAACTGATAGCCGTGTTCTACACGCACACCTGTCTCTGCCGCTGCCTGCTCGGTGTATGTAGCAGCCGCTCCCTGCTGCGGATTTTCACTGCGATACAGAGCAAAAGGCACAGGATCAGCCGTATGTGTACGCAGCGTAAGCGGTGTCGGGTGATCCGGCAGAACCATGATGTGAAATGGTTCGCCTGATTCCTGCATGGCTTGCAAAATTGGTGCAATGATTTTTTCATCGATCAACTCAATTGAGCGCACTTTGTTTGGCACATCGTGTTGATGTCCGCATTCATCCGGTGCTTCTAAATGTACATAAACAAAATCACTGTTAGTTTGCAAAGCATGAATCGCCGCCTGTGCCTTGCCGTCAAAATTAGTATGAACCGTTCCTGTAGCGCCTGTTACATCAATACTATTCAAACCAGCACAAATCCCAATACCTTTTATAAGATCAACGGCAGAAATCACACTGCCACGCACACCATACAATTCCTGAAACGGCGCAAGTGCAGGCTTTCTACCCTCGCCCCAAAACCACAAACAAGAAACTGGAGCTTTTCCCTGCGCAAGTCGTACTTGATTGACCGGATGATTTTTTAATAATGCACGAGAACGCTGCATCAACTCCAGCAAAAGAGCAGCATTTTGTCCTTTTGGTAGATAATCACGTACCGGCCGGTCAAGAATATCATGTGGGGGAGTTGTCTGCGCACCATCTCGTGCATTGTTGAGCACCAAACAGTGACGATAACTAACCCCCGGATACAGCGTAAGACCATCGCATTTCAGCTGATTATTCAAATCTTTAATAATTTGAGTAGATTCAGCTGTAGAAATCTCTCCGGCGCTGTAATCACGCATCACACAGTCTTCTAACTCCAATTCGTCAGACAAAGTAACTGTATTGCAGCGATACGTTACATCAGAAAGCTGCAAATCAATTCCCATGCTAACCGCTTCAAGCGGAGAGCGACCAGTGTAGTAAATGGCAGGGTCATATCCCATAGCAGAAAGATTGGCTGTATCACTGCCAGGAGGCATTCCAGTCGGAACTGTTTGAACGAGACCGCAAACTCCATTTCTGGCAATGAAATCCATATTGGGATGGTTAGCGCACTCCAATGGAGTTTTACCTGAAAGCTCCGGAACCGGTAGATCTGCCATGCCATCTCCCAAAATAACAATGTATTTCATCCGTGCTTCCCTCCCATTCTGTTCTAAATAACAGATGCCATTATAACGTATTATACGAGAATTAATCGGAAGAGTCAAGTGGGATTTTTAAGAGATTTTTCACAGAAAAAACAAAAAAATACGTAAAAAGCATAGATATGGTGAATAATAGTCACATTCATCGCAAGAAAAATGAGTGCCATTTTATAATGAAACCATGTTATAGTGCAGAGAAAGGAACGGAAAGCATGAACGGCATCGGAATCGGAAAAAAGCTGCGCCGTCTGCGGGAAAAGTTCGGATACACGCAGCAACATATGGCTAACATTTTAAATGTGGATCGATCGACCTATTCCTATTATGAATCCGAAAAAACATCTCCAGATGTATCCACACTCATTACATTGGCAAAAGTATTCAACGTGGGCATTGAAGAACTCTTGGGACACGAGCAACCAGCCACATCATTGTACGATGTGAAACATGGTACAGGAAAAGGAAAAGATATCACCTCAAATGATAGCTTTATTTACAATCTGGCAAGAGATGAAAAACAGTTTATGGCATTTTATCGAGCAGTTTCGCCGCAAACCAAAACAGAAATTCTGCGTTTGATGCAAGAAGATATGCATCGTCAGCGTATGCAACGCAAACGAAAAAAAGAACAAGACTAAGCCGCGATAAAGCGGCTTGTTTTTTACAGAGATTTGAATTTCCAATGCGTTTGTGGTAAAATAAAAAGAAAATGGAGGTGCGCAATATGGACTTTGACGCACTAACTGGCGGAATTGAACCAGGCGGTCTGCGGACAAAAAATGAAATACGCTTGTTGATTTGCTATTTACTTGCCGGTATTGACGCACCACTTGCTAAGAGAGATATCGTACAGATTATGCAGGAAAATAAACTTGCAAATTATTTTGAGGTTATGGATGCTCTGGCGGAAATGATCGAAACGAAAACCGTAGATACTACAGAAAAAAATCAACTGGAACAACCAGAAGACTGCGTGTGCTGCAACGAAACAACACGCAGCATTGCACGACAACTTGATACCGCATTACCACTTTCTGTGCGAGATCGCGCAGTAACCGCTGCCTTAGAACTGCTGGCAAGAGCAAAACGGCAACACGAAAACCAAGTAGATCTAATACACACGGAACATGGATACCAAGTCATTTGCCACATATCGGGCGGCAAAATGGAACTGATGGCAATCACACTATACGTACCAGATTTGCGGCAAGCACAGCTGGTAAAAGAAAATTTTCAGAAAAATCCACAACGCATTTACAGTATTTTACTCTCTAGTTTAACAGATAACCACATAATACTGAAAGAATTACTGACAGACCCACAATTGTAAAAAATAAAAAGCAGATACCATGATGTATCTGCTTTTTATTTTAAGCTAAAACTGCTTTAGAAATCTTCTCACAAAGGTCATAAAGCTCCTGAGAAGTATTGCCTAGCAGCTTGACCGATGTATCTCCGCTTTGAATAATAGAAGCGCCACCAGTAACATTTTCTGTCTCATCAATGATTTGACGAATGAGCTCAAGGTTTCCTGCTTTATCTTGCATATTGAAGAAGAGCAAGTTTGCCATATGGGTATATCCCTCATAAACACCAATGTTGTTCATTTCGCCTTCAGCGGGATTGAACATGGTATTATCATTATAAATCAGCTTTCCTGCTTTGCGCACAGTAATCAGCGAATTATAATACCGATATTCAAAGGTTTCGCCATAAGCAACCCTACCACTGGTAAGAATCTCCATTAAAATCAGTTTCGAGGTATCATCCGCAAGTTCAGCAGAAATCGTACTATCAAACCCGGAGTCTGAAAAAGGAATCGTCGGCAATGGGCTGTATTTAAACAACGCATTTTTTCCCACCGTAATATTACAGTCTCTACGAGCATTACCACCATCCATTTTATGAAGCTTCTCGTAAGATTGAGATGTCAACTCCATAGTGGCATTATCTTTAATATGGAAGGTAAGTTCCTGGGTATCACCCTTGAGAATTCCGGCAGAAGCCGTTTGCATCATAACCGTCATATAATTTTTATTGATATGAAACGGCTTCATGATTTTAAACGGAGAGGTGAAATAAACGTCGCTGACGTAATTTTGCCCATCCTTGACGTCGGCTGTAACGCTTAAAACGCAGGTTTTCGGGTAATTGTTTTTGGATGTTGTTTCCATAGCGCAATACTCCTTGCAATTATTTTAAGTCTTCCAGCAAAACGTCGGATTTAATCCAATCAATAATTTTGTCTACACCCTCATGGCTTCTGACATTGGCAAAGATGAAAGGCTTATCGCCTCTCATTTTTTTAGAATCGCGCTCCATAACCTCTAGGCTTGCGTTAACATAAGGAGCAAGCTCGATCTTATTGATCACAAGCAGGTCAGAACGTGTGATGCCAGGACCACCCTTACGTGGAATTTTATCGCCTTCTGCAACGTCGATTACAAAAATGGTTGCATCAACCAGTTCAGGGCTAAAAGTAGCAGAGAGATTGTCACCACCACTTTCAATAAAGACCAGTTCAATATCTGGAAATTTCTCAACAAGCTCGTCAACTGCTTCCAAATTCATTGAAGCATCTTCACGAATTGCTGTGTGCGGACAGCCACCGGTTTCAACACCGGTAATGCGATCTCTAGGCATAACACTGTTTTTAGCAAGAAATTCAGCGTCTTCTTTGGTGTAAATATCATTGGTAATAACACCAATGCTGTAAGAACTTGCCATTTCACGGGTAACAGCTTCAATCAGAGCAGTCTTACCGGAACCAACTGGACCGGCAACACCAATTTTTTTATAAGCCATAGTTAATAATTCCTCCTGAAATCAATTAAGACATGTATAGTCTGCTATAGAGGGTTTCGTGCTGCATGCAGCGGATATCAAAACCGGGAGTCGAGCGACACAACTCGTGCTCTGTTAAGTTCTCAAGCGCATCAAGCACTTCGGTAAAAGTTTGATGGCATGCTTTTAGAATCTGTTGACCCTCGGTTTGGCTGAGCGGAATCGTTTTCACACAGCTAACCACCTTACCGGAGGTATTGGTGTATAAAAAGGATTCCATAGCACGTCTAAGATCTATACCAACAGCGGCGCAGAAAACACCGTAAGCAATGGCATAAGTGGGTTGTTTAACTTTTTCGACATAATGGTGAAATGTATCAGAAATATAATCGACTTGCATACTAATAACGGTCTTGACAAATCTGGAGCCCAGCTTTTGGGCAGCAGCACGAATTTCAACCGGAGACTTGCTTGCTTCAACAATTTCCTCCAGTTCCGCAATTTTATCAAGCTTGTCCGCCTCTGTATATTCATAGGCAAGACAGGCGGGCAAAAGCTCTGAATACAAAAAGCTGTTTTTAATGCTACTTTTCATAAAAGCAAGTGCAGATTCACCGTTATTCACAATATTTTTTTGAATATAAGTTTCCAAACCATAGGAGTGGGAATAGCCGCCGATTGGGAAAAGCGCGTCATTGACCTGTAACAGGATAAAAAGTTGATTTTCGTTCATGCTAATCTCTCCGCAGTTATTTAGCGACAAAGAAATACCGCCATCATTTTGTCGCTGAAAAATGATGGCGGATTTAACTTCATTGATTAATGCGTATGTGCGTTAATTGAGGAAGAAATTTTCTTCTTAAAGTCGAATTTAACAGTCTTGCGTTCAACTTTAACGCCTAATTTTTCCATCAGCGCCTTTATTGGGAGGTCAAGCGGAGTAATAAACTGATAGTCATCATCGCCGCGAAAGAGGGTGGCGTGCTTATTTCCAATTTCATAGCAAAGCTTTGCAACCATTTTCACATCATTATGTTCAACAGTCATAACCAAAGCTTCACAGGGAGGGATGTTAACAGCGATAACTGTATCGCCTTCAATACCAAGCACGTCATCCTGATTTAAACCAATGGTCAAAATCTCATTACCTAGAGAAATTCCGATGTCGCGACCTTGCTGCGACTTTTTCTTATGCAGTTTCTTAAATGCTTCATGCCATTCAATGTCTACATAATCGACATTCAGATTTTGGAACTGCGCATCACCTAAGGTTCCCAGAATTTTTTCACACAGCATAGTTAAATTCTCCTAATTGCGATATGCGGGAAGAAATCTTCCATTTCATAACAAGGTACATACTCTATGGGGAAAATCAAACCCCAAAAATCAATCAAATATTCACGTAATTTCAAATACGCAACTGCTTATTTGGAAAAGTAGCCACCATCTAATCAAGAAAAGCGACCACAAAACCAAACTGCAAACTCTACTAAATTTAAATTTAGAAGAGGTAGTACAACTGAGTCATCGGCAACTCTTTTGCAACTTCGCAAGTAAGAAGAACACCGTCTGCCTTTACTACATATGTTTCCGGATCAACAGTCAATTCCGGTGTTGCATCGTTGAATTTCAAATCCTTTTTACCGATGTTGCGGCAGCCTTTAACAGCCACAAGTTTCTTTTGCAGACCCAGTTTCTCTTGAATACCATTGTCCAAAGAAGCTTGAGACACGAAAGTGATGCAAGTATCATATTTAGCAGCACCGTGTGCACCAAACATGTGTTTGTAGATGATTGGCTGTACAGTTGGAATGGAAGCGTTTGCATCACCCATTCTTGCTGCAGTTACAGCGCCACCTTTAATGATGATCTCAGGTTTTACACCAAAGAATGCCGGAGACCATACAACCAAATCAGCAAATTTGCCAACTTCTACAGAACCAACAACGTGGGAAATACCCTGAGCAATAGCCGGATTGATTGTGTATTTAGACACATATCTTTTTACACGGAAGTTATCATTATCAGCGGAATCCTCGGGCAATTTACCGCGTTGTTTTTTCATTTTGTGAGCTGCCTGCCAAGTTCTTGTGATAACCTCAGCAGGACGACCCATAGCCTGAGAGTCAGAAGACATGATAGAGAACACACCCATGTCATGCAGAACATCTTCAGCTGCAATTGTTTCAGGACGAATTCTGGAATCAGCAAACGCAACGTCTTCCGGAATTCTGTTGTCCAAGTGGTGGCAAACCATCAACATATCCAAGTGCTCATCCAATGTGTTCACTGTATAAGGCATAGTCGGGTTTGTAGAAGCAGGCAGAATGTTCGGGAAGCCTGCAACTTTGATGATGTCAGGTGCGTGACCACCGCCTGCACCCTCTGTATGGAAGGTATGCATGGTTCTTCCAGCAATAGCGTCCATGGTATCTTCAACACAGCCAGCCTCGTTCAGAGTATCGGTGTGAACTGCAACCTGAACATCATATTTGTCTGCACAGGTCAAGCAAGAATCAATAACTGCAGGTGTGGAACCCCAGTCTTCGTGAATCTTCAAGCCAGCAGCACCAGCCAGAACTTGCTCTTCCAATGCACCCTGAGCAGAGCAGTTACCTTTTCCGTAGTATAGGAGGTTCATCGGATACTCATCGCCTGCCTTGAGCATCATGCCCAAGTTCCAAGGACCAGGAGTACATGTGGTAGCGTTGGTACCGTCGTTCGGGCCTGTACCACCGCCAGCCATTGTTGTAATACCACTGAAGAGAGAGGTATCAATCTGCTGCGGGCAGATGTAGTGGATATGAGTGTCGATGCCGCCGGCAGTAACAATCAAGCCCTCTGTAGCAAGAGCCTCGGTGCCTGCACCAACAACCATGCCCGGGGTAACGCCGTCCATAATATCAGGGTTACCAGCTTTACCAATACCTGCAATCAAGCCATCTTTAATACCAATGTCAGCTTTAAAGATACCTGTGTAGTCGATAACCAAAGCATTGGTCAAAACAAGGTCCAAATCACCTGTAGCATTTGTTGTGTTTACAGATTGTCCCATACCGTCACGGAGTGTTTTACCACCGCCGAACTTACATTCATCACCGAAAACGGTGTAGTCTTTTTCTACTTCAACGATAAGATCAGTGTCGGCCAGTCTTACTTTATCTCCAACTGTTGGGCCGTACATCATTGCATATTGTTGTCCGGAAATTTTCATGATCTCATTACCTCCTTATATGAATAAAATTTAATTATTTTGCAAAGCCTTTCAGTTTTGCATTATGCATTGCTTTATCTAAGTTTGCAGCAACTGCCTGATCATTTGTCAGATTATTCAGGCCGAAGGAACGCTTATTGCCGCCCAACTCAACCAAAGTAACAACCTTCTCTTCACCAGGCTCAAATCTTACAGCGTTGCCAGACGGAACGTCAAGACGGAAGCCGAATGCAGCTGCTCTGTCAAAGCTAAGCATTTTATTCACTTCAAAGAAGTGGAAATGAGAGCCAACCTGGACCGGTCTGTCGCCCTTATGAACAACTTTAACTTGGATCGATTTCTTACCCGCGTTAAGTTCAATTTCTCTCTCTACTGGAATAACTTCTCCGATACGCATGTTTCTAAATCCCCTCTCTTTAAATTATTGAACCGGATTGTGTACTGTAACAAGCTTTGTGCCATCCGGGAAAGTAGCCTCGATTTGAACGTCGTGAATCATCTCCGGCACGCCATCCATAACATCAGCCTTTGTAAGCATCTTTGTGCCCAATTGCATCAACTCAACAACAGTCTTGCCGTCTCTTGCCAACTCATGCAACTGAGAGCACAGGTAAGCAATAGTCTCAACATAGTTGAGTTTTACGCCTCTTGCCTTTCTCTCCTCAGCCAATTTGCCAATGCAGTGCATTTGCAGCTTTTCGAGTTCTCTTGGTGTTAATTTCATTTCTGATAACCTCCTATTTCTGTCGAAAATTTTAAACAAAAAAAACGTCTCAAATGGTAGTATTTAAGCCCGCTTTTGTTTACTGATATAAAAGCACCTAAGCTACGAACACATTGTATACCATTTTTTGCTTATTGTCAACTTTTTTTCGTTAAGAAATCACAAATAGGCTAAACGCATAAAAAAAACGATGAAGAATTGTAAATTATGAATATTGCATTAAGAAAAAACCGCTTTTTTGAGTTTTTTCGGCTTTAAGCATAAGAAAAAGTCGAAACCTACCCGCCTCTACTGGCAGAAAATAACGGTAAGAAGCATTTTAGAAATTTTTGGAAATTTGTTTAAATTGCACAAAAAACATGAACAATCCTCAATGATCAGAATTGATCTGAAAAGGTTTGTCATAAATTTCAACTATATCTTATGATATAGCCCTAATACAGAACGCCACCAAATAAAATCCACAATAAACCCAGTTGTTTCTATTTGATCTTAAGTAGCTTCGTCATAATCTTTTGTATACTTCTCTTGCAACTTTCACTGTCAATTTTACTCAAAATGCTATCTTCATACGTTTGATACGCTCGGTTCGCTTGATTCAAAGATTCAATCGCTTTAGCAACCATAGCTCTATACTCCGTTTGAATCTGATCAAGTTCCCCCTTGTGCGTTTCGTCTGTATCTGCATTCACCGCTTCCTGATAAATGTCAATCAACTCATCCCCTTCACGTGATGGAAAATACTCATGCGGCGCAGTGCTATCAAACAAGCACAACCCTAAATCTCTTACCACAACCAAATCAAGACTATTGGGATCAAATGCGCAATGATAAATCTCCACACGATAACCATTGTTTACAGCACGTTCCGCAACCTTCTTTAAAAAGGTAGATTTGCCGGTACCTGGCCTGCCTTTGATAAAATAACGCTTTTCAATATCTGCTGTAATATTTTCAATATAATCAACCGGTCCGCTCACAGTAGAAGCACCAAATAACCGCTTCACAGCACTTCCCTTTTGATTCTGTGTATGTCCGCCTAACAGTTTCAAAATGGTATCCGAGGTAAGCTGATTCATTTTTGCAAAATTCAGATTCTGAATATAGATTCGTTCCCAATCATCATGAATTTTAAGTGCCTGCGCAAAATATTCCTGTGCCTTTGCCAATAACTGCTGCGTCTGCACAATCTCTTCCTGTTTCATAAGGCGATAAACAGAATAACCATGATCAATATAAGCTGGTATATTCAGCAAACCCGTTTTCAATTGCGGCAAAATGATTCCCTCTGCACAATTATCCAAACAACTGTGTATAATTTCCTGTCGATATCCCTTTTCCGTTGCAAACGCGCTGATTCTGCCAATGAGTTCTTCAGCAATAATACTAGGATAGTTGTCCAACTGAATCACCTGATCAAGCAAACCAAAGTTCGATTTATAAAAACTGACAAACCCTTTTGCACTATTGCTATTGATAAAATAATGGATTGTATTTGCCATCCGATCACACTCCCATCTGCTTTAATTGGTTCATTATATGCCGCAAACAAACCAATATATGACGGAGAACATCGGTTTTTTACATAAAAAAGAGCCTGTATCAACAAGCTCTTTTTCTTCTGTTATTACTTTTCTTTGTAGTGCAAAGCACGCACCGCATTCAAAATTGCTAAAATTGCAACACCCACATCGGCAAACACCGCTTCCCAAAGCGTCGCCATACCAAATGCCCCCAACAACATTGTGCCAAATTTGATAATAAACGCCAGTGCGATGTTCTGACGAACAATATTTAAGGTTCTACGAGAAATACCGATCACTGTCGCAATACTTGAAATATGATCATTCATAATCACAACATCGGCAGCCTCAATGGCAGCATCTGAACCCAAAGCCCCCATTGCAATCCCAATATCTGCCCTTGCCAGTACCGGAGCATCATTGATGCCGTCTCCAACAAATATCAACTTACCGTTGTTAGATTTCTCTGCAAAAAGCCGCTCTACTTGCTCCACCTTATCTGCCGGCAGTAGATCTGCATGTACCTCATCAATCCCCAACTCAGAGGCAACTTGTTCAGCCGTCATAGCACGATCCCCTGTCAGCATCACTGTCTTTTGCACTCCCATACGTTTTAATGCAGAGATGGCACCGTTTGCGTCCTCTTTCACAGTATCTGTAATCAATAAATACCCAACATATCGCTCACCAATTGCAATGTGGATGATTGTACCCGCCGTCTCTGGTTGCAGGCACGTAATCTGCCGCGCCTGCATCAATTTTGTATTGCCGGCATAAACCGGCCTGCCATCCAACATGGTCTGAATCCCCTGGCCAGCAATTTCTTCTGTTAGTCCTAATCGAGAAACATCAATCTCTTTGCCATATGCAGTTTGCACAGAAACAGCAATGGGATGGTTCGAATGATACTCGGCATAGGCCGCAATCTCCAATAATTGATTTTCTGTAATACCGCTGGGATGTATCTCTGTAACGGTAAAAGTACCCTTGGTTAGGGTTCCCGTCTTATCAAATACCACAATTTCTGTTTTGGCCAATGCCTCCAGATAGTTGCTGCCTTTAACCAGCACACCGCACTTTGAAGCACCACCAATACCACCAAAAAATCCCATTGGAATCGAAATAACCAATGCGCACGGACAAGAGATAACTAAAAAGGTCAATGCACGACGCATCCACTCTCCCCAAACCGCAAGAGAAGCGATCCCAAAAAACAGCGGCGGCAAAACAGCCAGCAACACCGCAGCAATAACAACAATTGGCGTATAATAACGCGCAAATTTTGTGATAAAATTTTCGGCATTTGCCTTTCGACTGCTTGCATTTTCAACCAAATCGAGAATTTTCGCAACCGTCGAATCCTCGTACTCTTTGGTAACCCGAATCGTCAGCACACCAGTATTGTTGATACAACCACTGAGCACATCACTGCCACACCAAACCTCACGTGGAACAGACTCTCCGGTCAACGCCGAGGTATCCAAAAAAGAACTGCCTTCTATTACAACACCATCCAGCGGAATTTTTTCACCCGGTTTGACGATAATCTGTTCATCCACCTCAACCTCTTCCGGGTCTACCGTTTGCTCTTTGCCATCGCGCAGCACATTAGCAAATTCCGGCGCAATATCCATCAATGCCGAAATGGAAGAGCGGGAACGATTCACAGCGTATGCCTGAAACAGCTCTCCTACCTGGTAAAACAACATAACGGCAACGCCTTCACGGTAATCCTGTAGAATAAATGCACCAACCGTAGCAATCAGCATCAAAAAATTCTCATCAAACACACGTCCTCTTGCAATATTACGAAGTGCCTTCCAAATAACATCATAACCAATCACAAGAAACGCCGCAATGTAGATCCCTAATACAATCCACTCGTTCAAACCTGCAAATAAATCAATCAAAATCGCAGCAGCATAAACCCCCGCACCAATGATGATGCGTACCAATCGTTTTCTCAGCATAAAACCGCCCTCTTCTCTATGACTTCGTGCGCATCACCACATCTGGTTCTATTTTTTTGATAATGGCCTGTGCCTGAGCAGTAATTCCTTCCATCTGCTCCTCTTGTGCCTTGAGTACCATTTTTTCTGTCATAAAGCTGATGGACACACTCTCTACTCCTTCAAGCTTACCGATTTCTGTTTCCATTTTTGCAGCACAATTGGCACAATCCAAATTTTCTAAAATAAAAACCTTTTTCATGATAAAAACCCCCGCTTTCGTTATTCTTCAATATGTTCCAAACCTTGATTTAAAATGGTCTGCACGTGAGTGTCAGCCAAAGCATAAAAAACCGTTTTTCCTTCTCTGCGATATTTCACCAACTGTGCCTGCTTTAACACACGCAACTGATGCGAAATTGCAGACTGGCTCATATTCAACAGCTGTGCAATATCACATACGCACATTTCAGACTGAAACAACACATATAAAATTTTAATCCGAGTTGAATCCCCAAATACTTTAAATAGTTCTGCCAAATCATATAAAATTTCTTCTTCTGGCATTTCCTGCTCTACCGTTTCAATTGCTTTATTGTGTTCATGCATCCCATCACACGGTTTTGGCAGAGCATTGCTTTTACTCATTCCGCACCACATCCATTCATATGAATAATTGTTCATATATCCATTATATGCATCGACTTTTTGGATGTCAACAATTTTTTAGAAAAATTTGCATAAAAAAACAAGCTGAAAACTCAGCTCGTTCCACCGTAACTTATAAATCCAAAGCAGCCAGCACTGCTTCTGTGTCTGTATCTGGCTTTACATTTTCAAACACATGGGTAATCGTTCCATTTGCATCAATAATATAAGTAGAACGCACAACACCCATATAAGTTTTGCCATACAGCTTCTTTTCCTGCCAAACATCATACGCTTGAATCGCTGTTAAATCCGGGTCTGCCAGCAAAATAAATGGCAACTGATATTTTTCAGAAAACTTACCGTGAGATCTGACGCTATCCTTACTAATACCAATCACAACCGCATTGCGCTTTGCAAATTCATCATAAGCATCTCGATAATGGCACGCCTGCTTTGTGCAGCCTGGCGTATCATCTTTCGGGTAAAAATACAGTACTACTGTCTTACCAACAAAATCACTGCGAGAAATCAGGTTCCCCTCTTGATTCGATAACGTAAAATCCGGCGCTGTCATTCCTACTTTTAACATAAAAATCCCTCTTTTCCGGCAACAAACAATCGTTTACTTCCACAAACGATCCTGCAAATTCTTATTATTTTCACGTCTGCGCTCCGTCTCCTGTTGATCAATACAAAGCGTACCGTCATCACCAATTTCTAAAACATCGCCTTCCTTAATACCTGCCGGCATCTCAGCAGTCTCCAAGGCAAACAAACGCTGCTCTGCGTCCTCACAAATCACATAGGTTCCCTCAAAGCGATCAACGACTAATTTTCTACTCATAGCGTCTCCTCCTATTCCAATTCTGTAAGCACAGTAATCTGTATTCCATCACTGGTAAAAACGACTGACCCATTCAAATCTGTGCGATAAACTTTCACATTTGATTGCTCTAAACGCTTGAGCACCTGTGCTTTTGGCAACTGATTTCTGTCATACCCAACAGAAATCACTGCCATGGAAGGTTGCACCGCATTTAAAAACACCTGCGTTGTCGAGGTATTGCTACCATGATGTCCCACTTTCAGCACATCCGCACGCAAATCCACTCCAGCTTCCAGCAATTCCGCTTCCTCTTCGCGCTCAGCATCGCCCATAAGTAAAAAAGAGCTTTGGCCATAAGTCACTTTTAACACCAACGAATAATTATTAATTGTTTTATGTATTTGGGCCGGAGCAAGCACCTCAATCTTTGCCTGATCCAGCCACAGCGTTTCCCCGGCTTTTACCTGTACCACAGGAATACTCCGTTGTGTATACGCTTCCATAACCGCGCGGTATTCATCGGTATCAGGCACCAGCTCAGCTGGCAGAACAGGTATCATCAACTTGTCAACTGCAAATTGCTCTGCAACTCGAGTAAGTCCTTGCAGATGATCGTTATCAGGGTGTGTATTGATGACAAAATCAATCTCTGAAGCATCCATTTGATAAAGATATGCCGCCAACTTATCTCCTGTATCAATCGTACCTCCGTCAATCACAGCAACCGCATTTCCACAACGCACAATCATTGCGTCTGCCTTGCCCACATCTAGCACATGCAAAGAAAACGAAGCATCTTTTGTTTCTTGTGCCAAAGTGCTCAAGCCTGTCATACGGAACATCGCATCCCACTGTCCTGTCAGTGCAATACTCAAAGCAGCAATTACTGCCGCAGTTATTACAGAAAACACCAAATAAAACCGTTTCCCGCGCCGTTTCAGGGTATTCGCTGCTGGTTTCTCCTGCATGTCGCTACCCCTTTCGTTTACTCTTCCGGTTCTTCATTGGCAAAATCATTTTGTTTCATGCGCATCTCCAACCATTGCTGGTAGGTCAAAAGAACCTGCCGCGGCTTTGAACCCTCATGCGGACCCACAATCCCCATCTGTTCCATCTCATCAATCAAACGGCCGGCTCTGGCATAACCCAACCGCAACCGCCGTTGTAGCAAAGAAGTAGATGCCTGCCCGGCCTCCACAACACATTTGATGGCTTCCTCCATCATTGGGTCAGCACTTTGTGCATCTGTTGCTTCCTCTCCACTCTTCCCTTTATCCGTTACAGCATTTTTCTCAATGCCTTCCATAACCGTCTCATCATATTCTGATGGCTTTGCCTTTTTCACAAAGTTGACCACCGATTCAATCTCACGGTCATCTACATAGCACCCCTGCACACGCAGCGGTTTTTGCGCTCCAATCGGTGCAAACAACATGTCTCCGCGACCCAACAGCTTCTCTGCGCCACCCATATCCAAAATGGTGCGAGAGTCAATCTGTGACGACACCGCAAACGCAATGCGACTAGGTATATTCGCCTTAATAATACCGGTAATCACGTCAACAGACGGCCGCTGCGTTGCAATCACAAGATGCATTCCTGCAGCACGCGCCATCTGCGCCAAACGACAAATCGAATCCTCCACTTCATTAGGTGCTGCCATCATCAAGTCGGCCAGCTCATCAATAATGATTACAATCTGTGGCATCTTGGTCAATGTAACGCCATCATCACGCACCCATTCTTCCCGATCCCCAATCAAACGGTTAAAAGATGCAAGGTCACGCACATTGTTGTCTGCAAACATTTTATAACGGTTAAGCATTTCAGTCACTGCCCAGCCTAGCGCACCCGCCGCTTTGCGGGGATCTGTCACCACCGGTACAAGCAAATGCGGAATACCATTGTAAATACCCAGCTCCACCACTTTTGGATCCACCATCAAAAAGCGTACCTCATCGGGTGTAGCTTTATAAAGCAAGCTGACAATCAGCGAGTTGATGCAAACAGACTTACCTGATCCAGTAGAACCGGCAATGAGCAAATGCGGCATTTTTGCAAGATCTGCAACGGTCACTTTACCAGAAATATCTCTACCCAAAGCAACAGTGAGCTTGCTCTTTGCAGCGCCAAAACTATTTGATTCCACCAAATCACGCATACGAACAATGCCAACCTGTTTGTTGGGCACTTCAATCCCCACCGCAGCCTTCCCAGGGATTGGCGCTTCAATACGCACACCAGAAGCTGCAAGGTTCATCGCAATGTCATCGGCCAAATTGGTAATTTTACTGATTTTCACGCCTGCAGCAGGCTGCAACTCATATCGTGTTACCGCAGGTCCTCGGCTAATATCTAAAATTTTGGTCTGCACGCCAAAACTTTTCAAAGTTTCTACGAGCAGCTTACCGCTTGTCTGCAGCTCTTCTGTTACATTGCGCGCATCCAACTCCGGGCTAACCTCAAGCATCGAAACCGGCGGAAACTGATATTTCCCATGCACTTCTTGCAATACCGACCCAGCAGTGGCATGATTAGCCGCAGCCTCCTCAACAGCCTTTGCTGCAAACGCCGCGGCATCCGTCTCAGTTGCCGCATCTGTCTGAACAACCTCTGGCACAGATTCATCTGAAAAATCTCGCGGCTCATCCAACGGAATATCAATGGACGAACGCATCGCGGTTCGGTCATCCACACGCACCATCGGCGGCTCTGCAGTCGTTTTATCAATCTCCACCTCTAAAAAGTCCAGTTTTTCCGGCTCCTCCTGTGGTGTTTCTTCTATACCAAACAACCGTTCCAGCTTTTTCAGTTTTTCACTCTTGCCTTTTTTTACACGCTTTTCCCGGTAATTCATATAGGCCGGCAGTTGATCATCATCCAACGCAATATCAATCGGTGCAGGATTATTCGCATCGTAATGCAGATGTGGTAGTCCTCCCTCTTGGTTCTGCTGCACCGCTTTATTCTGTTTTGCTTGTTGCAAATTCGCCGCAACACGCGTTGCCGGTCTTGTAAATGCATGCACCAGGCTGGGCAGTGTCATACCTGTCAGCACCATCAGTATAATGAACAATGCAATCAGAATGACGATTTTGGCTCCCGTAAAACCAAGAATCGAAACAATCGGAATCCCAAAAATCCCGCTGAAAATACCGGCACCAGCATTCCCCGCTCCCTGATCATACAAGCGTGTCATATTCATAATAAAGGGCAGATTTTGTTCCTCTTCTGTGGTAGTGAAGATATAAACCGTAGAACACAGCACCACAATCAAAATCACAGTCGTAACAATGCGAGAGAGCGTTCGTGGCTGTGCCCGTCCAAACGCAATAACAATTGAAATATAACAGAGCAAAACAGGCCATGCCAGCGACATTAAACCAAACAGTCCCAAAAAAGCATGGTGCATCCAAGCCCAAGCGCTCTCTCCACGAAAGCACACCAAACACCCCAGAAAAATCGAAAATGCAAACAGCAAAATCGCAACAAGCTGGTTACGCTGTTTCAAGCCATCGGCATCATTTGCTCTCCCAGTCGCACTTTTGGTATGTACGCCGCCTTTTGATGAACCATGCTTGGCCTTTGCGTGCGCTGGTTTTTTGTTTGGTTTCTGCGCCATAGTTTCACCTCCCGTTCTATCTTAAGTCTATGTAAACAAGGCCGCTTCAGGCCATTGTCTCAAAATACCTATTAACAATCTATGCTCGCTCTGTCTGCGGTGTCTGTGCATCATCAATCATATCATATAAACACTCCAATGCATCAGAAAGGCTGCCCAGTCCATCAATCAACCCTTCTGCCACTGCATCTTTTCCGTCCAGCACAGTTCCTACGTCCATCACAAGCTCTTCTGTATTCATTGCCAAGTTATAAAAACGTTCCGGCTTAATTTGAGAATGTTTGCACACAAATTCCGTAATACGCTGCTGCATACGCTGAAAATATTCAAACGTCTGCGGCACCCCCAGTGTCAAACCATTCATACGCACCGGGTGGATCGTCATCGTTGCCGATGGCGCAATAAATGACTTCCGCGCCGCAACCGCCAGTGGAACGCCAATGGAATGTCCACCGCCAAGCACCAGCGAAACCGTGGGCTTTTTCATTCCAGCAAACAACTCTGCCAAAGCAAGTCCTGCCTCCACATCTCCGCCCACCGTATTGAGCAAAATCAACAAACCTTCAATGGTCGGTTCCTCTTCAATCGCAACCAACTGAGGAATGATATGCTCATATTTGGTCGTTTTATTTTGGCTGGGCAGCACATAATGTCCCTCAATCTGCCCAATGATGGTAAGACAATGTATCTTATGCTTACCATTATCCGTCAGCACTGAGCCCATCTGCTGAATTTCATTGAGCTGCGGATCCTGCTGTTCACTTTGTTCGTCTTCTGGCGCTTCAGATGTTTGCACTGCACCCTGTTTTTTGCTTTGAAACTGATCCATCTGCACCACCTCCTACAACACATAGTGTGCCGTAAAGCTATGTAAAACATACAGCAAATAGAAAAATTTCTGTTTGCATTCGCACGCAATACATGCAATCGGTGGTCATCGTAGTATTATAGCACAAAAAAAACAGCAGCGCAATTTCCCTCTTTCAAAACGACTGTACGTCAGTTTCTATACATTATATAATATACCTTGAAAACAAGCTTAACAAGTTGACAAGCATTGAAAAATATTGGATAATAAAAAGAACGATCAACTGCAAAATACTTGTTACAGATAAAAACAGACCAACTTTTAAAAGGAGATACCAATGGGAAATACAATTGCACAAAAAATCATAAAAGCGCACCTGCTCACCGGTGAAATGACAACCGGCAGCGACATTGGCCTGAAAATTGATCAAACCCTAACCCAAGATGCCACCGGAACAATGGCATATCTGGAGTTTGAGGCAATGGGCGTGCCGCGCGTCAAAACCGAAAAATCAGTCGCATACATTGACCACAACACACTGCAAACCGGTTTCGAAAACGCCGATGACCACAAGTTTATTCAAACTGTTTGCAAAAAACACGGCATTTACTTTTCACGTCCAGGCAACGGCATTTGCCACCAGGTGCACCTGGAGCGCTTTGGCGTGCCAGGCAAAACCCTCATCGGCTCTGATAGCCACACCCCAACCAATGGCGGCATCGGTATGCTGGCCATGGGAGCTGGCGGTTTGGACGTTGCTGTTGCAATGGGCGGCGGTGCCTACCACATCACCATGCCAAAAATGGTACGCATCAATCTGACCGGTAAATTGCAAAGCTGGGTTTCTGCCAAAGACGTAATTTTAGAGGTTCTGCGTCTGCTCACCGTAAAAGGCGGCGTTGGCAAAATCATTGAATACGGCGGTCCCGGCGTTGCCACACTAACCGTGCCAGAGCGTGCAACCATCACAAACATGGGTGCCGAGCTGGGTGCCACAACCTCCATCTTCCCATCTGACGACGTAACCCGCGGCTTTTTGAAAGCCCAAGACCGCGAGACAGACTGGGTAGAGCTAAAAGCCGATGACGATGCTCTCTATGACGAGGTATACGAAATCAATCTCTCAGCGCTCAAACCGCTAGCTGCTTGCCCGCACAGCCCTGACAATATCAAAGCAATCGACGAGATCGGACCAAAAAAAGTCGATCAGGTGTGCATTGGCTCCTGCACCAACTCTTCCTATTTAGACCTGATGCGTGTCGCATCCATTTTAAAAGGCAAAACTGTCCACCCCGATGTCAGTCTATCCATCGCTCCAGGCTCCAAGCAAGTCTTCCAGATGCTGGCTCAAAACGGCGCTTTGGCTGACCTGATCTCCGCCGGTGCACGTATTTTAGAAAGCGCCTGCGGTCCGTGCATCGGTATGGGGCAATCGCCCAACTCCAACGGTGTGTCACTGCGCACCTTCAATCGCAATTTTGAAGGCCGTTCAGGCACTGCAACCGGTCAGGTATATTTGGTAAGCCCCGAAACAGCGGCCGTTTCTGCGTTAACCGGCGTATTCACCAATCCCCAAACATTGGGCGAAGCCGTCACAATCGCACAACCAGAGCATTTTCTGATCAACGACAATATGGTCGAACCCCCTGTACCGGCAGAAGAAATGGACACCGTAGAAGTCCTGCGTGGACCAAACATCAAAGAATTCCCCGCTTCTTCGGCTCTGGAGGAAACAATCACAGCAAAAGCGTTGCTCAAAGTGGGCGACAATATTACCACAGACCACATCATGCCCGCCGGCGCAAAAATCTTGCCGTATCGCTCCAACATTCCGTACTTATCCAATTTCTGCTTTGCAGTCTGTGACGAACAATTCCCAGAGCGTTGCCGCAAAGAAGGTCCAAGCATCGTCATTGGCGGCGTCAATTACGGCCAGGGTTCTTCACGCGAGCACGCTGCGCTGGTTCCACTGTATCTGGGGGTGAAAGCAGTCATTGCAAAGTCCTTTGCACGCATTCACTGTGCAAACCTTGCAAATGCGGGTATTTTGCCGTTCGTATTCAAAAACGAAGCAGACTATGATAAAATTGATCAAATGGATGAACTGGAGTTGCCAAATATCCGCGCAGCAATTTCCGGCGGCGGCACCGTAATACTAAAAGACAAAACCAAAGGTATCGAAATTGAACTGGAACCAGTCTTGACCGAACGGCAGCGCGAATTGGTGTTGGCCGGCGGTTTGCTCAACTATACCAGAGAACAAAACAGTTAATAGGAGGATCGCACATGGGAGAGAAAATACAAATGAAAACGCCGTTAGTCGAAATGGACGGCGATGAAATGACACGCATCATCTGGAAGATGATCAAAGAAATTTTGCTAACTCCATACATTGATTTAAAAACGGAGTATTACGACCTTGGCCTGGAACACCGCGATGCGACCGATGACCGCGTCACTTTTGATTCTGCACAGGCAACCAAAAAGTATGGTGTTGCTGTAAAATGTGCCACCATTACGCCCAATGCAGACCGCGTGGAAGAATATAAACTCAAGCAAATGTGGAAGTCCCCCAACGGTACGATTCGCGCTCTGCTGGACGGCACCGTATTTCGTGCACCGATCCTGGTCAAAGGTATCACACCGTTTATCCCAACCTGGACAAAACCAATCACAATCGCCCGTCATGCCTATGGCGATGTTTACCGCAATACAGAAATGACTGCTGAAGCAGGCAGCAAAGCTGAGCTGGTACTGACGCACGCAGATGGCACCGAAGTCCGCGAACTAATTCATAGCTTTGAAACGTCCGGTATTGTGCAGGGGCTGCACAACCTCGATAAAAGCATTGCCAGCTTTGCGCGCGCTTGCCTGAATTATGCTCTGGACGTAAAACAGGATCTGTGGTTTTCTACCAAAGATACCATTTCAAAAAAATACGATCACCGTTTTAAAGATATCTTTGCTGAAATCTACGCAAACGAGTATAAAGCAAAATTTGAAGCGACTGGCATTGAATATTTTTACACCTTAATCGATGACGCCGTAGCCAGAGTTGTCCGCTCAAACGGCGGCTATATTTGGGCATGCAAAAACTACGACGGCGATGTAATGTCCGACATGGTCGCAACCGCCTTTGGCAGCCTTGCTATGATGACCTCCGTACTGGTTTCACCAGACGGCGTCTATGAATATGAAGCTGCCCACGGCACAGTGCAGCGCCATTATTATAAGCATTTAAAAGGCGAAAAAACCTCTACCAACTCCATGGCAACGCTATTTGCCTGGACTGGCGCTCTGCGCAAAAGAGGAGAACTGGACAATACCACAGCACTGGTTGAGTTTGCAAACAAACTCGAAAAAGCCGCTTTAACCACCATCGAAGAAGGTGTAATGACAGGCGATTTATACGCACTGTCCACCTTGGAAAATAAGCAAACAGTAGATACAGAAACCTTTTTGAAAGAAATCAATCACCGCCTGGTCAAGCTTCTGTAACGGATTTCGGAGGTGCACAAAACCAATGGCAAAAAATTATATTTCAATGCCTGTAATCCGCAGACTCCCCCGTTATTACCGCCATTTAACAGCGCTGAAAAACAAGGGCATCACGCGCATCTCCTCCAAAGAGCTTTCGGAAAATATGGGATTAACCGCCTCGCAAATCCGGCAAGACCTCAACTGTTTTGGCGGTTTTGGTCAACAGGGCTACGGCTACATGGTCGATCAGCTTCGCACCGAAATCGGCCACATTATGGGCATTCAGAACTCTTACAAAACTATTATTATGGGTGCCGGCAACCTGGGGCACGCTGTCACCATGCACTTTGCCTTTGAAATGCAAGGCTTTGTGCTAACTGGCATTTTTGATAATGATCCCCAAAAAATTGGCAGCCAGTTAAAAGAACATACCATTTTAGATCTTGCAAAGCTAGAGGAATTTTGCCAAAAAATCCACCCAGATATGGCAGTGTTATGCATACCGCAAGAGGCCGTTGCAGAAACGGTAGACCGCCTGTATGCGCTGGGTATAAAAAACTATTGGAATTTTAGCCACTACGATATCAACCCAAAATATTCAGACGCGATTGTAGAAAATGTACATTTAGGAGATAGCCTGATGACGCTCTGTTATCGCATTTCTGAAAATATGATTCAATAATTTCATCGGAGGTACTAGCTGTGATCATCCCCTGGATTATCGGCGTAATCGTTACGCTCTTCATTTTAATTGCTATGATCTCCTTGCTTTCTTCGTCAAATAAATTGTTGCGGCGCTCATTGAAAACGGGCGATGCCAGAGCAAAACTCCAAACACAAATACGCCAACGCGCAGCGTTACTAAGCGATTGGGGCAATCTGCTCAAAACTGAGTATCCAGAAGCTGCTATTCCCATTGCAGTTCCGTGCGAAAATGCGCTGCAAGCCAACACAGCGGTCGAATTAGAAGAAGCAAACAAGCAGCTGACTGCATTGGAACAGAGTCTCTTGGAAGCAACCAAAAACGCAGGATTTGCAACCACAAATCCCCGTTTGTCAACCATCTTAACACAATTAGAATCTGTGCATCAAGCAATCGCAGCAGCTCGGGCGCACTATAACGAAACTGTAAAAATTTATAACGAAGCGCTCGCGCGCTTTCCGGCAAAAATCGTAGCAAAACTGTTCCGGTATCAACCAAGAGCATTTCTGGAATAGATGTTGTTTATGTACAGAATCTTGCACAAAATATAGAAAAAACACCCGAAAAATTTTCAGATTTTTTAGGTGTTTTTTCATACAGCAGTAGATTTTTCGACAATTTTCTGATATGATTTATTTTGGTCAAAACACAAGATCAAACAAAATTTAAAAGGAGAACATACTGTTGGATCGTTGGCTTGGAGCAATATCTTTTGTCATGTGTATTCTCTTATTGATAAAATATGTCGGGAGAATATCAAAGAATAAACGTATGAACGCATTTTTCAGTAAAATTCACAAACCTTTGGGCATTGCTGTAATTGCGACAGGAGCCATCCATGGCTTACTTTCTTTTATAAAACATCCGCAAGCAATCACCGAAAATCTTTCAGGAATCCTTGTGTTGGTATTGCTGATTCTATTAGCACTCACCTATTGCGCACGAAACAAATTGAAAGCCAAATGGTTTCCCATGCATCGAGTTTTCGCTGTATTATTGATTGCGGTGCTCATCATTCATATCGTTGTATCCATTTTATCAAAACATCTCAAAACAACTCCACTTGTCTAATCATTTATTCCAGTTCTTTGTTGAAAGATGTACACAAAAATCCTCCGTATAACTAGGTCATACGGAGGATTCTCTATTTTGCAAACATGCCTCATTCAGCAGCTGTTCCATACCATTTCAATACCAACCAAACAAAGAACACGCTTCATCCAGACAAGCAATCTGCGCAATGTCCTCCTGAGACAGCTCAAAATCAAAAATCGCAAAATTTTCTGCCATACGCACGCGATGCACCGATTTAGGAATCACCGCAATGTGATGCTGCACCAAAAATCGCAACGCAACCTGTGCCGCCGTTTTTTGATATTGCGTTCCAATCCGGTTAAGCACCGGCTCTGCAAAAAGATTGCGCCGCCCCTGTGTAAACGGCGCCCAAGACTGCATCTGTGTGCCGTTTTTCTGAAGCAAATTTTGCAGCGTAAGCTGCGTGTGATACACATGCGACTCTACCTGATTCACCGCAGGAACCAGTCCGCAGTTGCACAAAAAGTCAGAATATTCCGCCGCATTAAAATTAGAAATCCCCAGCGCTTTCACTTTACCCTGTTGATAAGCCTCCTGCATAGCCTGATACATCTCAAGCGCATGTTCATACGGCTCGTGTATCAACAGCAAATCAATATAATCTGTCTGCAATTCATTCAGCGAGCACTCGATTCCGGCTTTCGCGCTGTGATAATCCGCACAGAGGCGATGCAGCTTCGTTGTCAAAAATAGCTCTGCTCTATCAAGCCCACTCTCACGCATCGCCGCACCAACCATGGCTTCATTTTCATACATACGTGCCGTGTCAATCAAACGGTAGCCCAATTCCAGCGCATCCAAAATACTGCGTTTGCCAGAATCACCCCGCACATCCCACGTGCCAAAACCCAGCAAAGGCATCTGCATACCGTTATTTAAGGTCAGGTATTCCATGTCACTATATCTCCCCTGTAAGAGAACGGTTACCGAGACTCTTTATAAGCAAGTGCTGCACCAACAAAGCTGTTAAACAACGGGTGCGGGCGGTTGGGTCGAGATTTAAATTCCGGATGGAACTGCACTGCCAGATACCAGGGATGATCCTGAATCTCCATCATTTCTACAATTCGATTATCAGGCGATCTGCCAGAGAACACCATTCCTGCCTGCTCAAGCTGCCCACGATAATCATTATTCACCTCAAAACGATGACGATGGCGCTCATAAATCAGCGTATCACCGTAAACCTCTTCTGCTTTGGTATTGGGCAGAATCTGGCAGGGGTATTGACCCAGGCGCATCGTGCCGCCAAGCTGCTCAACATTTTTCTGGTCAGGCATAATGGCAATCACAGAATTTTTTCCCTGCGGGTCAAACTCAGAAGAATTTGCATCAACCAAACCAAGCACATTGCGGCTATATTCAATCACAGCAAGCTGCATGCCAAGGCAAATTCCAAAAAATGGCACCTGATGCGTGCGTGCATAGCGAATCGCTTCAATCTTGCCCTCAACGCCGCGCTGACCAAAGCCGCCCGGCACCAAAATCGCATCCAGATCTCCCAGCTTTTGCGCAACATTCTGCGGGTCAAGCTCCTCAGAATCAATCCATGCAATGTCAACCTTCACTTTATTGCCAATGCCGCCATGCGTCAATGCCTCAGCAACGCTCAGGTACGCATCGCGCAGCTCAACATATTTGCCCACCATACCAATTTTCACCGTTTTATGAATAGACAATGCAGTGTTGACCATTTCCGTCCACTCGGTCAAATCGGCCGGCGGAGTTTGCAACCCAAAACGCGTGCACACAATGTCATCCAGATGCTCCTCTTTCAGAGCCAACGGCACCGAATACAACAGTGGCAAATCCAGGTTTTGAATCACGCAATTTTCCGGCACATTGCAAAACAATGCGATTTTTTTCTTATGTTCTTCCGCAACTTCCATATCGGCACGTAACACAATCACATCTGGTTGAATCCCGATAGAAAGCAGTTCTTTCACACTGTGCTGCGTCGGTTTGGTTTTTTGCTCGCTCGAAGCAGCAAGATAAGGCACAAGCGTAACATGAATAAACAGACAATTTCCGCGGCCAACCTCTGCCCCAAATTGCCGAATCGCTTCTAAAAAGGGCTGACTTTCAATGTCGCCAACGGTGCCGCCTACCTCAACAATGGCAACATCCACATTTTCCTTGCCCAATGCAATACGGTTTTTAATCTCATTGGTGATGTGCGGAATCACCTGCACAGTGCCGCCCTGGTAATGCCCATTGCGCTCATTTTGCAGAACATTCCAGTAAATTCTGCCAGAGGTAACATTGCTGTTCTGCGAAAGACTTTCATCAATAAAGCGCTCATAATGTCCCAAATCCAGATCCGTCTCAGCGCCGTCATCCGTCACAAAAACTTCACCGTGTTGAAAAGGATTCATGGTACCAGGGTCGATATTCAAATAAGGGTCAAATTTTTGCATGGTCACTTTCAGACCACGCGCTTTTAACAAGCGACCCAAAGATGCCGCCGTAATGCCTTTGCCCAAACCGGAGACAACTCCACCGGTAACGAAAATATATTTGGTATCCATAAAATCCTCCCATGTACGCGTTGTAAAGAAACAGCCGCACCACAGCGGCGTAAAAATAAAACAAAAAAGATGTTCCCAAGCAAACATGTTCATGCGGTTGGGAACATATCAATTCTGTTTCATTATAGCGCTTTTCTGTATCATCTGTCAATGCGATTCTGATTTTTTCGGCAGAAAATCTTTTAGTTGTCTGCTTTTGATTTTATCTGTGTTTTTTCGGTCTTTCGCCGGTGCGGCAGCGGCAAAATTTTGGTCTTGCCGCGCGCTGCATGAATCACTCCAAAGAGAAAATATGCCACACAAAGCACCGTTGCCGAAAACGCAACCACAATACACAGCGTCTGCCCCACCTGATTCACACCCGTTGTAACATGACTGAGATCTTCTGCCGTTGGGGTTGCGATTTGATAAGAAAATAACCAAGAGATTAGCGCATTGAGCGCCCAGCCTGCCGCACCAATCAAACAAATCAAACCGGTCAATTTCATCCCCTGCTTTGCATGAAAACGCACAAAGGCATCTTTGGGGCGTGCAAAAAAACTGAAAATCCAAACAAACGGAAGATACGCAAGCCATGCATAGCGCCTGCTTTTTTCATCCTGCGGCAGAATAGTCTGCTCTGCCGCTTTGCCGGTACCAGCCATGGTGCACTCCCCCTTTCTCAGCGCTGCTGCTCAGTGACTCAGGCATGATACGTTTCAATCGTAATGCTATTGATGGTCACATCCGTCAACGGTTTATCGGTGCTGCTGTCCGTCGGCACTGCAGCAATGGCATCCAGCACGTCAAGTCCTTCAAACACCTGACCAAATACGGTATGCCCGGTCTGGTTCACGCTGTAATAACCATCCAGCCGCGGGTTTCCGCCATATAATGTATATAAGTCCTTAACCTCCTGCGAAATGCGGTAAACATTCGGAATGCTTCCATAGGACTGCAAGAACGTAGACTGATTTTGGCGGAAGGATTCGTACAGACTGGCATAATAATCCCAACCGGTTTTAGCAAACGAGCCAGCACTGGCCTGATTGATAAAAAACTGGCTGCCATTGGTGTTTTTGCCGCGGTTGGCCATTGCCAGCGCACCGCGTAAATTGAGCAAATTCCCCGCAAACTCATCTTCAAATCCGTCAGTTCCCCAAATATTCTCACCGCCAGTACCCGTACCAGTCGGGTCACCGCCCTGAATCATAAATTCATTGATCACACGGTGAAAAATCTGACCATTATAATAGCCCTGCTTTGCAAGCGTTGTAAAATTCTCCACAGTTTTGGGCGCAGCATTGGGGAACAACCGCACTTTCATCGTGCCCATGCTAGTGTTGATTACCGCAATCTCTTCGCCGTCAGCCGGCTGTTCCAGTTGGTAGCCGACCGGCTTGTCTGCGTCCGGGTTGACGCGTGAAGCCGTAGAGCTAACTTCCGATTGAGCTGAAGAAACAGCAGTAGTAGAACCATCTGTGCCGCAACCTGCAAAAACAGTGCCCACTGCTACCAAAGCAGCAAGCAAACCGATGAGTTGTCTTTTCATAAGAACATCCTTTCGCCTTTTGAAATGATTTCTTTTTTATTGTAATCGAAAACGCAGCAAGATGCAAGTGCCTGCACAGCAATCACAAAAAATGCAGACAACCTGCTTGCAAATGATTTCCTCACTTTGTGTATGATTGCCTGCTTTTGCGCATATAGATAATTTTGGACAATAAAAAGGGAGGCTGTGAACATGAGCTTATATTACCCGGAGGGGCGGCTGATCGATACGCCGCAGAATCGCGCCGCAACGGCAAACCTCTCTGCCCTGACAGACGCCTGCCAGCAAGAACAAATCCTGGAGGGCCGCGCACTCATCTGCGACAGCGCCCACAATTTAATCGTAGATCTTGGCAGCATGAAAGGTATCATTCCCAGAGAAGAATGCGCCATCGGCATACGAGAGGGAAGCGTGCGGGATATTGCGATCATTTCACGGGTGAACCGCCCTGTTTGCTTTATCGTAACAGGATTCGAACAAAAAACAGACGGCAGCACCATCGCTGTCCTCTCACGCAGACTGGCACAGGAAAAATGCATGCACGAATTCATTGCTTCTCTGCGGCCGGGCGATATTCTAAATGCCCGCATCACGCATTTAGAAACATTCGGCGCATTTGCAGATATCGGCTGCGGCATTGTATCGCTGCTGCCAATCGATTCCATCTCCATCTCGCGCATCGAGCACCCCAGAGAACGCTTTTTTGTCGGCATGGACATCCGCACAGCCGTCAAATCACTGGAAAATGGGCGCATCACCCTAACCCACAAAGAGCTGCTGGGCACCTGGGAAGAAAACATCGCACTATTTCAAACAGGTGAAACCGTTGCAGGTGTCATCCGTTCTGTCGAGCCATACGGTATTTTTGTAGAACTAACCCCCAACCTGGCCGGCCTTGCAGAGCTGCGGCCAGACGTACAACCCGGTCAGCAGGCCAGCGTCTTCATCAAAAATATCATCCCTTCCCGCATGAAGGTAAAACTAATTATCATCGACACATTCGAATACCGCTACCGCCCCACAGAACCCCGCTACTTTTTTGAGGGCACACACATCGAGCGGTTTGCATACTCTCCCACCTGCTGCGAAAAAAGCATCATCACCATATTTTAAACATACAAAAAGCGCCCTGCAACCTTGCAAAGCGCTTTTTTATTTTTATGCCGTCTCCATCGTAAAGGTAAATGTGTCGTTCTGATAATCACAGGCAATGCCATGCGTGCTGTCCGCCTTGCCTTCAAGCATCAGTTCAGACAAGCGATCTTCAATCTCAGACTGAATCGCCCTGCGCAGAGGCCTTGCGCCATAAACCGGGTCAAACCCTGCCTTGGCAATGGCCTGCACAGCCGCCTCAGTAAAGCTGATTTGAATATCCAACTCAGCCAATCGGGTTTTAAGCTGCTCCAGCATTCCAACCGCAATCTTCTGAATATCCTCCTCACCCAGCTTGTGGAAAACAATAATATCATCCACACGGTTCAAAAACTCCGGGCGGAAGAGGTTGCGCAACTCTGCCAGCACCAACTCGCGCACATCTTTATGATCCTGCTCCGCAGTTTTGGCGCCCTCCTCTTTTTGCCCCTGAAAGCCCAGGTTGTTCTTGCTGTCGGTAATCAGCCTTGCACCAACGTTCGAGGTCATAATGATGACGGTATTTTTAAAGTCTACCTTTCTGCCCTGCGAATCGGTCAGGCAACCGTCTTCCAAAATTTGCAGCAGCATATTGAATACATCCGGGTGCGCTTTTTCAATCTCGTCAAACAGCACCACCGAATATGGTTTTCTTCGCACCTTTTCAGTCAACTGGCCGCCCTCGTCATAGCCAACATAACCCGGAGGAGAACCAACCAAACGAGACACCGTGTGCTTCTCCATATATTCCGACATATCCAGACGAATCATCGCATTTTCATCACCGAACATCGCCTCTGCCAACGTTTTGCACAGCTCCGTCTTACCAACACCTGTGGGGCCCAAAAAGATAAACGAACCAATCGGGCGTTTGGGGTCTTTCAGGCCCACTCTGCCGCGGCGAATCGCCTTGGCAACGGCTGAAACCGCCTGATCCTGCCCAACAATGCGCTGGTGCAGCACGTCCTCCAGCTTGAGCAACCGCTGGCTTTCCTCCTCGGTCAACTGCACCACAGGAACCCCGGTCCATGTCGAAACAATGTTGGCAATATCCTGCGGCGTAACCGTACCGTTGCCGCTAACCTTTTTCTCCTTCCAACTCTCTTTCTCCTGCTCCAGCCGCTGGCGCAGCTGTTTCTCTTCGTCACGAATCGCAGCAGCACCTTCAAAATCTTGCGTATTCACCGCCGCAGCTTTTTCCTGCTCCAGTTGCTTGACGCGTTTTTCCAGCTCCTGAATCTCATCCGGTTCGGTAAAGGCACTCAACCGCACGCGCGACGCTGCCTCGTCGATCAAATCAATGGCCTTGTCGGGCAAAAAACGATCCGCAATATATCTTGCAGAGAGCTTCACCGCCGCATCAATCGCTTCATCAGTAATCTTCACCTTGTGGTGCGCTTCGTAGCGATCACGCAACCCCTTTAAGATTTCAATCGCTTCCTCCTGCGTCGGCTCACCCACCATAACCGGCTGGAACCGCCGCTCCAGCGCAGCATCCTTTTCGATGTGCTTGCGATACTCCTCAATGGTGGTCGCACCGATGAGCTGAATCTCACCCCGCGCCAGCGACGGCTTTAAGATATTGGCAGCATCTGCCGAACCCTCTGCCGCGCCTGCCCCGATGATGGTATGCAGCTCATCAATGAACAAAATGGTATTGCCGCTGTTCTTCACTTCCTCCATCGCCGCTTTGATACGCTCTTCAAAATCGCCGCGATATTTCGTTCCGGCAACCATGCTGGTCAAATCCAGCGCAACCACACGCTTGTCTTTGAGCAGTTCCGGCACTTCGCCCTGCACAATTTTCAGCGCAAGCCCTTCTGCCACCGCTGTTTTACCCACACCCGGCTCACCGATGAGGCACGGGTTGTTTTTCGTTCTACGGCTTAAAATTTGCACCACGCGCTCAATTTCGGTCTGCCTACCAATCACCGGGTCAATCGCACCCTTTTTGGCAAGTGCTGTCAAGTCGCGGCCAAACTGATCCAACGTCTTGGTCGCGCCACCCTTTCCCGTTTTACCGGCTGCCGATACCGGTGCCGCATCGTCCTGTTCACCGCTGCTGAGCGCCTGATTGATCTCTTCCATAATATCATTCTGCCGTGCACCCAGCAGTTTCAAAAACCGCACACCATAGCTGTCACCATCCTCCAGCACAGCCATCAGCAAATGCTCTGTACCCACATAATTGTGCCGCAAGCGCGAGGCCTCCATCACCGCAATCTGCAAAATCCGTTTGCTACGCGGTGTAAAATCATCCAACGAGAGCACCGTGCGGCTGCCAACACCAATCTTTTCCTGCATGCACGCTGCAAAGCGCTCCTCTGTTACACCCAGTTTGCTCAGCACCTCGGCAGCAACACCGCTTCCCTCCTTGAGCAACCCCAGAATAATATGCTCACTGCCAATATACGTATGGCCCATATCCTGTGCGCCAACCAGCGCAAAATTCAAAGCATTGTTTGCTTTTTCTGTAAATCCATCAAATCTGTACATCTCATGTACCCCCTTCTATCTTCACACGGTTGTCTGCTGCAGCGCCTGCGCAACCATCTCTGCACGCAATTGGTCACGCTCCTGTGCAGACAACTCATGCCCTCTGGCCGTCATCATCGTAGCCGGCTGTGTATTGATCATCAACCGGTTCAGCGTGTCATACGAAACCGACTGAATCATACCAGACGCAACCCCCAGTCGCACCTGCGAAAGCAACCGCATCAACTCCTCTGTGCTGAGAATTTTGGCATGCTGCAAAATGCCCATCGCACGCGCCACAACGTCCTGCATCTGCAAGCTCTGCATCATGGCAACCCTGGTCTGGCGTTCCTCTTGTACCAACTGCATCACCATACGCTCCAAATTTTCAATCGCCGCCGTCTCACTCAAACCCAGCGTCACCTGGTTCGAAAGCTGATACAACGCGCCCACCGGTTCGGTACCCTCACCATAGGTTCCCCGCAGCGTCAATCCCACTTTCGAAAGATGCGTTGCCAACCGCGGCAACATTCCATTGTGCTGCAACGCCGGCAAATGCAGCATCAAAGAAGCACGCATACCCGTGCCCAAATTTGTCGGGCACTGCGTTAAGTAGCCCAGCGCCGGGTCAAACGCAAAATGCAAACTGTCATTCAGCGCCGTATCCAGCTCATCTGCCAGCCGATACGCCTCCTGAAGCTGCATGCCCTCGCGCATCACCTGAATCCGCAGATGATCCTCCTCATTAATCATAATCACCACCGCGTGATCTTTCGAGAGCAACAGCCCGCGCCCCTGCGGCTTGCTGATAAAATCCGGGCTGATGAGGTGACTTTCCACCATCGAAACGGCCTGCACCTGCTCCACCTGCTCCATATCCAGATAGATCAAATTGCGCAAAACCGGGTTGCTGCTCTGCTTTGCCGCCTGCACTACGCGCTCCCGCACCTGCCTACAACGCTGCACATTCATTCGAATCGGAAACGGCGTATCCTGCAAATTCCGCGCCAACCGTATCCGAGAACTGATTACAACATCGCCTTCTCTGCCGCTTTTTTCAAACCATTTTTTCTCCATCGCCCGTCACCTCTTTTCCACCTTGCTCTGCCGCCTTCAGCTTATCCCTCAGCTTTGCCGCCAACTCAAAGTCCTGCTCCGCAATGGCCTGCTGCAATCGCTCCCGGTCACGCTCTACTTCTGTTTTCAGGTTCGGCTCTGCCGGCTGCAACGCCGTGCCTGCGGGTGTTTTCCCAATGTGACGCGTGTTGCCGTGCATGCGCTGAATCGATGGCGTCAGCTGCTTTAAAAACAACCGGTAGCAATCAGCACACCCCACCTTGCCCGTGCGCGAAATATCAGCAAGACTCGCCCCGCAGGTCGAACAGCGCACAGTATCCTCCGGCGCCGGCTTTTTTCCAAAAAAGCTGCTAAAAAACTGATCAAACGTATTGTTCTGAAACAGCGAAGTCCCATACCCCATGTTCTGCGCACACACAGCACACAAATGCTGCTCCGTCAGCGTACCGTTCACAATCGTTTTCATATGTGTATTGGCGGGGTGTTTCCCGCAAACCTGACATTGCATATCTATTCCCCCTTTTCACTACCTATCACTATTATAATTGCGTAATCAGCATTTGTTTAAACAATGCCGCCCGCAAGGCGTCTCGTTTCTGCTGCGGCACCGCAGCATACGCCTGGTTCGAAAGCGCCGCCGCCATCGTTTTCAGCGCACTTGGCTCCACCGCCTGTTTTTGCGCCAGCGCATGCAGCAGCGACGTTGCCGTTTGGGTGTCCAACGCATCGCCAATGTGGTGCATCACATGCATCAAATAAGATTCCTGACTATACCGCACCCGCGTGATACGAATATACCCGCCGCCACCGCGCCGACTTTCCACCAAATATCCCTGCTCAGGTGTAAAGCGCGAGGTGATCACATAATTGATCTGGCTTGGCACACACCCAATGGTGCTGGCCAACTCATTGCGCTTGATTTCAACGCTCTCCTCCTCATTGTCCTCCAGCAGACCTAAAATATAATTTGCCACATAATCACTGATCCGCATTTGATACACGCTTCCCTTCCCACTCTTCTTTTGACTTTGACTTTCCTTGACTTTAATTCTATTATACGCTTTTTTCCCAAACATTCAAGGTCAAATAAAGTCAAACAATCCCCTTCTTTCTCTATTTTATCAATTTATCTCTTGATTACTATTATTTTCTAATATTTTCTCAAATTTTCTCCGTTTTTGATAAAACTCATTTGTAATCATCCCGCAAACAAATTCCAGTCACACCTTTTCCCCGCATGTAATACTATGGAGTATAAACCAAACAAGGAGGAAGACATCATGTGTAATTCAAACGTATTCGGCGGCGGCTGCTCCTGGATCATCATCATTATTCTGATTCTGCTCTGCTGCGGCGGCTTTGGTAATTACAGCAACGACTGCAACAACGGCTGCGGCTGTGGCTGCTAATCAATCTCACCCACGCAAAAAAGGCTGCGGTCATCACCGCGGCCTTTTTTTATCGGCAAAGCTTGACAAACCTGCGCCAGGGCGGTATGTTTAATCGTAATACGAAAAACAAATCATTCGGAGGCAACCATGATACACCAACAAGGCGCAATTTTTGACCTGGACGGCACACTGCTCGACTCCCTGCATGTTTGGCAGGCCATCGACATTGCATTTCTGGCAAAGCGCGGCCTAACCGTGCCCGAAAATTATAGCCAAGAGATCAGCGCACTCAGCTTTCGAGAAACCGCTGAATACACCATCGCGCGGTTTTCTTTAAACGAGCGCCCGGAAGACGTAATGCACGAGTGGAACCAAATGGCCATCGAAGCTTACGCACACACCGTGCCGCTCAAGCCCGGCGCAAAAGACTATCTACTATACCTGAAATCACAAGGGGTACGACTGGGGGTATGCACTGCACTTTCGCAAAAATTGTACCTTCCCTGCCTGCAAAACAACAAGATCTATACGCTGTTTGACGCACTCGTCTCCACTGACGACGTCCACCGCGGCAAACACCAGCCAGATGCCTGGCTGTTGTGCGCAGCGCGCCTGGGGCTGCCCCCGCAACACTGCACCGCCTATGAAGATGTTTTGCTTGCCATGCAAGGAGCAAAAGCAGCACACATGCGGGTCTGCGCCGTTTACGACCACAACGCCCGGCAAGACCGCTCCGCCGTTGAACAAGTCGCCGATTGCATCATCGAAAACTTCACCACTCTCCTATAAAACATTCTCCATCGCAGGTAATCCACGCCCCATCATCCTCAATCAAAAAAACGACCCGCCTATGCAGGTCGTTTCTTTGATTATTTCCCCATGGTCTCCAAATATTCATCATACGTCGTCATCCGGTCCACCAAACCGGTTTCTTTCAGTTCCATAATCCGGTTTGCAACCGTCTGCACAAACTGGTGGTCGTGCGAGGCAAACAAAATCACACCTTTAAAATCAATCAGCCCATTGTTCACCGCTGTAATCGACTCCAAATCCAAATGGTTGGTCGGCTGATCCAAAATCAGCACGTTCGAACCATACATCATCATACGAGACAACATGCACCGCACCTTCTCACCACCAGAGAGCACCCGCACCGGTTTTTGCACATCATCGCCAGAAAACAGCATCTTGCCCAAAAATCCCCGCAGATACGTCTCCGTCGTGTCCTGCGCATACTGCTCCAGCCATTTGAGAATGCTGTCATCGCAATCATTAAAATATGCCGAATTATCTTTCGGAAAATAAGACTGCGTCGTACTCACACCCCATTTAAAGCTGCCCGCGTCCGGCTCCAGCTCCCCCGCTAAAATTTGAAACAATGTTGTGTTGGCAATGTCATTCTGTCCCACAAAGGCAATCTTATCGCCCTTATTCACACGAAACGACACGTCTTTGAGCACCTGCACTCCGTCAACTGTCTTGCACAGACCCTCCACACTCAAAATCTCCTTGCCCACCTCACGCTCCGGCTGAAATCCCACATACGGGTATCGCCGTGTAGAAGCCGGCATCTCCTCCACGGTCAGCTTCTCAATCAGCTTTTTGCGCGAGGTCGCCTGCTTCGACTTCGATTTATTGGCAGAAAACCGCTGAATAAAACTCTGCAATTCTTTGATCTTATCTTCTTTTTTCTTGTTCTGATCGCGCAGCATCCGTTGCACCAACTGGCTCGATTCATACCAAAAATCATAGTTGCCTACATACAGCTTAATTTTACCATAGTCAATGTCCACAATATGGGTGCAAACATTGTTCAAAAAATGCCGGTCATGCGAAACAACAATCACCGTGCCGGCATAATCCATCAAAAAGTCCTCCAACCAGCTCACCGATTGAATATCCAAACCATTGGTCGGCTCATCCAGCAAAATAATATCCGGTTGACCAAACAGCGCACGCGCCAGCAAAACCTTCACCTTTTCGCTCTCGCTCAGCGCACTCATCTGCGTCTCCAGCAAAGCGGTATCAAGCCCCAAACCTTGCAACAACTTGCCGGCATCCGTCTCAGCATCCCAGCCGTTCATTTCGGCAAACTCCGCCTCCAATTCCGCTGCCAGGTGTCCGTCCTCTTCGCTGAACTCCGGTTTGGCATACAACGCATCTTTCTGCTTGAGCACCTCATACAACCGCGCATTGCCCTGCATGATCGTATCCAGCACAGTAAACTCCTCATACGCAAAATGATCCTGCCGCAACACAGACATCCGGCACTTCGGGTCAATCGCAATCTCGCCCTTATTCGGCTCCAAATCTCCCGAAAGCGTTTTCAAAAACGTCGATTTCCCCGCTCCGTTTGCGCCGATCACACCGTAGCAATTCCCCGGTGTAAACAGCAAATTCACATGTGAAAACAAATCCTGCCCGTTAAAACCAACGCTCACATCTGATACTGTAATCATACTTCCTCCAGCTCTGTCATCAAATTTAAAATCCCTGCTATTGTATCACACTGCAACACAAAACACAAATACTCACGTTTCATCCTTCCACGCAGCAAACGCAAAATAGATCCCAAACAAACTCAGCGCCACCGCAATCACCGCACAAATAACTGAAACTGCTTCCAATCTCAGCGGTCCGGTAAACGCCGCTCCCACCGTGCACACCAGCGCCATGCCAAACAATCCCCACGCAAGTTTCTCTGCCATCTGTCACTCCTCCTTTACAAACAGCGCATTGCAAAGCGCTCCCAACTGCTCCATCGTCAACTGCTCCGCCCTGGCATTGCCTGCAATCTCTGCCTGAGCAAGCACCTGTGCAAGCTCTTCCTTTGGTCGGTGCAATCCTGCTGCCAGCGCATTGAGCACCGTTTTCCTGCGCTGGCCAAACGCCGCCTTCACCGTCTTGAAAAAATACCGCTCCCCAACCGTCAGCGCCACCGGCGGCTCCTTGCGCACGGTCAACCGAATCACCGCAGAATCCACCTGCGGCGCCGGTAAAAAGCAGTCCCTTGGCACCTCAAACAAAATCTCCGGCCGACTGTAATACTGCACCGCTGCACTCACCGCTCCACAAGCGCGCGTGCCCGGCAGCGCACAGATCCGTTGTGCCGCCTCTTTTTGCACCATTATCGTCAACGCCGCCACCGGCAGTTTTTCTTCCAGCAGCTTCATAATCACCGGCGAGGTAATATAATACGGCAAATTGGCGCAAACCACAACCTCCAAACCGGCAAATTCCTGTTCCAACAGCCGGTGCAAATCCAGCTGCAACACGTCTCCCTGCACAATCTTCACATTATCAAATCCCGCCAACGTCTCGCTTAGCACATCCGGCAACCGCTTGTCCAACTCAATGGCCACCACTGTGTCCGCTCTTGCCGCCAACTCTTGCGTCAACACGCCAAATCCCGGGCCAATCTCCAATGCTCCAACGCCTTTTGCCGCGCCGCTCTCCTGTGCCATGCGCGGGCAAACCTGCGGGTCGATTAAAAAATTCTGCCCCAACGCCTTTGAAAACTGAAAGCCGTGCCGCGCCAGCAACGCCTTGATCACCCCAATATCCGCAAGCTGCTTCATGCTGTCCCTCCGTTTTGTATCATAGCTCTATTATATACCACGCCGCCCGCGCAAACAAGCAAAAAAACGGCAGCCACCGCCACCGTTTATGCCAACAGACCCCACACCGTTTGCGTGGCAAATGCTGCAGCCACAGCGCCCAGCGCCACCAGCGGCAGCTTCTGCCCAAAATATGCCAGCACCAACGCCACCAGCATGCCCGCCACACTACCAGCAAAATACATTGACACAAAGCCGCCTTCCGGCGCTGTTGCAAACAGCACCTCCGGAAACGTCATCGCACCCAGCACAGCATACGGCATATACTCCAAAAATGACTTGATAAATCGGTTCTCGATCGTGCGGCGAAACAGCACCAGCGGCAGCATGCGCGGCGGGTATGTCACCAACGCCATAATCAAAATACACAGCATCACATACGGCAGATTCATAGCTGTTCCTCCTCTTTTACCGGGCATTTCCATGCAGCAAATGCCGCTGCCAACACTGCCGCAATAATGATCACCCAACCGTTCGACAGCCCATTTAGCCCCGGCGTCCAGAAAAACAAACAGCTAATCGCCGCTGCAATGCCAATCACCAGCGCAATGGGCCTGCTCCTGCGCGCCGGTGTCACAATAATCGAAATAAACATGCCATAAATTGCAATGCCCAGCGCACTGCGCACCGCCAGCGGCAGCAAACCCGTCACCGTTGCACCCAGCAGCGTGCCCGCCGCCCAGCCCACATACGGCGTCAGCATCAAGCCCGTTAAGTATTTCCCACCCAGCTTTCCGTCCTGCTGCATCGCCACGGCAAACACCTCATCGGTCACACCAAACGCCAGCACTGCACGTTCCAGAACCTTCATTTGCTTGTCCAATTTTTGCGAAAGCGAAAGCGACATCAGCAAATACCGCACATTGATGATAAAAATCGTAATTGCCATCTCCAGATACATACTGCCCGCCGCAATCAGCGCAATACCAGCAAACTGACCGGTTCCGGTAAAGCACACCATCGAGATCAGCACCGCCACCCAGGGCGGCAGCCCGCCTTCCACTGCCAGCATGCCAAACGTAAATGCCACCGACAAATAACCAAAGCAAATCGGCAACCCATCCCGAATCCCTTTCCAAAATGTCAAGCCTGTCTCCCGCACCATAAATCCCCCTGCACAAAAAAAGCCCCGCCTTCGGGGCTTTCCGTCCTATGTTCTATTGCTTCCAAACGCGCAATCAAAGCAGCGTGCAAGCCAAATCGCCCATCTCGCTGCACGTCACCGCCCGCAATCCCGGTGTAAAAATATCAGGTGTGCGCGCCTGCAACAGCGCTTTGGCCACTGCATCTTCAATGGCCTGTGCCGCCTGCGGTTCACCCAAAGTATACCGCAGCATCATCGCCACAGAGAGCACCGTTGCCAGCGGGTTGGCCTTCCCTGTTCCCGCAATGTCCGGCGCACTGCCGTGAATCGGCTCATACAACCCAAACTGATTTTCCCCCAAACTCGCCGAAGCCAACATTCCAATCGATCCGCTGATCATCGAAGCTTCGTCCGACAAAATGTCACCAAACATATTCGAGGTCAAAATCACATCAAACTGCTGCGGGTTGCGCACCAACTGCATCGCACAATTATCCACATACATATGTTCCAGCGCAACATCGGGGTATTCCTTCCCAATGCGCACCACCGTCTCACGCCACAACCGCGAAGATTCCAGCACATTGGCCTTGTCCACGCTACACAGGCGGCGGCTGCGTTTTTGCGCCATTTCAAACCCGATGCGCGCGATCCGCTCCACTTCCGGCACGCTGTAGCACTCGGTATCAAACGCACGCTCTGTGCCGTTTGCCTGCTCCCTGCCGCGCTGACCAAAATAAATGCCGCCGGTCAATTCACGCACCACCAAAATATCCAGCGATTCCCCAATCACCTCTGCTTTCAGCGGAGAGGCCTCCCGCAACGGTGCAAAAATCACCGCCGGGCGCAAATTGGCATACAATCCCAACGCACTGCGAATCCCCAGCAAACCTGCCTCCGGCCGCTTCTGTCCCGGCAAGCCGTCCCACTTGGGGCCGCCCACCGCACCCAGCAGCACGGCATCGCTCTGCTTGCAAGCATCAATCGTCTGCTGTGGCAGCGGCACACCATCGTGATCGATCGCGTCCCCTCCAATGCGCTCCTGCCGGTACTCCACCGCAAAGCCGTGCGTTTCCGCCGTTTTGCTCAGCACTTTCATCGCCTGCTCAACAATCTCCGGTCCAATCCCGTCGCCTTTCAATACTGTAATCTGATACGTCTTCATCTAAATCCCTTTCCTCTGTCCTCACCGTGCCTGCGCACGGTTGATTGCACAAATAATGCCTTTAATCGAAGCCAAACTGATATTGCTGTCCAGTCCTACGCCAAATACGGTTCCGCCCTTGGGGCATTCCAGCTGAATATAAGAAATCGCCTTCGAATTTGCCCCCTGATCCACCGCATGCTCATGGTACGCAACAAACCGATAATCGGTAATCCCCGCCGTTTTCAGCGCATTAAAAAACGCATCGATCGGTCCATTGCCCACGCCGCTGATCAAATGGTCGGTATGTTCAAATCGCAAATTTCCTTCAAAATGTACAACCGTCTCATTTTCCGCATCATTTTTCTCAAACAGCTTATAGCTTTTCAGATGATACGGCTTGTTCACTTGCAAATATTCCCGCTCAAACAGTGCCAGCACTTCTTTGGGCATAATCTCTCTGCCGGCCTGGTCACATGCCGCCTTTACAATACCGCCAAATTCCGGGTGCATCGCTTTTGGCAACTGGTATCCAAACAGCTGCTGCATAATAAACGCCGCGCCACCCTTGCCAGATTGGCTGTTAATGCGAATAATCGGCTCATATTGCCGCCCCAGATCAGCCGGGTCAATCGGCAGATACGGCACTTCCCAATACTCCGAATCATGCTCCTTCATGTAAGCAACGCCCTTGTTGATGGCATCCTGATGCGAACCAGAAAACGCCGTGAACACCAGCTCACCGGCATACGGGTGCCGCTGATGCACCTTCATCTCAGTGCACTGCTCATACACCTCTTTAATATGGTTGATTTCCGAAAAATCCAACTTCGGGTCAATCCCCTGCGTATATAAATTCATCGCAACATTCATAATATCCGCATTGCCGGTGCGCTCACCATTGCCAAACAAGGTTCCCTCCACGCGGTCTGCCCCAGCCAGCAGTCCCAGCTCCGTCGCTGCGGTTGCCGTACCGCGGTCATTGTGCGGGTGCAAACTGATGATCGCATTTGCACGCCCCTTCAAATTGCGGCAAAAATACTCAATCTGGTCGGCATGTTGGTTGGGCATCATACCCTCCACCGTGTTGGGCAAATTCAAAATCACCTTGCGCTGCGGCGTTGCCTGCAACGTCTCCAGCACTTTATCACAAATCAGCACCGCATTTTCCGGTTCCGTACCAGAAAAACTCTCCGGCGAATATTCAAACCGAATATTTGCACCGGTCTTTTCCATTTCACGCTGCGTCAGCTCATAAATCAGCTTTGCACCCTGCACAGCAATGTCAATCACACCCTGCATATCTGTGCCAAATACCACCTTGCGCTGCAACATCGAGGTCGAGTTATAAAAATGCACGATCACATTTTTCGCTCCGCTGATGGCCTCAAAGGTCTTTTCAATCAAATGCGGCCTTGCCTGCACCAAAACCTGAATCGTCACATCCTCCGGTATCAAATCCCGGTCAATCAGCGCCCGCAAAATCTCATATTCTGTCTGCGAAGCCGACGGAAATCCCACCTCAATCTCTTTAAAGCCAATCTCTACCAACGTGCGAAAAAACAGCAGCTTCTCTTCCAGATTCATCGGATTCACCAAAGCCTGGTTCCCGTCCCGCAAATCAACGCTGCACCAAATCGGCGCCTTGGTCAACGTTTTCTCCGGCCAAGTGCGATCCGGCAAATGCACCGGCACAAACGGCTGATATTTTTCAAATCCTTCTTTCATTGCAAATACGCTCCTCTGTCACAAATTGCACAGGCAAACAAAAAGCCCCAAACAACGACAAAACGCTGTTCGGGGCGAAATCAACTGATCCGCGGTACCACCCTGCTTCAGTGCACGCTCACGCAGCGCACCCTTTGCATCTTTGATATACAAAGATGCCGGCCGATAACGCAGCCACACGTTTGTCTCTAATACCAACAGGCCCTCAAGACAACAACTCCGGGATGAGCTATCCATGCACGCTGCAACGCCGGCTCACACCAAACCGCCGGCTCTCTGCCGATGCTCTGCGCACATCTTATTCCCTTCGCAGTTTTTCCAATATAGTATCATTATACGCATGCCCAATTTTTTTGTCAACCCCAAATCCTCCACCCCCATGCCACACAAAACCGCTCCCCTCAAATCCCAACTCCAATTTGGACCGCAAACAACAAAACCCTCTCACCTTCTGAATAGAACACAACTCTATTCCTCACCCCACTGCAAAAAATCAAACGTACCCCATCACCACATCACACCAATTCCTCAGCCCAACACTCCACAATACTTTGTACTCTCATTTTTCTTCCCACAAAATCCATTGCCAAATCGAAACCATCATACCTTCCATCCAGCTCGAAATCTGCACCCAAAATCTCAAAAATCGTATCACCCAAATCAATTCACCTCTTTATCCAATGAAAATACAGTTTGCATTACAACCCAAACCTTTGCAAAAAATCAAACGTATCTCATCACCACATCACACCAATTCCTCAACCCAACACTCCACAATACTTTGTACTCTCATTTTTCTTCCCACAAAATCCATTGCCAAATTGAAACCATCATACCTTCCATCCAGCTCGAAATCTGCACCCAAAATCTCAAAAATCGTATCACCCAAATCAATTCACC
>CAKSFA010000002.1 GCA_934454125.1 uncultured Eubacteriales bacterium | reverse complement strand
GGGCTTGACCATAAATCCCTCTTCCTCTTCCTTCTTTTCTCCTCTTTTCCTTTATTCAGTTTTCAGTGTATATGTGTGATATTAATTTACTCGAACGTGTGCAGCGTTCGGGCGTTTTTTATGTAAAATTATATATGTTAGAATTGACGCAGTAATGGTTTTCGGTTACAATAATAAAAACTATACTTTTTGGAAGGGAAATCTATTATGTATACTTACAACTATGGGAATATACCAACGGAAACCTTATTTGGCGCTGGGATTATTGTTCTTGTGGCGATTGTTCTGGGGGCAATTTGTGGTATTTTGGGCAACATTTTTCTTGGTTTGTCGATTTATAATGATGCAAAAGCAAGAGGTAATGACAACCCTGGAATGTGGGGTGTGTTGGCGGGTATTTTCACCTGGATACCAGCGATTATTTATTTGTGTGTACGTAATAATGCCAAAAATCGATTGATAGCGTGCGCGACTTGCGGTTTTTTTATGACGGCTGCAACGCCAGGTTGCCCAAACTGTGGACAGAAGAATCCTCATGCAGTGTGCTTTGATGTGCCGGAGATGTCAATCTATCGTAAAAAAGTAAAGAAGTTCTTAATTGCATTTATTTGTTTATACGGTGTTTCTATTTTGTTGATGATTGCAATGTGGATTATGCTGCTAGTTTGGTTTGGTAATACAGCATTATATACCTATCGTTAATTGAGAATGGTAGGCAAGTGTGTAAGGGCATTTGCCTTTTTTTGATAGAAAGGATTTTTTGATGCTAGAGGTTGTACATTTAACAAAAATTTATAAAGCTGTGCCGGCGAATGCAGATCTAAACTTTACCGTACAGCCAGGCGAAATTGCAGTTTTGTTGGGACCAAATGGTGCAGGAAAATCGACGGCAATTAAATGTATTGCCGGATTACTGCGTTTTTCGGGAGAAGTACGTATTTGCGGTTTTTTAAATAAGAGTATTGATGCAAAACGTAATTTTGGTTACATACCAGAAATGCCTGCACCATATGAAAATTTAACAGTGGAAGAACATTTAGAATTTATTGGTCGGGCGTATCGCGTAACGGAATGGCGGAAGTACGCTGATCGTTTGTTGGAGCGCTTTGAAATGGTGGATAAGCGAGACAAAGTTGGAAAAGAATTGTCAAAAGGTATGCAGCAAAAACTCAGTATTTGCTGTGCATTGCTGCCGTTACCGAAGGTAGTGTTGTTTGATGAGCCGTTTGTGGGATTGGATCCGCATGCCATTAAGGAGCTTAAAGCGGTGATGGTTGAGTTAAAGGAAAGCGGTTGTGCGGTGCTTATCAGCACGCATATGATCAACAGTGTGGCTGAACTTTGGGACAAGGCGCTGATTATGTATAGAGGGGAAATTGCTGCGGTGCGTCAACGTGTTGAAATGGAACGTAGCGGTGAAGATTTGGAAGCGTTATTCTTTGAGATTACCGAGCGCGGAGGACAAGGATGATGGAAAGTTTGTATTATCTTTGCCGGAAGCAGGTTAAAAATTTTATTGTAAGTGCAGTGCGTAGCCCTGGAAAACTGGCGTTGTATCTCATCATTGTGCTGGGTGTGGGAGCTTCGATGACCTCGCGGCTGTTTGGCGGTGGAATGCCCCAAGGCACAAAGGCAGATTTGGCGCTGCTACATGGTGGATACTTAGGTGTAATGCTGTTAGTGGGTTTGCCCGTACTGTTATGTGGCTTGAAATCTGGTGCAACTTTTTTTCGTATGAGTGATGTATATTTATTATTCTGTGCACCGATTTCACCCCGATTGATTTTACTTTATGGTTTGCTCAAGCAGCTTTTGGCAAGTTTTGTGGTGATGGTATTATTGCTGTGCCAGTCCTCGACAATGGGACAGGTATTTGATATGAGTGCCAGCCAGACCTTAATTTTGGCGGTGGGTGTGACGGTGATGCTCTGCACCATGCAGATTTTGGCGATGATGATTTATAGTCTGACAAATGGTCAGCAGCGGCGTATTCGGCTGGTGATGAGTATACTGTTTGCGTGCGTGTCGGCGTTGGCAGCGGTTTATATTGCGGTGTTTTTTGCAGAAGGCGGAACAAAGGAGAGTGCAGTTACAGCTTTGAGCAGTCCATATTTGGAATTTGTGCCACTGTTTGGATGGCTGAAAGGAGCTGTGTTTGGTTTTGTATTTGGCAATTATATTGCGGCAACCACATATATGGTGTTATTTGCGGCAGTGGTAGGTACTGCGATTGCAGTGTTTTTATGGAGAGATTTGGATTTTTATGAAGATGTGTTGCAATCGACAGAGCGAATGGAGCAGGTGCGCCGTGATAAGCGTGCAGGAAAAGTAACTGGAAGCAGAAAGACCCGTGTGACAGCTACAGGCATCAGGCGAGGCTGGGGAGCAAATGTGCTGTTCTATAAACATTTACTGCAAGGACGGCGTAAAAGCAGATTGTTTATCAGTATGCCTAGCATGGTTTTAACAATTGCAGCAGCTGTGTTTGGCATTGCATTTCGGATTGCGGATTGGGAAGAGGTATCACCGAATTGGGCGCTATTGATTGGAACGCTGGTGTGTTGTTATATGCAGTTTTTCTTTACCTTGGCCAGTGATTGGAGTGATGAGCTGGAGCATACAACCATATATTTATTGCCAGCTGGTGCATTTCAAAAGCTGCTTTGGTCTGTAATGACGACCATAATGCGCCCGTTTGTGGAAGGGGTGTTGTTGATGGCAGTTTTATGTGCTGCACTGGGAGCAAATCCGTTGTATGCTTTGCTGGGAGCATTGGGTTACGGTGTGGCAGGTATGCTATATATTGCAAGTAGTTTGCTGTTTCAGAGATGGTTTGGTAAGACAACTGCCAACCGCGGGCCTGTGATGTTTTTGTATATGCTGTTTGTAGCATTGCTGTCTGCACCAGGCGTTGGCGGAACGATTTTACTGGGAACACTTTATCCGCAAGGACCGGCTGTTTTGGCACCGCTTCCGTTTTTAGCTTGGGGCATTGCAGTGACGGTTGGTGTGGTAGCGCTTTGCCGAAATTTATTGGATACTGTGGAGTATAACCAGTAATCGCACAAAATATGGAAAAAAATCTAAAAATATACTTGTGAATTTGAATGTAATTTGTTATAATAAAAGCAACAAAGGGTGCTTTGTATAAAACTGCTAAAAGCAGGTATCCAATCGGGTATCTGTTTTTTTTATCTTCACAAAAAACAAGACACAACCAGAAATATCTTGTTTTTAAGTCTATATTATGGTACAATCAAAGCACTCCGGAGGGAAAGCATGGTTTTGCCAGTCATTATAATGTGTATTTTGCACATAAAGATACGGAAAAATCACAATAATTGTTTTATAAATTCATATAAAAAGGAGCGAACATATGAAAAATACTGTAATAAAATCGAGTGCAATGAAAAAAGCAATAGCTATTACGCTGGCATTTTTTGTTGCTGTCAGCGTAATGGCGGGCATATTGGTTACCCCAGCACAAGCGAAGACAACGCTGCCGGGAGCAGAGGATCAGAAGACTTTTACGGCAATGATGTATAATGTACAGGCTGAATCTGCAGTAGTCAATGAAAACGCCAAACCGTCTGCACAGCAGGCATTTATTCGCGCAATACATCAAGCAAATATGGTAAATACATATGCACCGGATATTTTTGGAACCACGGAAGAAACAGAGACTTTTCAACGCACTTTTCAAAGCTATTTGAGCAACTATGGCTCGGTAGGTAACTTTTTGTTTAAGCCTGCAAGCCTTCGTGGACCAATCTTCAATGATGCAGAGGTAAGCGATTCCAATCGAATTTATTATAACAAAGATAAATTTGAGCATATAAGTTCCAAAACGATTTGGTTGTATAATGGCAATGTAAACATAGAGGGTAAGCTGCCTGGTGAGACGAAGACACGTGGTGCAACATTGGCTTTGCTGAAACTTAAGTCAACTGGAGAAAAAGTAGTTGTTGCAAGTGCAAATTTGAGCACAAACAAAGCGCTTGCTTCAACTCAGGCAAATATTTTGACCACACAAGTAGAATTATTTGCAGCCAGAAACGGCGCAACTGCAACGCTTTATATGGGCACCCTTAACACTAATTCTGGCGAGCAGGCTGCATTTAACGGTTGGCAATCTGTTTGGGATAGCAGTGTGAAGAGCTATACAGTGGGTGGTGAAACAAATTCTAGCGATAACATGTATGTCAACGCCGGTGCAAAAATTGCAAATCGCATGGAGCTGACCGGCCAGGAATGGGAATATGCCAACACTGCTAGCACACATCATGCCGTGATGGCAAGAGTACATTTTAGCAGCTATACCCCAAAGAGCAGTATTCTGGAGACGAAAGAGACAAATGTTGCGGTTGCAGAGCAGCTTGTGAAGGTACAAAAAGTTGACAATCAATTGGTTGTGAATTCTTCTATGGACGGTCTAACACAGGGGGACAACTTTTTGATGTATTATGATGCAAATGGCAAATATATTGGTGGACAACAGCTTTGGGCAACGAAAGTAAATGGCCAATGGGTGATTGACAATGCAAAGGTAAATTTCCCAACCAAAACAGCTAAGGTGAACTTTGCCGTTTGGAATGGAAATCAGCGTACGATTACGTTGGAGAATGTTTGGACTACGGCATAATATTTATAAAATAAAAGCAGAGGGCTGTTAAGGCACCTGCTTTTATTTTGTTAAAAAGTAAGTTGGTAGGGGATTATAGAAAAGTTTATGCTAAAAAAGGAGAGCGGATTTACAATTTATTTTTTGGGAGAAAAAAAGAAAAAATAATGGAAAAAAAGACTTGCTTTTTTGATAGTGGTATGATAAACTGAAAAAGTCGTCAGAAACAGACGAAGTTGGTGTTGATTACGATGAGGGTCCACCTGTTCCCATACCGAACACAGAAGTTAAGCTCATTGGTGCCGAAAATACTTGGCTGGAGACGGCCTGGGAAGATAGGTAGATGCCAACACATAAAGCAGTTACCCAATAGGGTGGCTGCTTTTCTTTTTTACTTGCATTTTAGCGATTTAAAGTATAAAATAAATATAACTTGTTTTTTATGAAAGGAGATTTTTTGGAAGATGGTAATTTTAATGAAAAAGTGCTGCACACGAGAACATGTAGAGGAAGTTGTGGAGACTTTGAAAAAATATGGTCTGGGTGCAGATGTTTCAGAAGGACGGCAAGCGACAATCATCGGTATTTTGGGAGACAAAAGCAAGCTGGGTGGGCTAGATATTACGCTGCTAGATGGCGTGGAAAGCTGTGTACCGATTATGCATTCATATAAGCTGGCCAGCCGTGATATGTGCCCAGATGGACGTTTGGTGCATGTGGGCGACGAAGTAATCGGTAGCAAGAAATTGGTATTGATGGGTGGACCATGTGCGGTGGAGAATGAAGAATGTATTATGAAGGCGGCCATCGGAGTAAAAGCAGCTGGTGCCACGTTTTTGCGTGGAGGTGCATATAAACCGCGTACCTCTCCGTACTCTTTTCAGGGATTGGAAGAAGAAGGTCTAAAACTGATGCGGAAGGCAGCAGACGCAACCGGTTTGAAGGTAGTCAGCGAAGTGATGGCATCAGAGCAGATTGATATTGCGGCAAAATATTGCGATATGTTTCAGATTGGAGCACGGAATATGCAAAACTTTCGGTTGCTCAAAGACATTGGAAAATCGAAGGTGCCGGTGGTGCTTAAGCGTGGTATTGCCAACACAGTTGAAGAATGGCTGGATGCTGCGGAATATATTATGAGTGAGGGAAATTATCAGGTGGTTCTGTGTGAACGTGGGATTCGTACGTTTGAAACAGCGACGCGCAATACACTGGATGTGGGGGCGGTTCCGGTGGTGCGGGAGCGCAGTAGTTTGCCGATTATCATAGACCCTTCGCATGCAGCAGGTAAGGAGCGGTATGTTGCACCGTTGGCATTGGCTGGTATTGCCGTCGGTGCGGATGGGTTGATTGTAGAGGTACATCCGAATGTAAAGGAGGCAATCAGCGATGCAGCACAGCAGTTGAGTGTAGCAGCGTTTGCAGATTTGGTGCAGAAAGTAGGACAAGTGGCAGCAGTGTTAGATCGAAGCATATAAAAAAGCGTGGACAGTTTGCGTCCACGCTTTTTTATTCGGTTTCTTCATTGCATTTGCCCCAAGTATCAATATGAGCTCGTTGAAGCGCACCGAGCGTTTTTTTACGTAGATCGGGGAAACGTTGTTCTAGTGTTTCGATCAGCTCTTGCATGGTTTGGCGACTGGTCTGGCCATCTACTGGACAAGCACTTTTGACAACTGGAAGACGGTAACGCTCTGCAGCGGCTTCGATCTTACGTTCTTCACAATAGATCATGGGGCGGATGAGATACAGATTTTTACGGGATAGATAAGAAATCGGAGAAAAGCTGCCAATTTTGCCGCCATAAAATAGATTCATATAAAAAGTTTGCACGGCATCGTCAAAATGATGGCCAAGTGCTAACTTGTTGCAGCCGTGCTGGTTACACATATCGTGCAGCATGCCACGGCGCATACGTGCGCATAGACTGCAGGGATTGCTCTCTTTGCGGTCTTCAAAAATGATTTTACTCAGTTGTGTGCGGCGGATTTCATATGGTACTTGCAGGCGGCGACACAGTTCTGCTACCTGGCTAAAGTCGGTTTCTTTGCTGTCAAAACAGGGATCAATGGTGAAGGCAGTTAATTGGTACTGCATGGGCAAAAAGCGACGCATATTTGCAAGTGTACAAAGTAGCATAAGGGAATCTTTACCGCCGGAAATTCCCAGTGCGATATGGTCACCCTGTTTAATCAGGCGATAATCTTCAATGGCAGCGCGCATTTGGCTCATAATCATTTGCATATACAATCCCTCCGTTTGAGTTATCATACCATATTTTTACAGAAAAGCAAACAGTTTTTTAAAATGGAGAGTGAGTTATCGAGAGAAAACAAGAGAAAACAGAAGAAAAATAGAGATGTGATTTTATAAATTAAAAAAATACGGTTTTGGTCTTGACAGCGTAATACAGAATATGGTACTATCATACATGCACATTGACACGCATACGTGTTTGAAAAATAAGATTTTGGAGGAAATGCAATGTCTACCTTTATGCAAAAACCAAGTCAAGTAGAGCGCAAATGGTATGTCATCGATGCAGCAGGCAAGCCGTTGGGTCGTGTGGCTGCACAGGCAGCAGTTTTGCTGCGTGGCAAGCACAAGCCGACATATACCCCACATGTGGATGGCGGCGATCATGTGATCATCATCAACTGTGCTGAAGCTGTGTTGACCGGCAACAAACTGCAGAACAAAAAATATTACCGCCACACTGGTTATATTGGCCACTTGAAAGAGGTGGGATATGACAGACTGATGGCAGAGAAGCCGGAGTTTGCTATGCAACTGGCAGTGAAGGGCATGGTGCCAAATACGCACAACGGCCGTACACAGTTGACTCGTTTGCGCGTTTATGCTGGTGCTGAGCATGTACATCAGGCACAGCAGCCCACAGCGTGGACAAAATAAGAGAGGAGGATTGGAATAAATGTATAACAAAGAGTCTTATTTTTATGGCACAGGCAGAAGAAAAAGCTCTGTTGCCCGCGTAAGATTGTATCAGGGCACTGGCAAGGTGACTGTGAATGATAGAGACATTGACGATTACTTTGGCTTAGAGACACTGAAATTAATCGTGCGGCAGCCGTTGAACCTGACCAAGACCGAGGGTAAATTCGATATTGTTTGCCGTGTAGCAGGCGGTGGAGTAACCGGTCAGGCAGGCGCAATTCGCCATGGCGTTGCAAGAGCTTTGCTGCAATATGATTCTGAGAATCTCCGTCCTGCTCTGAAAAAAGCGGGCTTCCTCACACGCGACCCGAGAATGAAGGAACGTAAGAAATACGGTCTTAAGGGAGCAAGAAGAGCACCGCAGTTTTCAAAGAGATAACTTTATCTGGATTTTTATTTGCCTTTCGCGTTTGCGGGAGGCATCTTTTTTACCACAATATATAGGAATAATAGATTTTGTAAAACGGATAACCGAATTTTGGATTACAAAAAAATAGCTCAGAGTAGCAGTATATATATTTTAAATTTTGCTGTAAAATTTATTTATATATTAATGAAAAAGAAAATTTTCTCAATAAAAATATTTTTTGTATTATTAATAGTGTGGAGATATATTGAGAATGAAGATATTTTTTTGTTTTGTATCAAATAAAGGAGAGCATTGACAGTCTTTTTTACACAAGATACAGTGGGTGTTGTTACAAAGATTACAGTTTGTAATTTTTTTAAATTTTTGAATGAACGTGGAACAAAAAATAAGGGTGCAATTTAAAATAAGTGGGAGAAAGAGTTCAAAAAAGCGTAGAGATTACGTGAAAATGATTGGTTTACATAAGATTTTTCTCAAAAATATAATTTTTGATTTTCAAATTGCTGTTTTTTAGGGTTTTCAGTTTTAAAAAAGTCATGCAGTATAAAGAACTGAAATGACAAAATTCTCTGTAGATAAGCTGTTTTTACGTGTTTTGACTAAAAATAAAAATTGAAGATACAGGAGAAAGTAGCTGGAATGATGTAAATAAAACGTGCATGTAATAGTTGTAACAGTACTGTAATATCTATTTTTTAACAAAATGCACATAAAATAAAGCGGTAGAATTAACATAAAAGTAAAAAAATGGAATAAACATCTGGAAAGATGGCTTTATTTGAATTTTATGGAAATTTTATTTGTGCAATTTATACAATTTGAAGCCTGTTTTTCATTTGACATATGGGAAAACAGTGAATATAATAGCAAACATCGGTAATCCGCAAGCAAACGGCACAGGCATATATCACAAATAAAAACTGCCCGTTGCCGCGAGAGTGAAGGAGTGCAGAGAATCGCTATGAAACAGACAGAATCACAGAAACGCAAACCATTGCAGTTATTCAATACGCCAATCAAGCGTGTTGTGGCAATTGCGATGGCTACGGTGATCGGAGTTGGTTCAGTTGTAAGCGTTATGGCTACAACTGGCAAAGCAACGATCTATGACAATGATGTTGCTTATCGGGTAAATTTATCTACAACAGATACAAAAGAACTACTTGACAGAGCCAATATTCAGGTTGGGGAAGCAGACATTGTAGAGCGTGACGATACCAATGGTGTAGTGATTAGAGTTCGCCGCCCAATGGATACGACAGTGGAAGCAGATGGAACGCAAACAGTTGTATCGGCACATTATGGCGATTTGATTACAAGCGTAATGGAAAAAGCAGGTGTTGCTTTAGACGAGAATGATGTGCTGAATACAGATCGAAACGGCACGCTGACCATGCAGGATCGCTTGGTTGTGACACGTTATCATAAAGTAACGGTGTGGGATAACGGTGTAGCACAGACTACAGATGTGCCGGAGGGGCCGGTTGAAAATGTGATTGATGCAGCAAATTTGACGCTTGGTAAAGAGGATACCTTAAGTGAAGATTTGCAGACACGTCTTTATGATGGAATGGAACTTGCTGTGAATCGTGTAACGTATGCAACGCAGACTGTAACAGAGGTTTTGCCATTTGAAACGCGTGAAGTGAAAACCGACAATTTATATCAGGGAGAAACGGAATTCCAAACAGAAGGTGTGAACGGCAGCAAAACAGCTGTAAAAGAATGCAAATTTGTAAATGGACAATTGGTAGAAGCGACCGATGTTGTAGTTCTGGCGGAAACAGCACCGGTGGAGGCAATAAAACTGGTAGGGACTAAAGCAAGACCAGTTGCGAAGAAAACAGCAGTGCAGGCTGCACCGGTCGTTGTGAACGGCAGCACGATTCAGGATGCAAATGGTAATGTATTACAGGTAGCGCGTGTGCTCAGAGGGTCTTGCACGGCATATACCGGTGGTGGGATTACTTCAACTGGTGCACCGGCAGCCGTGGGTCGCGTAGCAGTTAACCCCAATGTGATTCCTTATGGAACACGGTTGTATATTGCTTCACCGGATGGTAGCATTGTCTATGGTTATGCCATTGCTGCTGATACCGGAGGTGCACTACTGTCAGGCCAGGCATTGGTAGATTTGTATTATAATACTTTAAGCGAGTGTATTAATTTTGGTCGTCGTCAGATGGATGTGTATATTCTGGCATAAACCGATAAAGAACAGCTCCTGTGGGGGCTGTTCTTTATTTGCTGCCTTGTTGTACCATGTTTTGGACAGCAATGAATAAACTGAAAAAAATTGCTTGTCATTTTTCCAAACGTATGCTACAATAAAATCACACAAATCGAATATATGTTCGGGTTTTAGATACAGAGAAAGAGGAGAGATGACAATCATGTTGCAGATATTTACTGGTGGTGGTCTGTTACTGTTTACCATAGCATTGGTGTTAAAATATCGACCTAGGAGTTTTGCTTCGTGGTATGTGTGCCTGTTGTGTTGTTCTATGGGAGTGATGGCTATGGTGACCGGTGGAGGAGTTTGGCAGGCGCAACTGTTGCAACTTGTGGCACAGTTGATTTTGGCAGTATGTGCGTTGTTTCATCTGCATCGTGAAAAAGTATTTGCACGGCACAGAGCAAAAGCTCGGAAACAACAGCGACAGATGCAATCGGCTGTGCAATCACCTACCTGTGTAGCGGTGGCTTCTATGCAAAAATCGGCAGAGGTAAAACGCTGCGCTTAATGCACCGGCTTTGTTGATGCGGCATACATTAGATTACGGGGTGAAAAACCCCTTTTTATAGATATAGCCCGCTGTGCTTTTTGTACGGCGGGCTTTTGTATGCTTGAAAAACATGTATTTTTGCGGTACAATCAAAACAACAAAGATTGCGGAGGGATGCGGGATGCTAATCGCACCATCGGTTTTGGCAGCGGATTTTTCAAAGTTGGGTGAGCAGGTTGCAATGATTACACAGGCAGGTGCTGATTGGATTCACTTGGACGTGATGGATGGAATGTTTGTGCCGAATCTGACCTTTGGCGCGCCTGTAATCAAGGCGGTGCGGCAGTATTCGTCCTTGCCGTTTGATGTACATTTGATGATTGAGCACCCGAAGCGGTATATTGCTGACTTTTGTAAGGCTGGCGCAGACATTATTTCGTTTCATATTGAGGCGGAGACGGACGTTATAGGTACTATCGACACAATTTTGGAGTACGGAGTAAAACCGGCACTGGCAGTGAAACCTGGTACACCGGTGGAAGCCGTATTTGACTATTTGGACAAGCTGGATATGGTATTGATAATGACGGTGGAGCCTGGTTTTGGTGGACAGGCATATATGGCCGATATGATGCTAAAGGTCGAGAAACTCAAGCGGCGTACCCCAGATTTATTGGTGCAGGTGGATGGAGGCATTGATTTGCAGACGGTTGTTACCAGCGCCAAAGCAGGCGTGGATATTTGTGTTGCGGGTACCAGTGTATTTCGTGCACCAGACCCACAGAAGATGATAGCAGACTTAAAACAGGCGGCACAGAGCGTTTAAGGCTTTATGCCGCTGATGCTGTTTAGCAGGTCATTTGAGAGCCATTCGCCGTGCTCTTGTGCAGCTGCAGCAGCGATACGCCCTTTGCCGCGTAGAACGCCGTATTCTGCCAGCAGTGCCTGTGCTCGTCGACGCATTTTCCGGTGCAACGGAAAAATAACGTCGTACTGCATGCCAACACGCAGCAGCGTGGCGCCAGGGCAAGAGATTCCGGTTTTGACTAGTTGTTCTACGGCGTTGAGCAGATCGGTGCAGCAGGCGAATCGATAAATATAAGGGCCAGTGGTTTGTTTGATGCGGAACCGGCGGCGCGGTGTTGATGAGAGTTTGCTGCTGCTTTGCACGCAAAATAGCAATGCCAATGTACCGTCTCGCACGGAGAAGGTGCGGATTGTAATGTCGTGCGCGTTGCGGTAGGCAAAGCCGGTGTGGCGGCAGCCCTCTAAAAATAGCTTTGCCAGCGTCATTTTGCAGAGTGCCGTAGGCATACGAGCCATGTTGTGGTTTAGCCCCAGGCGCAGGACTTCTGTTTGACTTAAGATGACGAGCAAATGTCCGGTATCCATAATTTTTGCTTTCAAGCGAACACCTCCTGCAGGAGAATCCTGTTCTTACATACTATTACGCATGCGGCTGGAATGCTTTTATCAAAGTGAAAATTATTTTTAATAAAATACAAAAACAGAATCTATGCGAGGATGGATGAAGAGATATAGAAATATAGTTAAAAAAATATCACACATTGTTAAGTTTTTATTTATTATTTACAAATAGTATTGTTTGTTATATGATAGGAGCATGCAATAAAATTTGCTAAATTGAAGGAGGATATTATGATGAGTGCGACAATGAAAGCATTGGCATATTTGGGACCTGGTAAAAAAGAAATTGTAGAAAGACCAAAACCGACTCCGCAAAATGGCGAGGCGGCTGTGGTGAAAATGTTGAAAACAACGATTTGCGGAACAGATTTGCATATTTTAAAAGGTGATACACCGGAAGTGCCGGAAGGCTTGATTTTAGGGCATGAAGGTATTGGTATTGTGGAGTCGGTTGGTGCGAATGTAAGCAATTTTAAGGTAGGGGATAAGGTAATTGTTTCGTGCGTAACGGCGTGTGGAACTTGCCCTTACTGTAAGAAAAGTTTGTATGCGCACTGTGATAACGGTGGCTGGATTTTGGGACATTTGATTGACGGTACGCAGGCTGAGTATGTACATATTCCCTATGCGGACAATAGCTTGTATCACATTCCGGAGTCGATTACCGATGATGCGGCGGTTATGATTAGTGATATTTTGCCGACCGGTTTTGAGATCGGTGTGCTCAACGGACAGGTGAAACCTGGCGATACCGTTGCGATTGTTGGCTCTGGCCCGATTGGCCTTTCTGCGCTGCTGACTGCGCAGTTTTACTCGCCTTCGCGCATCATTATGATTGATTTGGATGACAACCGTTTGCAGGCTTCGCGAGCCTTTGGTGCGACTGATACGGTGAACTCAAAAGACTTGGATGCGGCTGTGAAAAAAGTGTATGAGATGACCGACGGCGTTGGTGTGGATGTGGCGATTGAGGCAGTTGGCATACCGCAGACGTTTGACATTTGCCAGAAGGTTATTGCAAAGGGTGGTCATGTTGCAAATGTGGGTGTGCATGGTAAGTCGGTGGAGTTGCATTTGGAGGATTTGTGGATTAAAAATATTACGATTGCGACTGGTTTGGTGAGCACGAATACGACCCCGATGTTGCTGAAAACCGTTGCGTCAGGCCGGATTGAGCCGCAGAAGTTGGTTACGCATCACTTTAAATTTAGTGAGATTATGCAGGCGTATGAAACCTTTGGCAACGCGGCAAGAGAAAGCGCTTTAAAAGTTATTATTGATTTTGAATAATCGTTAAACTGGAAAACAGCCCCCAATTCGGGGGTTGTTTTTTGTGTATTTTTTCTAAAAAGGAGAAGAGAGGAATTTTCGGACCAAAAACTGCTGTTTGGCGACCGAAAAGTGGCACTTTGCGACCATAAAACGGAAGTTTTCATAGTTTTGTAACAATTTGTGATGGTGATGCAAGTTGGAATGATGAAATATGGAAAAATTATAGGATGTGTCGTGAGGTGATGAAACATTTTTTGAGGAAAGCGTTGTGGGTAAAATGAGGAGATGGATTTTTGTGGTAGATTGAATGATAGATCGGAAGAAAATGTTAAGATTTTTAAAAACAGGAAATATAATTTTAGAAAATAGATAAAGAGGGGATAGCTATTTTTTGATCGGGGATTTTTGAGTTGATTTGTTTGAGAAGGAGGGATGAAATTTTAGGTGTGTTGATTGGGGAACAGGTGATTGTTTTTGAAAATAGAAAATGGGGTTTGGAGAAAGGCTGGGAGAGTATGGATGTTGAGTATGAATTTAGGTATGTGTGAGATATTTTTTAGAGAAGAGATAAGAGATTGAGAAAAAGATGGTTAATAGAGTTTTTTGGGAGAGTGATTTGAAGAGAGGATGTGAAACTGTAGGTGTGTGGATTGGGGGAGCAGGTGATTGTTTTTTAGTTGGGGTTTTGAGATGGATTTGGGGATTTTATGTTTTATGATGGAGAAGATGTGTACGTTTTTTGGAGATTTGGGAATAAAAAATACCGGTTTGTAAACCGGTGAAAATAAATGAAAAAGTTTATGAGTGGGCAGACATTGTAACGGATGTGAATGGAGAGCGATGTTTGTGAAGCGGTTTATTTTTGGAACAATGCCTGTTCTTTTTGTGATTTTTGCGGAATCTTTCGATGTTCTGGGATTTGTTGTGCGAGTTTTATTGTGATTGCATGAGCTGAAACGGTTGCGGCGGGCCGCCGGAAAATGGTGGTTTGATGGGGTTAGCCGGCGGGCTGGAGGTTGGCCGCGAGAATATCGCGGATGAGACAGTCGAGGTCGGCAAGGGTGGTGAGAGTGCCGGAGCGGCGGCGGAACTCGGCTGCGCCCTGAACACCTTTGATGTACCAGGCGACGTGCTTGCGTGCCTGCTGCATGCCGAAGTGTTCGGTTTTGAGGCTGCACATGTGCGTAATGTGTTCGCGCAGGATTTGCATGCGCTCTTGCAGCGATGGGTCGGGTGGAACTGGGGTGCCTGACAGGTGTGCGTTGATTTGAGAAAAGAGCCATGGGTTGCCCAGCGCGCCGCGGCCGATCATGACCATGTCGCAGCCGGTTTGTTCGAGCATATCGGCGGCTTGCTGCGCGGTGGTGACATCGCCATTGCCGATGACCGGAACGGAGACGGCTTGTTTAATCTGGCGAATGATGTTCCAGTCGGCAGGTGGGGTGTACATCTCCTGGCGTGTGCGGCCGTGAATCGCGATGGCGTCTGCCCCGGCCTGGGCGCAGATTTGTGCGACTTCAACGGCATTGAGTTGTGTGTTGTCCCAGCCTTTGCGGAGCTTGACGGTGACCGGAACGGGCACGGCAGCTTTGACGGCGGCAACGATGTCTCCACACAGGGCGGGGGTTTTCATCAGCGCGCAGCCGCCGCCGTTGTTGCTGATTTTTGGCGCGGGGCAGCCCATATTGATGTCGATGGCCTGGGGTGAGAAGGTCATGGCGGTTTGCGCAGCCTGCGCCATCACCGCGGGATCGTCGCCGAAAATTTGAATGGCGGCGGGGCGTTCATGCTCGGAGAGTGCCATGAGCTCTTTGCCTTTGCGGGAGCTGTACTGCAGGCCTTTGGAGCTGACCATCTCGGAAATCACGTAGGCTGCACCGAAGCGGGTGCACAACTGCCGGAAGGCCTGGTCTGAAACGCCGGCCATGGGCGCAAGAATGGCTCTGCCGCGCAGAGAGATTGGACCGATTTTCATGGGATCACCTTTTTCTGTTTGCGTGTTTTTTGCTATTATAGCATACATTTGCGTGCGGAACAATCAGAAGGGGGGTGTGGTGGCTTATGTTTTGCGGAAAGATGTGGTATAATAAAACAGAATTGTGGAAAGAGAAAGGTGCGGATGGGTACAATGAAGCTGCTGGTGCTGGACGGGAACAGTATTTTGAACCGGGCGTTTTATGGGATTAAGCTGCTGAGTACAAAGGACGGCACGTTTACCAATGCTGTGTATGGCTTTTTTACGATGATGCTGAAGATGAAAGAGGATACGGAACCGGATGCGGTGGCAGTGGCGTTTGATTTGAAGGCACCGACGTTTCGGCACAAGGCGTATGCGGCATATAAGGCGCACCGCAAGGGGATGCCGCCGGAGCTGGCACAGCAATTGCCGTTGGTAAAGGAATTGCTGGAGCTGTTGGGCTATCGGTTGGTGGAGTGCGAGGGCTATGAAGCGGACGATATTTTGGGAACGCTGGCGCATGCCTGCACGCAGCAAAACTGGCAGTGTGTTTTGGCAACGGGAGACCGTGACAGTTTGCAGTTGGTGGACGATCATGTGACGGTGCGCTTGGCGGCGACGAAATTTGGCCAGCCGGTGGTGACGGTGTATGACAAGGCGCAGTTGTTTGAAGAATACGGCGTGACACCGGCGCAGATGATCGACCTGAAGGCGCTGCAGGGCGATAGCTCGGATAACATACCGGGTGTGGCGGGAATTGGCGCAAAGGGTGCGGCGGATCTGGTGCAGAAATATGGTGGGATTGCACAGATTTATGATAATTTAGAGACGTTGGAGCTAAAACCGGCGATGCGTAAAAAGCTGGAGGAAGGCCGGGAATCGGCATTTTTGAGCTATGAGCTGGGGACGATTTGCAAGACGGCGCCGATTGATACACAGCCGGAGCATTACCGGCAGAGCGCGGGAGATTTGGCGCGGGCGGCACGACTGATGGCAAAGCTGGAGCTGTTTACCCTGATGAAAAAGCTGGGGCTGGAGCAGCCGGAGACGCCGGAGCAGGAGCGCCCGGCAGTGGAGGCTGTGCCGTGCGCGGACACAGAGGCGCTGCTGCGGGGATTGCAGGAGTGTGGAAAGGCGTATTTGTTGGGTGCGTATGACGACGGGGCGTTGAAAACGTTGTATCTTGCAGTGGGAGAAGTGGTTTGCGCGGTGGATGTGCAGGCTGAGCCGGCATTTGTAAAAATGCTTTGTGAGAGCGAGGACATTGGCAAGTATACGCATGATGTGAAGGCGCTGTATGCGGAATTGGCGCGCATGGGCGTTGGGCTGCGCTGTGTGCAGATGGATACGATGTTGGCCGGATATGTGCTCAACCCTTCTGCGACGGAGTATGGCATGGAGCGGTTGTTTGCAGAATATGGCGTGTCGGTTGCGGAAGGGGCAGATTTGCAGGCGGTGCAGGTTGCGGCGTTGCCGGCGCTGTGCAGCGTGTTGGAGGAGCAGATTGCACAAAACGGGCAGGTGCAGTTGTTGCAGGACATTGAGCTGCCGCTGGCCGGTGTGTTGGCTGACATGGAGGCGCGTGGCGTTGCGGTGGACAAGGACGGCATTGCGGCGTATGGAGCGGTGTTGCAGGAGCAGATTGAGCGGCTGGAGGCGGACGTTTATGAGGAAGTGGGGTATGCGTTTAATTTGAACTCGCCAAAGCAGTTGGGAGAGGCGTTGTTTGTGAAGCTGGGGTTGCCGGCTGGAAAGAAGACAAAAACGGGATATTCGACCAATGCGGAGGTGCTGGAAAAACTGCGCTATGAACACCCAGCAGTGGCGTCGATTTTGGAATACCGGACGCTGGCAAAGCTGAAATCGACGTATTGTGACGGGTTGCTCAAGGTGGTGGAGCCGGACGGGCGGATTCGCTCGCGGTTTAATCAGACGGAGACGCGGACAGGGCGGATCAGCTCGACGGAGCCGAATTTGCAGAATATACCGGTGCGCACCGATGTGGGGCGTGAACTGCGCAAGTTTTTTGTTGCCAAAGAGGGCTGTGTGTTGGTGGATGCGGACTATTCGCAGATTGAACTGCGTGTGCTGGCGCATGCGGCGGACGATAAAAATATGATCGCGGCGTTTATGGCCGGGGATGACATTCACCGCAATACGGCAGCGCAGGTGTTTCATATGCCACCGGAGCTGGTGACGCCTTTGATGCGCAGCCGGGCAAAGGCGGTGAATTTTGGAATCATTTATGGGATCGGCTCGTTTTCTTTGGCGAAAAATATTGGCGTGACGCGCAAGGAAGCGGAGGCGTATATCAAGACGTATTTGGATACTTTTAGTGGCGTGCGGGCGTATATGGAGCAGTCGGTAGCGCGTGCAAGAGCGTGTGGATATGCGCAGACGCTGTTTGGTCGGCGGCGGTATTTGCCGGAGCTTGCGGCTTCGAATTTTAATTTGCGGGCGTTTGGTGAGCGCGTGGCGATGAATATGCCGATTCAGGGCACGGCGGCGGATATTATCAAAATTGCGATGATACGCGTGGCAAGGCGGTTGGAGCAGGAAGGGCTGCGTGCACAGCTGATTTTGCAGGTGCACGATGAGTTGATCGTGGAGGCGCCGGAGGAAGAGGCGCCGCTGGTGCGACAGCTTTTGACGGAGGAAATGCAGCAGGCGGCAGCGCTGAAGGTTCCGCTGGTGGCGGACGCGGCCGTGGGTAAAACGTGGTATGACGCGAAGGCATGACGGATTTTTTGCAAAGCGGGTTTGAAAACCGATGATTTTGCGGTATAATGAAACAACAGGACGAAAAAAAGGAGCGGAGATTGGATGATTGTACATTTTATTTGCACTGGAAATACTTGCCGCAGCCCGATGGCGGCTGCGCTGTATTACAAGCATTTGAACGATGAGGGCATCAATTATGTGCAGGTGGAGAGCGATGGATTGGCTGCCTATGAGGGAGACAAGGTGAGCGACCATGCTGTGGAGGTGTGCAAGGAGCTGGGGGTGGATATCTCGAAGCACATTGCGCACCGGTTGCGCGGCCGCGATTTGATTAAAGGAAATTTTTTTGTGGTGATGGAGCCGATTCACCGGCAGATTTTGGTGGAGGCGGGCGTGGACCCGGATCAGGTTTATCTGTTGGACGGGCCGCAGGGGATACCGGACCCGTATCAGAAAGATATTGCGGAGTTTCGAAATGTGCGGGATCAGATCATTGCGGCGTTTGATGAGCTGGATCGTGTGCTGTTTACCGAGGCAAAGCAGGCTTGGAAAAAGTGAAGCTTACGGATGTGAACATTGTGCCGATGCGGTGCGAGCATGTGGCTGCTCTGGCAGAGCTGGAGCAGCTTTGTTTTTCTCAGCCCTGGTCGCAGAACAGTTTGGAGCATGCTCTGGAGGATCCGCTGGCATTTTTTTGCGTGGCAGAGCAGGAAGGTGCTGTGCTGGGTTATGCAGGGATGTATTGCATTGTGCCAGAGTGTGACGTGACGAATGTGGCGGTGTTTCCTTATGCGCGGGGCAAGGGCGTGGGCACGGCATTGGTGCGTGCGCTGCTGGATCATGCCTGGAGCAAAGGCGCGGATGTGGTGACGCTGGAGGTGCGGGCCTCGAATATAGCGGCGCAGGCGTTGTATGAACGGCTGGGGTTTGTTTCGGTGGGGCGCAGGCCGGGGTTTTATGCTGCGCCGAAAGAGGACGCGGTGATGATGAGACAGCAGCGAAAGGAGAAATGAGCATGCGGATTTTAGCAATCGAAAGCTCTTGCGATGAGACGGCGGCGGCCGTGGTACAGGACGGCAGGGTGGTGCTGTCTTCTGTGATTGCATCGCAGATTGCAGAGCACCAGCTGTATGGCGGGGTGGTGCCGGAGATTGCATCGCGCAGGCACAGTGAGGCGATTGCTGGCATCACCGAGCAGGCGTTGGCGCAGGCCGGCACCTCGCTGCGCGAGCTGGATGCGATTGCAGTGACGTGTGCGCCGGGATTGATTGGGGCGCTGCTGGTGGGTGTCAATTTTGCAAAGGGTCTGGCGCTTTGCACTGGTTTGCCGCTGGTGCCGGTGCACCATTTGCGGGGGCATATTGCAGCCAATTATTTGACGGACCCGACGTTGGAGCCGCCGTTTTTATGTTTGATTGTTTCGGGCGGGCATACGCATTTGATTGATGTGCGTGGCTATACCGATTTGCAGGTGGTTGGGCAGACGAGAGACGATGCTGCGGGCGAAGCGTTTGACAAGGCAGCGCGCGCGATGGGCATGCCGTATCCGGGTGGCGTGCATTTGGACGTGTTGGCAGAAACGGGTGACCGCCGGGCATTTGCGCTGCCACACCCGAAGGTGGAGGGGCACCCGTTGGATTTTAGTTTTTCTGGGCTGAAAACGGCGGTATTGAATTTGTTGAACAATGCGGCACAAAAAGGACAGGATTTGCCGACGGCGGACTTGGCGGCTTCGTTTCGCGGGGCGGTGGTGGACTGCCTGTTGGAAAAAACGGTGCGCGCGATGGAGCACACCGGACACCGCACACTGGTGACGGCCGGAGGAGTTTCGGCCAACCGGTTGCTGCGCAGAGCGTTGGAGGAATTATGCAGGGAACGGGGCTGGAAGCTGCATATGCCGGCGCTGGAATGGTGCGGAGACAACGCAGCGATGATTGGTGCGCAGGCGTATTATGAATATTTGAACGGGCAACTTGCAGGAATGGATTTGAATGCCTGCGCGGCTATGCCGATTGCACAGAATTTTTAGTCGATTTACAGGAAAATAGTACAAAAATACAAGAAAATTCGGAAAATACACATTGATAAAACGCAACGGATGTATTATACTTAAGGTGTTAAAATCAAAACTGGCTCGGCTTTTAAAGAAGCCGGAAGGAGACTGAGATGACGAAAAACGAAACCATGTTAAACTGGGTGGGCGAAATGCGGGAACTGGTGCAGCCGGATGAGGTTGTTTGGATTGACGGTTCTCGGGAGCAGATTGAGGCGCTGCGCAAAAAAGCATGCGGCAGCGGTGATTTGATTAAGCTGAATCAGGAGCTGCTGCCGGATTGCTATTTGCACCGCACGGCGCTCAACGACGTGGCACGCGTGGAGGCACGGACGTTTATCTGCTCGAGAAAAGAGGAGGACGCCGGCCCGACCAATCACTGGAAAGAGCCGAAGGCGACGTATCAAATGCTGTATGACATTGCAAGGGGCAGTTATCAGGGAAAAACGATGTATGTGATACCGTATTCGATGGGGCCGGTGACCTCGCCGTATGCCAAGGTAGGGCTGGAGGTGACCGACTCGATCTATGTGGTGCTCAACATGGCGATTATGACCCGCATCGGCAAAGACGTTTTGGCACAGTTTGGCGATGACAATAACGACTGGGTGCGCGGTTTGCATGCCAGTTGTGATATTGATGAGGAAAAACGGTATATTTGTCATTTTCCGGAGGACAACACCATCATCTCGGTCAATTCTGGGTATGGCGGCAATGTGTTGCTGGGCAAAAAGTGTTTTGCGCTGCGCATTGCCTCTTACCAGGGTAAAAATGAGCAGTGGATGGCGGAACATATGCTGATTTTGGGTGTGGAAAACCCCAAGGGAGAGGTCAAGTATATTACAGCGGCGTTTCCGTCGGCTTGCGGCAAGACGAACCTTGCCATGCTGATACCGCCGGAAGGCTACCGCAAAAAGGGCTATAAGGTTTGGACAGTGGGCGATGACATCGCCTGGATGCGGAAAGGCCCGGATGGACGGCTGTGGGCGATCAACCCGGAGAACGGCTTTTTTGGTGTTGCGCCGGGCACCAACCAGAAATCGAACCCGAATGCACTGGCGACGATTCAGAAAGGCACCATTTATACAAACGTGGCACTGAATTTGGACAATGACACCGTTTGGTGGGAAGGGCTGGACAAAAACCCGCCAAGCAATGGTGTGGACTGGACGGGCAAGCCTTGGAACGGTGAAATTGCTGAGGAAAAGGGGGCGCACCCAAACAGCCGCTTTACTGCGCCGGCGGAGAACTGCCCGTGCATCAGCAAGGAATTTGATGCGCCGGGCGGCGTGCCGATTTCTGCGATTATTTTTGGAGGCAGACGGCAGAAAACAACGCCGCTGGTGTATCAGTCGAAGGATTGGAACAACGGTGTGTTTGTAGGTTCGATTATGGCTTCGGAGACAACGGCTGCTGCGACCGGACAGGTGGGCGTGGTGCGCCGTGACCCCATGGCGATGCTGCCGTTTTGCGGTTATCATATGGGTGATTATTTTGCCCATTGGATTGAGATGGGTGAGATTTTGGGCGATAAAGCGCCGAAGATCTTTAATGTGAACTGGTTTCGGCAGGATGAGGACGGCAGATATTTGTGGCCGGGCTTTGGCGATAATCTGCGTGTGTTGGATTGGATTTTGGAGCGGTGTGACGATGCGGTAGGCGCGCAGGAGACACCGATTGGCTATCTGCCACATGTGGAGGATATTAATACCGAAGGGCTGGAGATTGCGCGGGAGGATTTGGAGCGGATTTTGACGGTGGATCGTCAGGATTGGCAGGCCGAAGCGCAGGGTATTGCAGAATTTTATGAGAAATTTGGCGATAAGCTGCCCGAAGAGCTGAAAAAACAACTGGCTGGCCTGCAAAAGCGTCTGGCACAGGTATGAACATAACAAAAACCGCGCGGCGAATTGCCTGCGCGGTTTTTGTTTAGCTGCGGCTGATGTTCAGAATCGGCTCGCTTTGCAGAAGCGGCGGAACTGTGGTGAAAAAGGCTTTGAGGTGTTCTGTTTCGTTGTGTGCGGTGATGCTTTCATCGTCTGCCCAGTTTTCTACGATGATATAACTGTTGGGTTGCTGCACACTGCGGAAGTGGTCGTAGAACAGACAGCCTTGATCGGCGCGGGATTTTTGCACCAGATCGTTGAGAAAGGTGAGGTAGGTTTGCTCGTGCTCCGGTTTGACGGTTAATAGAACGTTGATGGTAATCATAAGTTTCCTCCTGAAATAGATTGTAATTTTAAATGACCATGCCGCCGTTGACACCGAAGATTTGGCCGGTGATGAAATCGGCGGAATTGCTGGCCAGAAAGCCTGCCATGGCGGCGATGTCTTGCGGGGAACCAAGACGACCCAGGGGGGTTTCTTCTTGCAGTTGTGCTAGGGTTTGCGGGGAAAGCGTGCGGTTCATGTCGGTTGTGATGACGCCGGGGGCGATGCAGTTGACCTGGATGCCGCTGGGCGCGACCTCTTTTGCAAGGGCTTTGGTAAAGCCGTGGACGGCGGCTTTTGCCGCGGAATAGTGCACCTCGCACGAAGCGCCGGTTTGCCCCCACATGGAGGAGATGTTGATGATTTTGCCGGTTTTTGCGGAAATCATGGCGGGGAGCGCTTGTTTGCAGCAGAGGAACATGCTTTTGACGTTGGTGGCAAACATGGCGTCCCATTCAGCTTCGGTGATGTCGGTTATCAGTTTTTGTTGGGCGATGCCGGCGTTGTTGACCAGCACGGAGACGGTGCCGAGCTGCTGCTGCACCTGGGTAAACATGACTTGCACCTGGGTTTGCTCTGCGACATTGGCGCAAACGGTGATTGCGGCAGGCAGTTCTGCGGCAAGCGCCTGAGCCTGCGTTTGGCTGTGCCGGTAATGCACGGCAACGGCAAAGCCCTGTGCCGACAGTTGACGCACGATGGCGCTGCCGATGCCGCGTGCGCCGCCGGTGACAAGTGCGACCGGTTGTTTCATAAGAGTTCCTCCGCTTCAGTTGAGATTGCCGGTGGTGAGCATGATGGCTGCCAGCGCGGCGATGGGGGCGGTTTCGGTGCGTAGGATGCGTGGGCCGAGCGTGGCCGGTTTTGCCCCTGCGGTTTGTGCAAGCTGTACTTCTTCAGGTGTAAAGCCGCCCTCGGGGCCGATGAAGAGTGCGCATGCTGTTGCAGTGGGCGAGAGCAGTTGCGGGATCGGGGCGCCGCCGCCCTCGTAGCAGAACAGGAGGATGCCCTGCGCTTGCCGGAGCGCGCTTATAAAATCGGTGACGGGTTGCACGGTGGGGAGGATGCCCCGGCCGCACTGTTTGGCGGCTTCGACAGCGATTTTTTGCCAGCGGACAACCTTTTTTTGAGCGGCTTGCGCATCGGGGCGGGAGACGCAGCGCGCGGTGCGCATTGGTACGATGTGCGTGACGCCAAGCTCGACGGCTTTTTGGACAACACTGTCGAATTTATCGCTTTTTGGCAGGGCTTGATACAGTGTGACGGAAACCGATGGTTCGCCGGCGCTGAGGTGGATGCTTTGCACGGTGACGGTGACTGCATCGCCGCAGATGGCGGAGACGGTGCAGTGATAATCGGTGCCTTGCCCGTCGCACAGGATGAGTGGTTCGCCGATTTGTACGCGCAGGGAGCGCACCAGATGCCGGCCGTCTTCGCCGGTGAGCACCGTTTGCGCTTGCGGCGGCGTTGATACAAAAAAACGCGGCATGAGCTTACCCCCTTTCTGTTTTATTTTAGCATATCCGGCAGGTGGCGTAAATAAAAAAGAGCGTTTTTTCGAACGCCCTGTTGCGGTTAAAATTCCAGCCGTTTTTCAATGTATGCTTTGAGGTCTGTAATGGTGATGCGCTCTTGCTCCATGGTGTCGCGGTTGCGTATGGTGACGCAGCCGTCTTGCTCGCTTTCAAAGTCGTAGGTGATGCAAAACGGTGTGCCGATTTCGTCTTGCCGGCGGTAACGCTTGCCGATGGAGCCGGCATCGTCATAATCAACCATGAAATATTTTGCAAGTTGTGCGCGCACCTGCTCGGCTTGTTCGCCCAGTTTTTTGGACAGCGGCAGGATCGCTGCTTTGTAGGGTGCAAGAAAGGGGTGCAGGCGCATGACGATGCGGGTGTCTTTTTCGTCGAGTTGCTCTTCGTCGTAGGCATCGCACAAAAAGGCAAGTGCGATGCGGTCGGCTCCCAGAGATGGCTCGATGACATAGGGGATGTAAGTTTCATTTGTTTCGGGATCGAAATATTCAAGGCTTTTGCCGGAATGCTGCTGGTGCTGCGTTAAATCGTAATTGGTGCGGTCTGCAATGCCCCAAAGCTCGCCCCAGCCGAAGGGGAACAGGAATTCGATGTCGGTGGTGGCGGTGGAGTAAAACGACAGCTCTTCTGCGCTGTGGTCGCGCAGGCGAATGTTTTGCTCGGCAATGCCAAGGTCAAGAATGAACTGCTTGCAGTAGTCTTTCCAATAATAGAACCAGTCCAGGTCGGTGCCGGGTTTGCAGAAGAATTCTAGCTCCATTTGCTCGAATTCGCGGATGCGGAAGATGAAGTTGCCCGGGGTGATCTCGTTGCGGAAGGATTTGCCGATTTGTGCAACACCGAACGGCAGTTTGCGCCGTGTGGTGCGCTGAATGTTGGCAAAGTTGACAAAAATGCCCTGAGCCGTTTCAGGACGCAGGAAAATCTCGTTTTTTGCATCTTCGGTGACGCCCTGGAAGGTTTTGAACATCAGGTTGAACTGGCGAATGTCTGTAAAATCGGCAGCGCCGCAGTTGGGACAGGTGAGATGGTGTTGCTGAATATAGTCTGCCATTTGGGCCATCGTCATAGCGTTGGCATCGCCGCCGGCTTCTTCGATCAGTTTATCGGCGCGGTGACGCGTTTTGCAGGCACGGCAGTCCATAAGCGGGTCTGAAAATCCGCCGACATGACCGGAGGCCACCCAGACCTGCGGGTTCATTAAAATGGCGGAATCCAGGCCAACGTTGTAAGGACTTTCTTGTACGAATTTTTTTAGCCATGCTTTTTTGACATTGTTTTTGAATTCGACGCCCAGCGGGCCGTAGTCCCAGGTGTTGGAAAGGCCGCCGTAGATTTCGGAGCCTTGGTAGACATAGCCCCTGTTTTTGCAAAGCGCTACAATTTTATCCATCGTTTTTTCGCTGTTCAGCATGTTTTATCGCCCTCCGTTTTTGTAGTTTGCGGTTTATGATGAAAAATAAATCCTTTGCTGAAAATATAGTTGAGTATAATGACCACAAGATTGGAAATAATTTTGACAACCCACAAGTTGAGACCGCACAGCGTTGCCAGCAGCCAGATGATGAGCATATCGGCACCCAGTGAAATGAGACGGGCAACCAGAAACAGTACGCTTTCTTTTAACAGCACGCGCCGGTTGGTGGAGCGGCTATTGAAAACGAATAGTTTGTTGGTAATGAAGGCGAACAGGACAGCCAGAATCCAGGCAATGGTGTTGGCAGCGTAGATGTTCCAGTTTAAATAATCGCCCAAAAGCCCGCAGACGCCAATGTTGACCACGGTGGTGAGCACCCCGAACAGCAGGTACAGCATGGTTTCGCGGTTGAGCAGCTTTTTCAGCAGATTTTTCAAAGACTCGCCCCCCAGAATGGTTGTCATACAGGATTCTTATAGTGTACCATTATCGCGCCCGGCTTGCAAGCGCATTTGCTGCTTGAGCGGGGAGATTTTTGGTTTTTTCTGGTGTTTTGTAAAAAGGACTTGACGAACAAAAAAATGTGCGGTATAATCAATGGGCAAGTTTGAAAACAGGTTGCTGCTTTTCTGTTCGAAACCGAGGTGTAGCTCAGCTTGGTAGAGTGCTTGGTTTGGGACCAAGATGCCGCAGGTTCAAGTCCTGTCACCTCGACCATTGCCGTATGCGGCAATTCCTGTTTGATTCGCGTTGACACACCTTGCGGTTTTGTGATATAATCAATCACGATCGCAACAATGCGCTGGTGTAGCTCAGTTGGTAGAGCAGCTGATTTGTAATCAGCAGGTCGGGGGTTCAAGTCCGTCCACCAGCTCCAAATATGGGAGAATTCCCGAGTGGCCAAAGGGGGCAGACTGTAAATCTGTTGCTTTATGCTTCGATGGTTCGAATCCATCTTCTCCCACCAGATTGAGTCTGGACGCACATCGCGCCCGGGCTTTTTATTTTTACGGTCAGGTTGGTACACGCGCTGAAGTGGGGTTGGGTTGCGATTTTTTTCAGACTGAGTCTGGACGCACATCGCGTCCAGGCTTTTTGTTTTTACGGTTAGATTGGTGCACGCGCTGAAGTGGGGTTGGGGGTTTGTTTGTAGTTGTTTGCTGGCGAGTCATATTTTGGTTGGTGACTTGAGAAGCGTTGTGGCGATGATCTAACAAAAAGAACATTGAAAAAATGCTTGCATTTTTGTTGGGGTTGTGCTATGATAGTGGAGCGCTTGATGAGAGCGAGTATTTGTGCCTGTAGCTCAGCTGGATAGAGTGTTTGACTACGAATCAAAAGGTCAGGGGTTCGAATCCCTTCAGGCACGCCACCAAACTGAGTTTGGATGCACATCGCGTCCAAACTTTTTGTTTTTACAGTAAATGGGAACTCGCGCCCAAACGAGCATCTGTTTTGTAGCTTCTTTTCACTAAACTGAGTTTGGATGCATATCGTGTCCAAACTTTTTGTTTTTATAAACAATCAGTGCGCACGACTAAGCTGGGCACCGATTGTTTCGTTTTTTATGCGCTATGGTTGGTGATGATTTTACTTGCCGTAGTGCTTGTTTTTTTGCAAAAATACGCAAGATTATTTTGCAGGGATTGCGGTTATGATAAAACTGAGGTGAGCAGGATGAGTATTTTGATTGGCTGCGTGATCTTGGTGATTTTGTTGTGTGCGGCGGCAGTGGCTGTGCGGGGGGCGGCGCGAAGAGAGAAACGAGACGGAGACACCGTGTATCGAGAGCATTACCGGCAGGCGCAGCAATATCGCAGTGAACAGGATGAGGAAGAACCGTAACAACAGAAAAAAGCGCCGAAAGGGTGGTTTCGACGCTTTTTCCGTTTGCTTTGTATTTTGAATTGAGAAGAATGGGAGATAGTTCGGACAGTTGCGGGCTGCCCGAAACCATGGTTTTATCTTAGAAGATGATTGTGACGTAGATATGAATAGATTTGTGTTTATTTGTAAATAAACCGTTTGTAGGCTGTAAAAATACAAGCCGCACCCGTGGCAGGTGCGGCTTTGGCTTGATTAGAAGGTTTAATTTGGTTGAGGAGTGTAGAAATCGTACAGAAAGAACGGAGTGTGTTCTTTTGTACACGTTTATCATAGCGCAAATTTTTTTGGAGATTGTTACGACTGTGTGAACAGAGTGCAGTATTTTTGTAAATAACGAAAAATTAGCAAACAAATGTTTGTTTTTTGATGGCAGATATGGTAAAATAAAAACATTAACAGATTAAGGGAGTGCGAAGTAATGAAGCCGCTAACCAAAAATCGGCAGAAAATCTATGACTATTTAAAGGATCGTTCGCAGTATGGTGTGCCGCCTTCTGTGCGGGAGATTTGTGCTGCGATGGGATTGAAATCGACCTCTTCGGTGCATGCGCATTTGAAAGCGCTGGAGGAGGCGGGATATATCTCGCGTGATGCGGGGCTGAATCGTGCGATTCACATTGAAGGGTGTGAGCAGACTGCGCAGGTGCCGATTTTGGGCCGTGTAACGGCGGGAATACCGATTTTGGCGGTGGAGGAGATACAGGGATATTTGCCTGTGGCGGCAGGTCAGTTGCGTGGCAGAGAGGTGTTTGCATTGACTGTGCAGGGAGAAAGCATGAAAGATGCCGGCATTTTGGATGGTGATTATGTGGTAGTGGAGCGGACGCCGACAGCGCACAACGGAGAAATTGTGGTGGCATTATTGGAAGATGAAGCGACTGTGAAGCGGCTGTATCGCGAAGCGGATGGCGTGCGGTTACAGCCTGAAAACGATGCTTTTGAGCCGATTTTTGCAAAAGAGGTGCTGATTTTGGGTCGGGTGATCTCGGTGGTGCGGTATTATTAACGAGACGTGGAGGCTTGAGATATGATTGGATTGATTGGTGCGATGCCGATGGAAGTGGACGGACTGAAGGCATGCATGCAGCATGCGCAGGAGGAGATTGTGGCGGGGATACCGTTTTATCGCGGGGAGATTGCGGGCGTGGCATGTGTGGTGGCCTGCAGCGGCGTAGGCAAGGTGAATGCGGCCATGTGTGCGCAGATTATGGCACTGCGGGATCGGCCATGGGTAATTGTGAACACGGGTGTAGCCGGCGGCATTAGTCGCGGGATTGCTGTGGGTGACGTTGTTTTGGCTACGGGACTGGTGCAGCATGATGTGGACACCACTGCGGTGGGCGATGCCAAGGGCTATCTTTCTGGTGTGGGACAGGTGGAGTTGCCCGTGGCACCGGCGCTTTTGGGGGTTCTGCGGGCGCAGGCGGAGCGGACATATGACGGTGCAGTACACACTGGGATTGTGGCGACCGGAGACCAGTTTGTTTGCGGGAAACTGGAGTTGCAACGCATTGCAACAGAATTTGGCGCTATTGCATGTGAGATGGAAGGCGGCAGCATTGCGCAGGTTTGCTTTTTGAATCAGATTGACTGTGCGGTAGTGCGGGCGATTTCGGACAATGCTGACGAGGAGGCGCATGCTGCATATGGTGAATTTGCACCGTTTGCGGCTCGAAAATCGGTGGAGTTGCTGTGTGGGGTGTTGCCGGAATTGGAAAAACTTTATGCAAAAATGGATGCGTGATTGTGATGCATTGAGGGTATTTTGAAAGGTATTTTATAATGAGCTTGCCAGGATTGGGCAGGCTTTTTTTGATTGGGAAAATTTTGGGAAGTTTTAAAATGAATTTAATGAGGATTTAGCATGGGCACGGTATGCTTTGGGTATGCTGACAGGAAGGAGGAGAGAGGTATGCGAACTTGGAATCGGATGACGCAATGGCAGATGGAACGAGTGAGCGGAGGGCTGTTGGCGATTGTGATGACGACGGTTTCTTGCTTTTTTGCAGGGGCAAGCTTTGGCGGGATTGTTGCCGGAGCAGTGAAAAACAACAAATAAGGAGAGTTGAATATGAAAACATTTTTTGCATTGCGGGAACAGCAGATGAGTGGAATTTCCGGCGGAATTGCGATTGCGATGGTAATTGGATTTTGTTTGGCGTTTTTATCTGCAGTTGGGTTTGGAAGTAAAATTTCTGCGGCCTTGGACAAGGCGCAGAAGTGATTGGGGGTGCAGTGTGGTGAAACGATTTTATGCATTGACAGAAAAACAGATGAGCAAAACGGCGGGAGGAGAATTGGTTTTGCTATTGGTATATGCGGCGACAGTATTAAGTGGGCTTGCAGTTGGGATTGGGATTGATCAGGCAGGAAAAAAGTAAGCAGGGCGTGAGAAGGAGGGAGATTTGAAAAAATGGTGTGAGCTGGTTATGAGGATGCTCCTTTTGTGCTGTGTTGGTGCAAAAGGAGCATCGTTTTGTGGTTGGATGATGTGGAATGGATTTGAGGGAGATTGAAGAAGGTGTATAAGAATTGTGTGGTGGCGGAGCGGGTGATATGGGAATGGCGCTGTGATTGTGGTTGTAGTTTGATGGTGGGAGATTTTTGTGCTGGGTTGAGGCGTGAAGCTGGTGTGGTTTTGCATAGGTTTTGAGGGGGGAGAGAGCAGTTTTTATAAATAATTAACAAATTTATGGCTTGTGAAGCGTAGTTTTTTATGGTATAATGAAAATCGTTGAGATGTAAAAGAGAGACAGAGGAATGACTCTGTTTGAAATAAAATAAATTTGAGATGAGAAGCGGGGGAATGGATACCGAGACAATACGATTTTTTATTTACAGAAGGGGAGGATCGGATGAATCAAAGATATTCGGAGGTTACGCCGGAGATTATAGCGCTGGCTAAGCTGTGCACACAGCGTGGCGGCATTGACCCGGCTTTGTTTGGAAAATATGAGGTAAAACGTGGACTGCGGGACATTAACGGCAGGGGCGTGTTGGCAGGACTGACGGAAATTTCGGAAGTGTGTGCCGACGAGGAGATTGACGGTGAGCGTGTGCCGTGTGAAGGGCGGTTGTTTTACCGTGGGTTTGACGTTGCCGATTTGGTGGCTGGTTTTACAGCACAGGAACGGTTTGGGTTTGAGGAGACGGTGTATCTGCTGTTGTTTGGCGATTTGCCGGATAAAACTCAGTTGGCCGATTTTGAGCGGCTTTTGGCCAATTACCGCACGCTGCCGACTACATTTGTGCGGGATATTATTATGAAGGCGCCCAGCCCAGACATGATGAATGCTTTGGCAAGAAGTGTGCTGACGTTGTATGCATATGATGAGATGCCAAGCGACACCTCGATACCAAATGTGTTGGCGCAGTGCATGCAGTTGATTGCACTGCTGCCGGTTTTGGCGGTTTATGGCTACCATTGCTACCGGCATTATCATGATGAGCAGAGCCTGATTATTCATGCGCCGCAGCCGGAGCTTTCAACGGCGGAGAATCTTTTGCATTTGCTGCGGCCGGACAGCAGCTATACCCAGATGGAAGCGCGGCTGCTGGATTTGGCGCTTGTGTTGCATGCAGAGCACGGCGGGGGAAATAACTCGACGTTTACTACGCATGTGGTGTCTTCTTCGGGAACGGACACGTATTCTGCGATTGCAGCGGCGCTTGGCTCTTTGAAAGGGCCAAAGCATGGAGGGGCGAACATCAAGGTGACGCAGATGTTTGAGGACATGAAGCAGACGGTGCGCGACTGGACGAGTGAAGACCAGGTGCGGGCATATTTGGTTTCGCTGTTGCGCAAGGAGGGTTTTGACAAAAGCGGGTTGATTTATGGTGTGGGGCATGCGGTGTATTCGCTCTCTGACCCGCGTGCAAAGCTGTTGGGACAGTTTGTGCAGGGGCTTTCGGAAGAAAAGGGGCGGCAAGAAGAGTATGCGCTTTACAGCATGGTGGAGCGGTTGGCTCCGGAAGTGATTGCGCAGGAGCGGAAAATCTACAAGGGTGTGAGCGCCAATGTTGATTTTTACAGCGGTTTTATTTATAGCATGCTGGATTTGCCGGCAGAGTTGTATACGCCGTTGTTTGCGATTGCACGGATTGCCGGATGGAGTGCGCACCGCATTGAGGAGTTGCTGAATAATAGTAAGATCATTAGGCCGGCGTATCGCAGTATTGCGCAGCGGCGACCTTATATCAACTTGAATGACAGAGCATAAATAGACCTGCCCCGTTTTTGGGCAGGTTTTTATGATGCAAAAAAAGCGCCTGATCAGGCGCTTTTTTGTTTGCGTTAAGAAATTGTGTTTAAATCTGCAAGCCAATTTTCTGGTGAAGCGTCGCTGGGCATGTGCCAGTTGGTGCGAGGAGAGAGGGATAGTGTGCTGATGGCAGGGCCGTCTGGCAGACAGGAGCGCTTGAACTGTTGAGCGAAGAAGCGCTGATAGAACACGGTCATCCAGTGTTTGATGGTGGCGTTGTCATACGTTGTATTGAAGGCCAGATGGGCAAGGCGGAAGATTTTATGCGGAGCAAAGCCGTAGCGCAGGGTGTAATACAACACAAAGTCGTGGAGGTCGTAGGGACCGATGAGGGCTTCGGTTTTTTGGGAGATGTCGCCTTGCTGGGGCGGGAGCAGCTCTGGGCTGACGGGAGTTTGTAGAATATCTTGCAACAAATTGGCCAGCGTGGGGGTGCTGGTACCCGCACAGTGCGCAACCAGACAGCGGCAGACCGTTTTTGGTACGCTGGCGTTGACGTTGTACATAGAGAGATGGTCGCCGCCGTAGGTGGCCCAGCCCAGTGCAGATTCGGAGAGATCACCGGTGCCGACAACGAGACCGCCGGTTTGGTTGGCGATGTTCATCAGGACTTGTGTGCGCTGACGTGCCTGGGCATTTTCAAAGACGATGTTGTGCTCGGAGACGGGATGGGAGATGTCTTGAAAATGTTGGTGGACGGCAGCGGAGAGGTCAATCTCGCGGAATGTGCAGCCCAACGCTTGAGCTAGAGTGTTGGCATTTTGGCGTGTGCGTTCGGTGGTGCCAAAACAGGGCATGGAAACGGCAGTGATGCCGGAGGGATCATATTGCAGCAGAGAGAAAGCGCGTGCGCAGACCAGCAGCGCAAGGGCGGAATCAAGCCCGCCGGAGACACCGACTACAACGTTTTTGCTACCGATGTGCTGCAAACGAGTTTTGAGTCCCTGTGCCTGGATATTTAAGATGGTTTCGCAGTATTCGGGAAGATCTGCGGTGTGGGGCGGCAAGAAGGGGTTGCGTGTGACAGGACGGTTGAGCTGTAAGGATTTGACCGGCAGGGCAAAGGAAACCGTGCGTAGCGCGGCATCTGGGTGAGTGTGGCGGCCGTTCAGGCGGCGCTCCTGAAGGAGCAGAGTGAGGTCAAAGTCAGCGGAGGTAAGGCCGGTGGAGAACGGTGTGCTTTGCGCCAGCAATACACCGTTTTCGGCTAGGTAAGTTTGACCGGAAAAGACGGCGTCTGTGGTGGATTCGCCAGCACCGGCATTGGCGGAAACATAAGCGCACAGCAGGAGGGCGGACTGTGTTTGTGCCGGGGAGCAGTTTTGCGCGGTTGCTATGACGGAATCGGCGTAGGCGCAGGGATGCAGAATGAGGGTTGCGCCGGCTTGTATGAAGTGGTGGGCGGGCGGTGTGATTGCGTTTGCGTCGGTGCCGATCTCGACGCCGAAGGAAAGGTGGGGCAGATTGGAGCAGGCAAAGAGGAGGTCGGTGCCGAATAGAACGGTTTGTTCGCACAGTGTGATGGTTTGGGCGGAAGGAGCCGGAGAGAAATAGAGGGTTTCGAGGGAGGCATGGCGGTTGGAGCAGTGTGTTTTGGGCACGATGCCGAGAATTTTGCTGCCCAAGCAGACGGCGGCGCAGTTATATACGTTTGAGGAAAGCGAGACGGGTAAACCGATGACATAGAGCAGGTTTGTGCCATGCAGGGCGGAGAGAACGGTTTGCAGTGACTGCTGTGCAGCAAACAGCAGCGGTTGTTGCAAAAACAGGCTGCCGCAAGTGCAGCCGGTAAGGCAAAGCTCAGGGAAGACAAGAGCGCTGATGTTTTGCTGGATTGCCTGCTTTGCAAGGGAAATGATCTGTTGGGCGTTGTGCTGGCAGTTGGCCGGTTGCATCTGCGGTACGGCGGCTGCGGCACGAAAGAAACCGTCTTGCATGGGGAACCTCCTTTTTTGACGATAAAAGCCAACTGCCTTGCGGCGCGGTTGGCTTTTGGGTGGAATAATCAGTCTTCTTTTTTTGGTTTTGAAATTCTGGGTTTTTTATCGAATTCATGCGGGCTGAGTACGCCGGGGAGATCGTAGACATAGGTGTTGCAGTCGAACGATTTGCTGGCGCAGAAGGACAGCGCGCTGCGGATTTTTTTCATATTTGACCATACGCCGCCCATGGACTTGTTTTTGCGGTGCATTTTGATGGCGTAGTACAAGCAGCACCAGCCGGTTTTTTTGGTCAGAGAGCGGTAAGCTTTTTTGTATTTTTCATAAACGCCAGACTGGTCGAGTGAAGCGCGCACCATGGCTGTGGCCAGAATGAAATCGTTGATTTTTTTGGCGTTGATGGTGGCCAGCGTGCTGGCGTTTTGCTGGTTGTAATAATACAATGCGCGGTTGATTACAACGACCTTTTCTGCCTGGGAGAAGAGCTTGTGGGCGATGGCCATATCTTCAAACGCCATGGAGGGAAAGGTGATGGCGTTTTCGGTAAACAAAGAGCGCTTGTAGATTTTGTTCCAGGCAAGGCTTTGGATCTGCACGTCTTTGAGCAGCTTTTTGAGGGCTTCTTCTTTTGAGAAAACGCCGGCAGTGCGGAAGGGGTATTTGTAGAGAATGTCTGACTCGACAAAGTGATAGTAGTAGTAGCAGCAGGCGATGTCTGCCTGGTGAATGGTGATGGCCTGGTACAGCTCTTGCAGGAAGGTGGGAGCCAAGTAGTCATCACTGTCGACAAAGCAAACATAGGGACTGTCGGCCAATGCAAGGGCGGCATTGCGTGCCATGGACATGCCGGCGTTGGGTTGGTCGATGACTGTGATATTGGGATAGCGCCGGGCAAAATCGCGCAGAATTTGAAGGCAATCGTCGGTGGAACCGTCGTTGACAGCGATGAGACGGAAATCGCGGAAGGTTTGATCCATAATGGTTTGCAGGCATTTTGGCAAAAATTTTGCAACATTATAAACCGGCATGAGAACTGAAATTTTTGGCGGTTGCGCGCGCCCTTCCTTGTTTTCCAAGCGGGACCTCTCCTTTCTGCGGCAGAATAAAAACACATTCATTTTATTATACAATATCGTGCAGAAAAAGCAATCTTTTTGGAAGAAATGGCATTGCGGTGCGGTAGAGGATTATGAGAACTCAGGAAGAGACGGTGTTTTCGGAGGAAGGTTGGGATTCTGACGGGAGCTGGGACTCGGTTGGTGGCTGGGAGGATGCGGAGTTTTCTGGTTGAGAAGTGGATTCCGGTTCAGAGACAATCGGTGGCTCAGGTGTTGTGGGCTGTGTTGGTTGTGTGGGCGGTTCAGGTGTTGTGCCCTGCGGCGGGAGGGCGTAAAGATCGCAGAAGGGGGGATAATAACTGGAGGACAAAGACTCTGTTTTGATGATGGCGCCGTTTTTATAGAAGGTGCGGGAGGCGGCAGTTTTGTAGCCTGCATTGCCGGCGCGGCGCAATACCGCAGCGCCGGAAGGGTTTGGATTAGGGGTAAGGGCATTGTCGGTTTGGTATTGTGCGGCGGGTTTGGCGATGGTTTCGGTGATCCAGGCAGTAGGTTCGATGGTATCATAGTCGGGCGACTGGTAGCCATATAGTGTGACCCAGACGGTGGCACCGTCCATGCCGGCGGCGATGTAGACCGGGTAGTCGGTGTCGTTGCGGAACATGAAGTCTACTGCGCCGTAGGAGACGGTTGCATCTAGCCCAATGGGAACGTAGGAGGAGGGATAGGTGTGATTGGTGCGTGAGAGAATGGTCATGTTTGAGCGCAGTGCAGCACCGTAAATGGTGGAAGAAACCTGACAGATACCGCCGCCGTATTCTTGAACGAATTTGCCACCGGAAATAGCTGTGGCGGGGCGGTAACCATTGGAGGCGTTGGTGGTATCGCCTGTGGTGTTGTTAAAGGAGAAGGAGCCGCCGGGCGCAAGAACTGTGCCGTTTGTGGCGTTGGCGGCCAGGCGCATGTTGTGGTTGCCGTTGGCTGTGTTGGTGGAGACGGTGCTGAAAGAGCCAAGTTGCTTCATATTGGCACGAACCTCTTCGGCAGTTTTGGCGCAAGGGAGTGATTCGGTGGGGATGGGGAGTGTTCCGGTTTTTTCAGTTTGTAGTAGGGCGGAGACTGCGTTGGCCAGTGCGGCGGTGTTGACCTGGACGCCGTCTACCGGTTGTGAAATGGAGAAAACGCCGTTTTGAAAATCGGTGATGGTGGGCTCTTGCGGGGTACGATTGCAGGAGGCTGTTAGTGCGGCGAGCGTAGGCTCTAGTTGGTCGGTGAGCAGGGTGGGTTCAAGGGTGAAATCTTGCGGAGAGACGGCAAGGGAGGAAACGCGATCAGTATGCTCTTTTTGTGTGCAATGCCAGTTATAGGCGTAAGCCTGGTCAACGGCTTGCTGCAGGCGTAGGTCGAAGGGGAGATCTTTGCCAGTGACGGAGATGGTTTGCTCCTGGTAAGTCAAGAGCAGTTCATATCCTTCGGGGTAGAGTTCTTGTGCGGTAAGGGTTTGCAGGGCTTGCTCTTTTGTCATGCCGGAAAGGTCGATGCCGGCAATGGAAATGCCGGGAGAAAAGCGCTCGGTTTGTGAATAGGAAGGGGCGGGCATGCCGATGCTGAAAATGCGCAGACCATTGGTGGCAAGCAAGATTACAACGGCTGTGATTAAAACAGCAACGGCGCCGCATACGGCAACGAGGATACGCTTTTTGTGAATGGTGCGGTTTTCTTCCATGGTGGTTCCTCCCAGAAATTTGGACAATTTGGTTTCGCGGATTGTGAGATTATGATATAATGATTTATTAGAAAAGTAAAGCGAGATCGACGTTGTTCGTGCGGTTGCAGCAGAAAATTGCAAGAATTTATTTTTTGTGCTATCTTTTATAGAGAGCGGTTTGGGGTTGTGAACAGAAAGGAGGCGGGAGTTGTGAAGGTATTGATCTTTACAGCGGCGGCAGGCGGCGGACATTTGCGTGCTGCTGCGGCACTGGCAGAGTTTTTGCAGAGGAATATGCCACAGGTGCAGGTGCGCACAGCGGATGCGCTGAAAGAAACAAATTATCTGTATGACAAAGTAATATGCGGGGGGTATCGGTTTGTTGCCACCAAAACGCCGTCGATTTTTGGGCGGATGTATCGCAAGACAAACCACGACGGCCCGCTTGCAAAGCTGGTGCCCAAAATGAATGATGCGTTGGGCAGACGGTTGCTTTCGGTGATCAATGAATTTGGGCCAGATGTGATTGTGGCAACGCACCCGTTTGCCGGAGAGATGACCTCTCATCTGAAAAGCAAGGAACTGGTGCAGGCAAAGCTGCTGGTGCTGATGACCGATTATGGGCCGCATAAGACCTGGATTGCAGAGCAGGCGGATGGGTATTTGGTAGCATGTGCTGATATGGTGGAACCGATGGTGCGGGATTTTGGTGTGCCGCGGGAGAAAATACACCCGTTTGGGATACCGGTGCCGGAGCGATTTTTTGACCGCGGAGACAAGGTTGTTTTGAGGCGTGAGTTGGGACTGGATGCGAATAAGATGACTGTGTTGTTGATGGCGGGCAGTTTTGGTGTGAAAAATATTGTGCAGATTTATCGGGAGATTGTGCGCATACCGCGGGAATTTCAGATGGTTGTGATTACCGGAAAGAATAAACGGCTGTACCAGACATTGCAGACAACAGCGTTGCTGAGCCCGGTGTTTACCAGATTGCTGTTGTTTACCGAGGAAGTGGAGCGGTATATGCATGCCAGTGATCTTTTGATTACAAAGCCGGGTGGGCTCACTGTGAGTGAGGCATTGGCAAGCGATTTGCCGATGCTGGTGTTTGATTCGATACCCGGACCGGAGGAGGACAATGCCAGCTTTTTGGAGCGGAATGGAATGGCAAAACGGTTGCGCAAGGGAGAAAGCTGTGCGGCGGCGCTACAGACTTTGCTGGAGCACCCGGAGGAGCTTACTGTGATGCGTGATGCGTGCAGTAAATTTGATACAGCGCAGGGCTGCGCGCAGATTGCGGAGCTGATGCAACTCATGACAGGAATGAAATAAACCGGAACAGCCGATTGACAGCGGCTGTTTTTTTGTGACTGTTTTGTGAAAGTTTTGTTTTTTACTTTGCAGTGCGGCGGGCTTGTTGTATAATGGAAAACAGAATAATGGGAGAAGAAAGCATGGAACTTTATTTAGATAACAGCGCAACGACAAAGGTTTGCCAGGCAGCGGCAGACAAGGTGATGGCGCTTATGACAACGATATATGGCAACCCATCTTCTTTGCATACGATGGGATTTGAGGCGGAACAGGAAATGAGCGATGCTCGTTTTGCTGTGGCGCAAGCTTTGGGTGTGCAGGAGGGAGAGATTACGTTTACCTCGGGCGGCACAGAAGCGAATAATTTGGCGATATTGGGTGCAGCATATGCAAGAAAGCGGCATGGCAGGAAGATTGTGACGACAGCGATTGAGCATGCTTCTGTGTTGAGTTGTATGCAGAAGTTGGAGCAGGAGGGCTTTGTAGTAGAGTATTTGCAACCGCAGGCCGATGGAACCATCTTGCCGGAGCAGTTGGAAGCAGCCATCGATGATGAGACGATTTTGGTTAGTGTAATGATGGTCAACAACGAAGTGGGCAGCATTTTGCCTGTTCAGGCGGCGGCAGAGATCATCAAACGTAAGCATGCACCGGCATTGCTGCATTGTGACGCAGTGCAGGCATTTGGTAAGTTGCCGTTTCGGCCAAGACAGTTGGGGATAGATTTGCTGACGGTAAGCGGGCATAAGATTCATGCGCCAAAGGGCATTGGAGCGTTGTATGTGCAGCAGGGAGTGCGGCTTTTGCCTCAGATGCTGGGTGGCGGACAGGAAAAGGGTCTGCGTGCCGGAACAGAGGCTGTGCCGCTGATTGGCGGATTTGGTGCGGCGGTGCATGCATTGCCAGAACTAAAGCCGACGCTTGACCGCATACAGGCGTTGCATGATGCGTGCAGAGCACAGTTGGAGGAATTGCCGGGGGTTGTAATCAATTCGCCGCGGCAGGGGTCGCCCTATGTGCTGAATTTTTCGACATGCTGCGTGCGGGCTGAGACACTGCTGCATTTTTTGGCAGCAAGGCAGATTTATGTTTCGGGTGGATCGGCATGTGCAAAAGGGAAACAAAGCCATGTGTTGACTGCAATGGGGCTGGAAAAACAACGCATACAGACAGCAATTCGGGTAAGCTTTTCGCGGGAGACGCAGGAAGCAGAGATTGCGGCGCTGGTGCAGGCTGTGCAAGCAGGTATGGAGACACTGGCGGGAGAAAAACGGTAGGAAGAGAAGGCGGAGGACATGAAGGAAATTTTACTGTTAAAATTGGGTGAGCTGGTGCTCAAGGGGCTAAATCGCAAAACGTTTGAACATACGCTGATTAAGCGGATCAGACATACGTTGGCTGATTTGGGTACGTTTGAGATTACGTTGGCGCAGTCTACCATTACGGTGACTCCGCAAGAATCAAATATTGATTTTGATGAAGTGCAGCGGCGTGCCGAACAGATTTTTGGAATTGCCTCTGTTGTGCGGGCATGCGTGGCAGAAAAAGAGATGAGTGCAATGGAGCAGGCTTGCGCGGATTATTTGAGAGAACAGCTGGCGCAGGCGAAAACCTTTAAGGTGGAGGCAAAGCGTTCGGATAAAAAATTTTCGCTCAATTCGCCGCAGATTTGTGCACAGTTGGGTGAATTTTTGCTGGAGCGGTACCCGCATCTGACAGTGGATGTGCACCGACCAGATTGCACGGTGTATGCAGAAGTGCGCGATTTTGCAGCGTATTTGCACACAGACGCTGTGCCGGGCGCAGGTGGAATACCAGTGGGAACTGGCGGTAAGGCAGCAGTGCTGATTAGTGGAGGAATTGACAGCCCGGTGGCATCATGGATGATGGCAAAACGCGGCGTGGAACTGATTGCAGTGCATTTTGCAAGCCCGCCGTATACCAGTGAACGTGCGGAAGATAAAGTGGTGCGTCTGCTGCGGCAGGTGAGTGCATATAGTGGCAGAATCAAGATGTATACAGTACCGTTTGCCAAAGTGCAGGAGGAGATACGCAAGCATTGCGAGGAGGAGCTATTTACGGTATTGATGCGGCGCTTTATGATGCGGATTGCGCAGGAGCTGGCGCAGCGTGAGGACTGTGGCGCACTGATTACTGGTGAGAGCCTGGGACAAGTGGCAAGCCAGACGATGCAGGCCATTGCCTGTACTGATTGCACAGCGGATATGCCGGTGTTTCGGCCATTGATTGGCATGGACAAAACAGAGATTGTGGGAATTGCGCGGCGCATTGGTACGTTTGATATATCGATTGAGCCGTATGAGGATTGTTGTACAATTTTTACGCCGAAACACCCTAGAACAAAGCCGAATCTTGCTATTGTGGAAAAAGAGGAAGCAAAACTGGTGGTGCAGGATTTGATTGATGCTTGCGTACAGGGTGCGACGTATCGGAAAATTAGCCGGAATGGTGTGCAGGAGGCAATGAACGAATAATCGGAAAGGAACGGTCTTTATGAAAGCGGAGATTATTTCAGTAGGAACAGAGTTGCTGTTGGGACAGACGGTGAATACGGATGCAACGATTGTAGCGCAAGCACTCTCTGAGTTGGGAATTGACCTGCTGTATGCCGCAACGGTGGGTGATAATGAAGAACGGCTGCGGCAGGCGCTGGAGCAGGCACTGGAACGCAGTGATCTGGTGATTACGACAGGGGGGCTTGGTCCGACGAAGGATGACTTGACCAAAGAGACAATTGCAGCAGTGGCAGGTGTGCCACTGCTGGAGGATGCGGGTGCAAGGGCACGTATCGAAGCTTATTTTAAAGGCAGATATTGTGGGGGAAATCAGCTCAAGCAGGCGCTGCTACCGCAGGGATGTACGGTGCTGCCCAATGATGTGGGAACTGCACCGGGCTGCGTGGTGGAGACGGATGGAAAATATATTATAATGTTTCCAGGGCCGCCAAGCGAGCTGAAACCAATGCTGGAGCGCTATGCAGTGCCGTTTTTGCAGAATGTGGAGCAGGCGACGATTTATTCGGACAATATTTATGTGTTTGGCAAGGGTGAAGGTGCAGTTGCCGAATTGCTTGCTGATTATCTGGAGGGGGGAAACCCGACGGCGGCCACGTATGCCAAGGATGGCGAAATGTTTGTGCGCGTGACTGCAAAGGCAAAAACATTGGAGCAGGCAAAGGCAATGTGTGCGCCGGTAACGAAAGAAATGGTTGCAATTTTGGGCGATGTTGTGTATGGTGTAAATACCGACAGCTTGGAGCACACGGTGGTGCAGATGTTGCAAAAGTGCGGAGAGACCGTTGCAACAGCAGAATCTTGCACAGGCGGGCTGCTTTCAAAGCGGCTGACGGATGTTGCTGGTGCTTCGGCAGTGTTTGAGTGTGGTATGTGCACTTATGCAAACCGCATTAAGCGCCAATTGATTGGTGTGCCGGAGGAGCTGCTGGCGCAGTATGGTGCAGTGAGTGAGCAGGTTGCCCGTGCGATGGCACAGGGGGTGCGCAATACTACGGGTAGCACCTATGGCATTGGTATTACGGGAATTGCAGGGCCAGATGGCGGCAGTGAAGAGAAACCGGTGGGATTAATCTATATTGGTTTGACGGACGGAACGCAGACATGGGTAAAACAGTTGGGCGAGGGCGCTGCCCCTAAACGAACTAGGGAGTATTATCGGATTACGGCGGCTTCAACTGCGCTGAATATGTTGCGGCGTTACTTACAGGGCTTGGATCCGACTGTATAAAGGAGGTGCCAGAGTGGCAAAATATGAAAAAAAACGGACACGACCTTGGGTGGCTGCTGTGCTACCATGGCGGGGAGATAAAGGCGGAGAGGTAGTACGCAAAATTATTTTGGATGTGGCGTTGTTGACCTTTTTGGTAACAGGCGGTATTTTACTGTGGGAAATGGTAATACAGCCTCTGATGGTAGATAATAAAGCCGGATATGTGCAGCAGTTGTATCATAGTGAAGAAACGACACCGCAGGAAGAGAGTGAGTATGATGAAAACGGCAATTTGAAAAAGTTTGTAGAATTGCAGAAGATCAACTCGGATATTAAAGGTTGGATTCGGATACGGGATACCGTGGTGGATTACCCAATTTTGCAATCGAGCACAAGTAATCCGGAGTATTATTTGTATCGCGATTATGAAAGGCAGAATACCAAATATGGCAGTTTGTTTTTTGATGCAAAAAATTCAATCGATTTGGCAGATGCGAATTCAAAAAGCTTAATTTTGTATGGGCACAGCATGAACGATGGCAGAATGTTTGGCAGCTTGCTCAAATATGGCAGCCTAGATTATTATAAGGAACACCCGGTGTTTGAGATGGACACGGTGAAATACAATGCAGACTGGAAAATTTTTGCCGTAGTTAAAACAAACACGTTGGCAAGCCAGGGAGAGCCGTTTAATTATTTGCGGTATTCGTTTGCAAGTGACAGTGACTTTTTGAATTTTGTGTATCAGTTGCGAATTCGGTCCATTTTTAATACGGATGTGGATATTCGGGCAGATGACCAGATTGTGCTGCTTTCGACCTGCTCATATGAGCTGGATGATTTTCGCACAGTGATTGTGGCGCGTAAGGTGCGGCAGGGTGAAGAGACGACAGTCAACACGGAACAAGCACGTTGGAATCCTTCTGTGCTGTATCCGGATGGATGGTACAGTGCAAAAGGTGGTACAAAGCCAGACCACCCGGCAACGTTTGAACAGGCGTTGGCACAGGGAAAAATCAACTGGTATTCAAAAGAATAAATAATAGAAGGCATGCCAAAAGCGGCATGCCTATTTTTTGTGCTGTAGAAAGTGACTGGTTAAGCAAATGGTCCAAATAGTTCGGTTAAGGTGATTGCGTGAATTGGAATAAATGGGAAGTTGTTTATATGGGAATGAGGGAGAATGAAGCGTTCAGGGTTCGGTTGAATAGCCTGCCCGTGTTTTACACCCAGAAACCTGCCGGTAAAGGTGGTAATTGTTATAATACTGGATGTGCTTTGAGGAGAGGAAAGCTGCATATTTGCGTTATGCATTTTGATACCAATTTGCGGCAGGTGAAACGAAATTGATGCAAGGTGGACAGATGGGGTTTGATTTGTGGAGTAAAAAGGGTGAACAGGACAACCGGTGGGCTGCCCTGTTCGGGAAAGAAGATATATGAAAAAGTTTGTCGTAAGCTAGTTAGATGGGGTATATTCCATGAGTGTTACCGTTGCGGTAAAAGTTTCTCTGGTGCCTGGACGGTAAATCTCAAGCGTAACGGAATCTCCCGGTTTTTTCTGTGCAACAAAGTTTTGCACGGTTGTTTCAGTGGTGACGTTGGTTGTGTCGACTTTGGTAATGACATCACCTTTTTGAATACCTGCGGCAGAGATACTGTTGTTGCTGATCGAAACAATGCTGTAGCCTTGCGTTAAACCATAGAAACGAGCTGTGGTTTCGTCAATATACTGACCGGTGATGCCAAGCATTGCGCGGTCTTTAACGTAGCCATTCTCTTTCAGGCTGGTAATAATCGGCTGAGCAGTGTCGATGGGAATTGCAAAGCCAAGTCCCTCGTAGCCGGTTGCAGTAATTTTTGCCGAGTTGATACCGACAACCTGGCCATACATGTTGACCAGTGCACCACCAGAGTTGCCAGGATTGATGGCTGCATCGGTTTGGATGCATTCCATATCGTAGCCATTGTAAGAAATCGAGCGATTCAATGCTGAAACGTAACCGACGGTGACCGAAGAATTAAACCGGATACCCCCTGGGTTACCAATGGCTACAACCTGACCGCCTACCTTCAAATCTGTGGCAGAGCCAAACTCGGCAGCTTGCAGACCTGTTGCGTCGATCTTGAGTAATGCAAGGTCGGTTGCTGTGTCAGAACCAACGACTTTTGCTTCATGGCTGGTGCCGTCGGACAAAATCGCCTTGACAGCAGATGCCCCGCTGATCACATGGGCGTTGGTAATAATATACCCATCAGATGATGCAATAATACCCGAACCCTCACCAGTTTCAGAGGAAGAATTTGTATTCCAATAATTGTTGGTATCGGAATACGCCTGAATGCAAACAACCGATGGAATCACTTTTTGTGCGACCTCTTCTGTGGTCAGCAAGCCAGTTAGTGTGGAAGTTTGCGTAGTAGAACTCGTACCGTCTGATTTTGCAATGTTAAAGGCAGAGCCGCCGCTTGATGCAGTGGTAAGCTTAACTGCGCCAGAATTTACCAGTCCAATAAAGCTGCCAACAGAAGCTGCAGAAATAACGCAGCATGCAGCAACGCCGCAGACAATTTTTGCCCAAAGTGGCAGCGGTTTTCGTGCTCCGTCCTTTTGCTCCGGCGGAAGACCGGAACCGAAGGAATCAGAATAGTTCTGATAAGAGCTGTGGTAGCTGCTGCCGTTCCATTGCGTGTTTTGTGCGATTGGATCGTTTTCAGGGGCATTCCATTGTGCCTCGATGGGTTGTTGCTCATTTTGAGACTGAAAAGGGTTTTGATCAAAGGGGTTTCCGTTTTGCATAACTGTCATCCTTTCATTTGGCAAGCCATATTGCTGCCGTCAATATGCTTCTACTATGATGCAGAATTGTGACAGCTATGTGACGATTTTTTATAGATTTGCTGAGATTTTTATGGATATCAGCAAAAATAAAACAACTGTTTCCGGAAAATACTATAAAATACTCTCCCGGGTGAGTGTTCTTTTGCTATTATACAGAAATTTAGACAGATTGTAAAGTATTTTATAAAAGAATCTTAAAAAACTTTGTTTTTGTTGCGGTTTTTTTGAAATATGCTATACTAAACACGAAGCACAGAAATAACATACAGGTGAAAACCTGTGCGACAGAAAGAGGTATTAGAGTTTATGGATTACGCAAAAATTGCTTTAGAAAAACATTTACAATGGAGAGGCAAAATTGAAGTTGTGCCTACTTGTGAGGTGGAGACCAGAGAAGACCTTTCGATTGCTTACACACCGGGGGTAGCAGCTCCTTGCATAGAAATTAATAAAGATAAAAACGATGTGTATGAATATTGCCGGAAATGGAATCTGGTGGCTGTGGTAACAGACGGTACGGCAGTTTTGGGTTTGGGAGACATTGGCCCAGAGGCAGGTATGCCTGTAATGGAGGGAAAATCTGTTTTATTCAAAGCATTTGGTGATGTGGATGCCTTTCCGATTTGTCTTGCATCGAAAGATGTGGAGGAAATTGTGCAGGCAGTAAAGATGATTGCGCCTACCTTTGGCGGCATCAATTTAGAGGATATTGCTGCACCGCGTTGTTTTGAAATTGAGCGCCGGTTGCGGGAAGAGCTGGATATTCCAGTGTTTCATGATGATCAGCATGGAACGGCGATTGTTGCTGCGGCAGCGATGCTCAATGCAGTAAAGCTGGTTGGCAAAAAGTTGGAGGACATTCGGCTTGTAGTAAACGGAGCGGGCTCTGCGGGGATTGCGTGTACAAAGCTGTTTTTGGAAATGGGACTGAAGCATGTGATTTTGTGTGACCGCAGTGGAGCACTCTATGAAGGAAAGCCTGGTATGAATGCAGGCCAGCAGGAAATTGCCAAAGTGACCAATTTGCAACGCCAGCAGGGCACATTGGCTGAGGTGATTCAGGGAGCGGATATGCTGCTTGGTGTTTCGGCACCGGGTTGTGTGACCAAAGAGATGGTGCAGTCTATGGCAAAAGATGCGATTGTGTTTGCAATGGCCAACCCTGTTCCGGAGATTTTTCCAGATGAAGCACTGGCTGCCGGTGCAAAGGTAGTGGGTACCGGACGTTCAGATTTTCCGAATCAGATTAATAATGTGTTGGTATTTCCCGGGATATTCCGCGGAGCTTTGGATGTGCGTGCAACGGAGATTAATGAAGAGATGAAGATTGCAGCAGCATATGCCATTGCAGATTTGATTGACGATGACGTATTGCGCCCAGATTTTATCATTCCGGATCCGCTGGAAAAAGGCGTTGCACAAGCCGTTGCAGAAGCCGTGAAGGAAGCTGCAAGAAAAACAGGCGTTGCACGCGCGTAATTTGAATAGCGGCAGGGATTTGGAATGGAGACAACGATTAAGTTATTGGCAATCGATTTAGATGGAACAACTCTGGGAATAGACGGAGAGTTGACCCCGGTTGTGCGCAATGCTTTGCAATTTGCCATAAAAGAGTGCGGTATTGTTGTGGTGCCTTGCACTGGCAGGGTGTTTGGTTCTATGCCACAGGAGATGCTGGAAATACCTGGAATTCGATATGCGATTACCTCAAACGGTGCTGCGGTTGACCGTTTGCCCGAGCAAGAGGCGATTTATCGCAATTTGCTGGGGCAAGATACGGTGCTGCGTGTATTAAAATTGTTGGAACAGTATGACGTGATGACTGAAATTTTTGTGGCTGGAAAGACATATGCGGAGCGTCGGTTTTTAAGTTGTTTGACGGATTATGGCACTGCGGCACAATATGTACCTTATGTATTGAGTACCCGTACGGCAGTAGATGATGTGCATGCAGTTGTGAAAACGGCAGAGGCAGGCATTGAAAATATCAACGTTAAAACGGGTGATTCGGTATTGTTGGAGCGACTGTGGCGAGAACTCGCCGAAGAAAAAGCGATTTCTCTGACGTCTTCTTACCCACTGAATATTGAAATTAGTGCGGCGGATACCGGGAAAGCACAGGCAGTGGAATGGCTGTGCCAGCAGCTAAACTTTACGATGGAACAAGTGATGGCTATTGGAGACAGTATGAATGATATTACGCTGTTGCAGCGGGCTGGACTGGCGATTGCGATGGAAAATGGCATTGATGCGGTAAAACAGGCTGCAGATTTTATCACATGCTCAAATGCACAGGACGGCGTTGCATATGCAGTGATGCGCTTTTTAGCAGGTGCGCAGTGAGTACGGTGCAGGAGCTGTGCAAGGGTTGTCGCCGTTGCGATAATTGTCCGGTGGCCATTGCGATACCGGAGTTGATGACAGCGTATAACGCATGGGTGCAGCAACGAGACGCACAAGCAGTGAAAAGTAGCATACAGGGGTATGGGTTAAAACCTGGGATGGCGGCGCGCTGTGTGGCTTGCGGAAAATGTGAGAGCGTATGCCCACAACATTTACCGATTATTGCGCGCCTGAAAGAGATTGCATTGCTATAATAAAACACCACTGCATTATGCAGTGGTGTTTTGTTTAAAAACTCAATGAAGCAACAATTTGCTCCAGTAAATCTGTCGTGTTAGCGACTTCTGATGAAGAGGAGATTTGTACGGTGATTACACGCTGATTGGACACCACTTTGCAAACAGAAACCTGCAAAGTGGTGTCACTGGTAGTGCCGGTAAAGCTCAGGCGGTAATCGGTGCGTTTTGGATTGATAGTTTGTGCAGAAAAAGCCGTGGTAGCATAATCGTTGTAAAGCTGACGATAAGTAGCTTCCAGTACTTCCTGATTTAAATTTTGGTAGGAACCGGTGTTTTCTTCTGAGGTGATTGTGATGGTGCTGCCATCTTCGGTGGAAAACACAGTGGTTGTTGTACCAGCAGTGCGTAAAGTGGATCCTTGTGGTACGGTAATACGATAACTGCCGTTGGCGGCAGTAAAGATGCCATTTGCGATTTGCCCCAGGTTATCAGTGAAAGTGGCGGAGACAGTAGAGACGGTGCTCGTTTCTACTTGAGACGGGGTTTCACTAGAAGAGGTAGGAGTGGTTGCTGTGCCGCAGCCAGCAAGCAACAGAATACTGAAAAAAGCTGCGGAAGACAGCAATAATTGTTGTTTGATTTGTTTCATTGGGATACTCCCTTTCATATGTTTGTTGGGTGCTTCTTTTTTTGTCGAGGCTTTGGAACTGGAATGACTGGTTCTAACGCGGCAATGACTGTGGTGGTAAGTGCTGAGTTGTCAATATCTAGAATATAATGCGGTTTTGCATTAAGATACGGTACATCGCAAGGAGCATGTTGCAGCAAATTTGCAACACAGGGAAGCTGTTTGACATAAACGGTATTATCACATAAAAGCAAAAGTGGTTTATCGTTAATGTAAACCATATATTCGCCAAACATTTTGCGATGGCGCACGATGCCACAGTGTTGTACCTGTTCACAAACGTATTGTGCAAAGTCTTCGGAAGTTGCCATGAGATCCCCTCCTTTGATTTTGAAAATAAAACAGCCTGCATTTATAACAGGCTGTTTTTGTTTTGTCTTATTCGCCCAGCATGGCAAGCAACTCTGCTTTGGGTTTTGCGCCTACAGAGGTGCTGACAGCTTCTCCGTTTTTGAACACCATGATAGTGGGAATGCTCATAACGCCAAACTGTGCAGCTAGATCTCCCTGCTCATCTACGTTGACTTTGCCTACCTTGGCTTTTCCTTGTACTTCTTCTGCAATTTCATCCACAATGGGGGAAACCATGCGGCATGGTCCGCACCAGGGGGCCCAGAAATCGACCAATACCGGTACGTCTGATTTTAATACCTCTGATTCAAAATTTTGGGATGTTAATTCAATTACTGCCATATTACATTTCTCCTTTTTACTTCTGTTGTAAATTATTTTTTCATTCTATCGGTTTTTTATGTGTAAAGTGCTGCAGCTTTTTGCAGCACCGAGTTAGCAACAACGCCGGCAGAATTTCTGCCATAATTTCCTTCTTCTACTACAACGGCAAAGGCGAGAGGGAGATCTTCTCGCTGAGAATAACCAACGACCCACCCGGTGGGGATTTTATTTTCTCCAACCTCAGCAGTTCCGGTTTTAGCAGCTGCCTGTAGCCCTGGAAATAGAGAATCGCCGTAATAATTGCTGACGGTGTATCGCATCAGTTTTTGCAGCTGTTCTGCTGTAGATTGGTTAAGCATTGTGCTGCCGGTTGTGGTATGGCCCGTTTTGGTTTGTAGGCCAATACTGCTGGTTACACTTTGAATCAGATATGGATTTACCGGTGTGCCGCCATTTGCGATTGCACCCATCAGCAGCATCATGTGGAAAGGATTGGCCGTGTCGGTATACTGGCCGATGCCGGACCAAGCCAGTGCGTTGTCATCGGCTTTTTCAACATCATAGCTGCTGGCTTTGCTAGGATTGCCGTCGAGATAAAAATTGGTATTGCATCCTAGCTTTTCAGCGTATTTTGTCATGGTTGCTTTGCCCATTTCTACAGAAAGTTCTGCAAACACAACGTTGCAGGATTTTGCCAGCCCATTTTGAAAGTTGATATCTCCATGTGTGGAGTCACATTTGATGGTTTCTCCGTTGATAACGGTGGAGCCGGAACAGTGAAACGTGCGGGTATCGAGATCTGGAATGGTTTCGATTGCAGCGGCAGCGGTGATGACTTTAAAAATGGAGCCGGGGGTATAGGACGAGGAAAGCGCATTGTTTAAATAAACGCCATCATAGCGGCTGTTGGTTTCGATGTCATTTGGAATGTTTTGCGGGTCAAAGGTAGGGCTGCTTACCAGACAAAGAACTTCACCCGTTTTGTAATTGTAAACTGCAACGGCGCCTTTTTTGCCGTTTAATGCTTGTAGAGCAGTGGCAGAAACCTCTGCGCTGATGGTGAGCTGAAGATTGCTTCCGGTGATTGTGCTGCCAAATGGAGAAACAACGCCGGTGATTGGATTAAAGCCGGAAAGCTGCGTGCGAAAGGCATACTGTGCGCCAGTGGAAATATATCCGTTGGGGTCTCCAACAACATGCAGCGTGGACTGACGGATTACACTGTTTTCGCTATATTTTTGCACGCCGTTTTCACTATAAGAAAGCGCTTTGCCGTCGCGGTCGGTAATTTGACCGGAATAGGTTAATTGCCCATTGTTGGTGATATGTGCATTAGAGGGGCGGATTGCCCATGAGCCGCCCTGCACAAAGTAACTGAATACAAAAAACAAAATGCCTGCTAAAAAGCCTGCTCCGATGATATATAAAATCAGAGAGCGCCAGCCAGTAGTTTTCATTTGATTTTCCTCCTTACTGCGTAGGTGCGTTCGTCGGAGGCTTTGATAAATGCCAGCAGACCCCAAACAGACATCATGCTGGAGCCACCCAGACTGATGAACGGCATGGTAACACCGGTGAGTGGCAATACGTCTGTTGCACCAAACATGTTTAAGCAGGTTTGGAATAATAGGAGTCCGGCAGCGGCACATGCCGAGATGGAATAAAAGGTGGAGCGGCTGCGGGTAGCGTCGTTGCGTGCAAATAAAATTAACATGGCTACAGCGGCAACGACTAGAACAGCCATTACAAGTCCCATTTCTTCGCACAGCATGCCAAATACCAGGTCGCTATCTCCGGCAAAGGTAAGTTTCAGGTAGCCTTTACCAAGACCTACGCCGAATAGACCGCCGCTGGCAGCATACATCAGAACATTTGCCTGTTGCCAGCCGGTGCTGTCAGCATACTCCCAAACGTGCCGCCAAGTTTTAAAACGTTCGGCAATATAGGGTTTAAAGCGGAGAATAAGAAATACCCCCAGTGCGGAACCGGAAAGCACCAGCAAGATAGTGCGAATGCTGCCGGAGCGCATAAATGCAATGATGACAAAGGTAATAAAGAAAATACACGCTGTGCCAAAGTCTTTCATTAACATCAAAGCGCCCAGGCAAATGGCGGTAAAGGCTAAAAAGCCCCACAAGTTTTTGGCAGTCTGCAATTTGTCTAGCGTAGAGGCACCTACAAAGATAAAGGCGATTTTAATTAGCTCTGAAGGTTGCAGACTAATTGGACCAAGATAAATCCAGTTTTTGGATCCGTTTGCCTCTGAACCAAGCACCAGATTGGCGGCAAATAATAAAACAGCGGCAATGGCAATCCACAAACGTGCGCGCATTACTCGTTTCAAATCGCCCATAAACCAAATCAAAAAGCCGAATAGGCATAGCCCCAACAACATACCACCCAGTTGTGCATAAACCAAGCTGAATTTTTCAGCACACAGTAGCATAATGCCGATGCCGGATAATAAAAAGCCGAACGTTTCGATTTCAAAGCTTACCCGCCCAAGACCTTTGGTAGAAATGAGGAATACTCCCCATGCCATTGCCAGCAAGATAACAAAGGGAATCAGTGGCAGTGGGCTAAATTGTTCGCCGGCAAAGCAACATTGCACAGCTAAAAGCAAATGAATCACATTGGTCAGAATCAACAGACCGACAGGGGAAGGTGCGCGCTTGCGTGAGACTTTGGGCTGTTTTTTGGTTTGCCGAATGACGGTACCCTCGCTGACGCGCCGCAATGCAAAACGGGTTGCTCCGATGCCGATTACGTCGCCCGGAATCAGTTGTGTAGCGGCTGAGATTTTTTTTCCATTCACAAATGTGCCGGCTTTGGAGCCGGTATCAGTAATCAGCCAGCCGCTTGCACGGCGATATAGAACAGCATGGTCACGGCTGCAAGTGTTGTCTGGCAAAACGATGTCGCAGCTTTTGCTTCTGCCGATCGAGTTCTCCCAGTATAAAACAGGGATGGATAGTCCGCTTGCGGCGTCCTCCAGCAACACGACAGGTTCTTCTTTACGTCGGCCGCGTTTGAGTGAAAGAAAGCAGCGCGTCAGCACGATCGTGCAAAGCAGAGGAACGAGGATTCGTAACGCAAACATCGTGATGCTCAGCGCATTTTCAAATATCTGGCTGCTGAACATAAACGGCAACGCTCCCCTTTCTGACGCAGTCTGTTTGTATTATTATAGCGTGAATCTGGCAATCTGTAAACCATTGTTTGACAATGGCGCATCCATGTAAAAAGAGCGGCATTACCGCTCCTGTTACCTTTTGTCTGATTTAAAAGTTTTGATGATCCAAGGCAGGTTGATTTCAAAATCAATGCCGTATGCAAAATCGCTGGTTTGTGTCTTTTTTTGAGATAGAATACTGCGGTGGGTAAAATCTACGGCAAATTGCAGGGCATTGCGAAATTTCATACCATGTAGCAGAGAACTGAGCAATACACTGTTAAAAACTTCTCCTACGCCCATGTATTCACCCTTGACATGTTTGGAAAACGCATAGGTAAAGCTGCCGTCTACTGTATCGTACCCTGCTGCGCCGGAAAGAAATTTGCTGAACCACACGCCGGTAATCACGATCATACTTGGTCCCAGTTTGCTCAGGCGTACCATCAAATCGTGTACATATGCTCTGGTATAAGGGCCTGGTTGATATGGTTCGTCTAACAGAATACAGGCCTCTGTCATATTTGGTACGATGATATCTGCTCTTTTGCACAGCTCTCTCATCGCTTGAGCCATGTTAGAGGAGCTTGAGCCGTACATTTGTCCGTGATCTCCAATAATTGGATCCAGCAGTGCCAGTGCGTTTGGGGCTTTGCAGTGTGTTAAAATATCATCTACTACGCTGGCTTGCTCAGGTGAGCCCAAAAAGCTGCAGATAACGCCGTCCAGCAGCAGTTTCTGGTTTTTCCAATAGGTGGCAACGGTGGGCATATTGTTGGTCAGGTCACAGTAATCGGGACTGTCAATATCATTGTCACGTGAAGGGACGACAGCCGTGAGCAGCGGGTAGGTTTCAATGCCGCCGCTGGCTGCAAAAATGGGCAGTGCTGTGGTGATAGAACGTTTATCAAAGCTAGAGAGATTGCCAATCACAGCCACCTTTTTTTGTGTTGCCATAAAATTGCCTGCCTCCTTTTAGAATGTACTGGTGCTTACAGCTATTATACAAAAAAGATACAGAAAAAGAAAGAGGGGATGCTGCGCAAGATCAATCCCGATGTGGTACAATTTCGCCTGCTTTTTTGTAAATATGCCGCGATGGAACAACACCGCGCACCATAGAAAGCGGATAAACATGGGCATGTTTGCCAATGATTGTGCCGGGGTTGAGCACGGCGTTGCAGCCGATCTCTACACCGTCACCCAAAATTGCACCGAATTTTTTTCGGTCGGTATTGATTTTTTCTCCGTTGCAGTTGATTTGAACAAGTGATTTATCTGCCTTAACATTTGACGTGATGGAGCCCGCGCCCATATGTGCTTTGTACCCCAAAATAGAATCACCAACATAATTATAATGTGGTGCCTGCACGCCGTTCATTAAAATAACATTTTTCAACTCAGTAGAATTTCCTACTACACAATTTGCGCCGACCAGTGCGCTCCCGCGGATAAACGCGCAGTGGCGCACCTCTGTTTCGTGCCCGATGATGGTTGGGGCGGCAAGATATGCAGTTTGAAATACTTTGGCAGTGCGTGCTACCCAAATGCGTTCGGCAATTTGTTCATATTCAGCTTCTGGCAATGTTTTGCCCAAAGCAGTAATAAATTCTGCAATATGCGCAAGTGCCTGCCACGGGTAAGAAAACTGTTCTAACAGTGGTTTTGCAGCAGTTTGCGACAAGTCAAACAACTGCTGGGTTTGAACGGTTTCTGTCATAGCGGGATCTCCTTTCTGCTGCACGGGATTTTTCTTGTTTCTTTATTATATTGGCAAATGGGCTGCCGGTCAATCATTTGCTGTCAGGAAACGCCTTTTTTGCCGCTATCCCACAAAAAGATGACACAAAAACAGGGTATAATACAAATTGCAAAAACAGAGTACATGTGGTATAATCATTGCTATTCGTAGCATTTTGTCATGATTGATATAAAGAGAGGTATTTCCTGTGAACATCTGTATTTTAGACGGCTATACGACTAATCCCGGTGATGTTAGCTGGGCGCCGCTTACCGCATTGGGTGAGCTGGCTGTTTATGAATCCACCCGACCGGAGGAGATTGTTGAGCGGGCAAAAGATGCGGAGATTTTAATCACGAACAAAACGGTGATTACTGCAGAGGTAATTCGCGCTTTGCCCAAGTTGCAATATATCGGTACGCTTTCGACAGGTTATAATGTCATCGACTGTGCCGCAGCAAAGGAGCGTGGGATACCAGTTTGCAATGTGCCCACTTATTGCACCAATGCGGTGGCGCAGTTTGTATTTGCATTACTGTTTGGTATTACAAACCGGATTGAGCAGCATAGTCAAAGCGTTCATAACGGGGATTGGGTTAAGAGTCGCCATTTTTGTTACTGGAATGCGGAACTGCTGGATGTGGCAGGCAGCACTATGGGTATTGTTGGATTTGGAAATATTGGGAAGGCGGTGGCAAAAATTGCGCTTGCACTGGAGATGAATGTGCTGATATATAGCCGCAACACCAAGGAGCTTCCGCAGGGCTGTAAACAAGTTAGCTTTGAAGAACTTCTGCGCCAGAGCGATGTGGTGACGCTGCACTGTCCGCTTACACCGCAAACAGAACGACTGATTGATCAGGCTGCTTTGGATCAGATGCGTTCTACCGCAGTATTAATTAATACTTCCCGTGGAGCGGTTATCGATGAGCAGGCGCTTGCCGATGCGCTCAACAGCGGTAAGCTGTATGCAGCTGGTTTGGATGTGCTTTCTACAGAACCGCCTAAGGCGGATAACCCGTTGCTTACAGCAAAGAACTGCTTGATTACCCCGCACATCGCATGGGCTTCAAAGCATGCCAGAAGCAGATTGATTGCTGTGGCAGCAGAGAATATTGAAGCTTTTTTACAAGGGAATGTACAGAATAATGTGGCAAATTAACCGGTTATTTGGTATGATATTGATGAAACCAGAATGATTTGCAGAGGAATTGTATCATTTTGGTATGAGAATACAGCAGGCGCAATCGGGGCGTGGCAGCCCGAAGCGCTGATGATGTTCTGCATGGCGTTTGCTTTGCGGGCGGTATTTTGATGGGATTTGATTGGAGTTAGTTGGAGGGGTAACCTTGAGAATCGTTCTTGTGGTTGATATGTTTGATGAGGAAAATAATGGAACGACAATGACTGCCCGTCGCTTTGCTCAAATGTTGCGGCAGCGTGGGCATCAAGTCGGTGTAGTTTCTATTGGGGAATCTGGTAAGGATAAATTTGGTGTGCCTGAGGCGCAATATCGGCTGGTGACAAAAATCAGCCATAAACAAGGTTTTTGTTTTGCTGAGCCAGATGAAGCGGTTTTTCGCAAGGCATTTGTTGGCGCAGATATTGTACATTTTTTTCTGCCGTTTCCCTTTGAACGTAAGGCTGCCAAAATTGCCCGTGAAATAGGGATTCCGACCTCGGCGGCATTTCATTTGCAGCCAGAAAATATTACGTATAACATACATTGCGAGAAGGTGGAACTGCTTTCGGTGGGGATTTACCGCTTTTTCCACCGCTATTTCTATAAGGACTTTCATCATATTCATTGTCCCTCCCGATTTATTGCAGAGCAGTTGCGTAAAAATGGTTATAAACAGAAATTATATGTGATCAGTAATGGTGTGGACGATGAATTTCGCCCTATGGAGCTGGAAGAAAAGGTAACAGACCCTGAGCGATTTAATATTTTAATGATCGGTCGGCTTTCTTATGAAAAAAAGCAGCACGTATTGCTGGAGGCTGCCGGACGCTCGAAATATGCAGATCGGATTCAGATTTATTTGGCTGGCAAAGGACCGTGTGAAAAGGCATTGCGCAAGCAGGGAGAGTATCTTTCCAACCCGCCAATTTTTGGTTTTTACAGCAAGGAAGAGTTGATTGCATTGATTAATTCATGCGATTTGTATGTGCATGCTGCATATGTAGAAAGCGAAGCTATCGCCTGCATGGAGGCTTTTGCCTGCGGTTTGGTGCCAGTGATCAGCAATTCGCCAAAATCTGCTACGGTGCAGTTTGCGCTGGATGACCGCAGTCTGTTTGCAGCGGATGACCCGGCAGATTTGGCGCGCAAAATTGATTATTGGATCGAAAACCCTGAAATGCGCGCGATTATGTCTACCAAATATGCAAAGCAGGGCAATACTTATCGTGTTTCGGAGTCGGTTAAGCAGGCAGAGTTAATGTTTAATGATGCCATTCATGATTTTGAGGAGAGGAGCGGACATGCCGAATAAAATCAATGCAGAGATACCGGATACCTCTTTGCAGTCAATAGAAGAGTGTTCATTGCCGCTTGCGCAACAGCCGGATTCAGAGCGCCAAATAGCGCAAAAAACGCTGACAAAAGAGCGGATTATCGTCAAGGAAACGGCAGAAACTGTAAAAGAAGCAGCTGAAAAATTTGCTGCTAAAAATGTTGCGGAAATGAAAAAGCTGTTACCAACCAATTTGCTGCGTCGTGCACTGAGTTTTTTCATTTATTTTGTGATTATTATCCCGCTACTGACGCTGATGAGTACCTTTGTGTTTGGTTTAAAGCAGGAGGGCAAGCGCAAAATTCAAATGTTGAGTAAGCAGCACCGCGGCTTTGTGCTTACCTGCAATCATGTGCATCCGATGGACTGCACATGGCTTGGTGTGCTGACAACCCCGCGCAAGCTGGTTATGACCTCAATGGAAGGAAATTTTCAGATACCGGTTGTGGGACCATTTATTCGTTTTTTTGATTGCGTGCCCATTAGCACGACCGTGACGGGTCTGCGTCATTTTATGACAGAAATGACCAATGCTGTTCAAAATGGCAGAGTAATCGGGGTTTACCCAGAGGGTAGCATTGAATTATACTGCGACCATTTACGGAAATTCAGCGATGGTGCATTTGCCATTGCCGTAAATGCAAATGCACCCGTGCTACCGGTTGTGATTACCCCGCGAGAACGCAAAGGACTGTGGAGACTATTGAAACGTGGCGCTTGTATCACACTAACGGTAGGAGATCCAGTTTATCCCAAGGATTGTGGATCGCATCGTAAATCGGTGCGTCAGCTGCGGGAGAGTGTGTATATGCAAATGGAGCATTTGCTGAAGAGTGGCGGAAAGGCTTATTCCAGACGGCCTTTACATGATGAAGATGCATTTTGGCGTGTTGGCGCAAAACAACAAAAAGATTCTGAAAAGAACGATTAAAAAACTCCGTATCTTTAACAAGGATACGGAGTTTTTTGCTGTTTGATTTTACTTATAGATAACGTACTGCGCCAGTCGTGATGTCATACAAGGCACCAACGATTTTTACTTTTCCTTCTGCTTCTGCTTTTTTCAGGATTTCGCTTTCTCTCAGTTTGGCAATACTGTTTTGGACATTGTATTCCTCGGCTAAAGATGCAATTTGTGCATCGTTTTGTGCATTTTGTCTTGCCTGCTCTACGGAAGGAGCAATGTCGTGAATGATATCTTCTACATGACCTTCTGCATGGCCTTCAATGGCGCCTGCAACAGCACCGCATTTGGTATGACCCATAACAACAATCAACGGTGCGCCAAGATGATCTACGCCGTATTCTACGCTGCCGGTTTCAAAATCTGCCACCACGTTGCCTGCGGTGCGAATGGTGAACAACTCGCCCAGTCCACTGTTAAAAATCAACTCGGGTGGTACGCGGGAGTCAGAGCAGGTGATTACAACTGCATAAGGCTTTTGACCGTTTTCAGACAAATCAGTTCTGTCTGCATTTGTAGCTGCGATGTTCAGGTTACCGTCTTGATATGCTTTATTACCGGCAATTAGTGCCTGTTGAGCAGCGTCTGCGGTTGTGATATTTTGTGGTTTTTGGTAATCGGGATTTGCAGTTTGTGATACTGCTGAAGAAGTTGTGCTTGCAACGGCATTGTTTGATGTAGCATTATCTGTTGTGCCACAAGCGGTTGCGCCAATCGCAATTGCGCTGCAAGCCAGGAGTGCAATTAAAATTTTTTTCATGTTTTACTACCTTTCTTTCACTGAATTCAAAGTTATCGTTTCTGCCATTATTTTATCCAGATTTTTCTTAATTTATGCAGAAAAAATTGGATGGCGTTACATGTGAAGTATACCGAGGTTATTGCAAGAAAACAATGGTGCTTTTGCATGAATAAAATTTATGTTTTTTGCGCAAAAAGCCTATGGTGTCAAAATATCAGTGGTTTTTGATAGATACTCTATACAAATATAACAATATTTGTAAAAAAATTTTGTTTTATTACCTTTTTCTGTATTTTATGGAAAGATACAATTGGATTCTAGCGGTTGTATTTTGAAAATTGTGATGATACAATAAATACAAAATCAAAAAAGGGCGCAGACGAACTTGAAAAAGAACAAGCAGTTTACAGCAAAAAAAAACGATATTGTAACATTGGAGATTACCGGAATGACTGCGGAAGGAAGCGGTGTGGGCCGGTATGATGGAATGCCTGTATTTGTGCCGTTTACTGTGGTGGGAGATATCTTGCGGGCAAAATTGTTGAAGGTAACCGGCAGTTACGCTTTTGGCAGAATAGAAGAGATGTTGCATTCCTCTCTAGATCGAATTGCGCAGGAATGCCCACATTTTATGAAGTGCGGTGGTTGTACCTATCGCCACATGACATATGATGCGGAACTGCGTGTGAAAGAACAACGAGTGAGAGATGCGCTGCAAAGAATCGGCGGTTTTACAGATGTGCCAGTGCGCTCGATCATTGGGTCGACTGTGCGCGATGGCTATCGCAATAAAGCGCAGTTACCAATCGGAAAGCAGGCAGACGGTAGTTTGGTGATGGGTTTTTATGCTGCGCGTAGCCACCGCATTGTAGATTGTACAGAATGTGCGTTGCAGCCGCCTGTATTTATGAAAGTAATGGCGGTTTTTCAGGCGTGGATGCAGGAGTCTGAGAACTCTGTTTATGACGAAAAAACGGGCCAAGGAGTTTTGCGGCACTTGTATTTGCGGCAGGCGCAAGGAACGGGTGAGTTGATGGTTTGTGTAGTGGCAAATGCAGCTGTTCTGCAGGGTGAAGACGATTTGGTGCGGCGTTTACGTTTGGAGTTACCGGAGTTAAGAAGCGTGGTGCTCAACAGCAATTTTGCAGATACAAATGTGGTTTTGGGAGCGCAATGCCGCGTGCTTTGGGGCAGTGAGACGATTATCGATGAGTTGGCTGGGTTGCGATTTGAGATTGCGCCGCGGGCATTTTATCAGGTAAATTGGGCGCAGATGGAGCGACTGTATGCCGTGGCACGGGCATATGCGGCGTTACAAGGCACTGAAACTGTGTTGGACTTATACTGTGGAACGGGTACAATTGGGCTTTCGATGGCGCGTCAGGCAGAGCGTTTGATTGGGGTGGAAATTGTGCCGGAGGCGGTGGAAAATGCACGCAGAAATGCAGCAAATAATAGGATTTTGAATGCGGAGTTTTTGTGTGCGGATGCAGCGGAAACGGCGGAAATACTGGGGTTGAGGAAGGTAGTGCCGGACGTGGTTGTGTTGGATCCGCCACGTAAGGGTTGTGCTTTGGAACTGATTAAAACGGTGGCAGATCTGAGAGCAAAACGTATCGTTTATGTTTCGTGCGACCCGGCAACACTGGCGCGAGATTTGCAACGATTTTCGCAATTAGGGTACCGCATTTGTGAAGTAACGCCGGTGGATATGTTTCCGAATACACCGCATGTGGAGAGTGTAGCTTGGCTGGAATTGGAGTATTTTATGTGACCACAAACTGGCGTTTGGCGACCATTAGCGAACCAAAAGTGCTGTTTGGCGACCAGCAAATGTTATGAAATTATGAATAAACGGAACTTTTTAGATATAAATTTATATTTATGAAAAAATGTATAATTTTATTGTGGGACTTGAGATTTGGATGAAAGACTGGCTGAAGGGCCGGTCTTTTTTACGAGAAGATAAAAATTTTAAGAGATGAGGTGAGTGGAGGATATTTTAGAGAAATTTATTTTGAGAGGGAAAGCGTGGTTTTGGGTTGTGGGTGAGGAAGATGGGATTTATGGAAGAGGTGTGGGAATGATTTTTTAAGTGGTATGTTTGGAAATTTTGAGTCAGCTGGGGATGGGAAGGAAATGCGTATGATACGACTGTGTTTTATGAGGAATGGAGTGTGGCACTTTGCAGAGAATTTTGGGATTGTAGAGTGTGTATTTTGTGGTTTAAATTTGAAAATGAAAAACACCGGTCAAACCGGTGTTTTTATAAGTGCGTTTTTTATATTATACGATTAGAGTATCGAATTTTGCTTTTTCCAGGTTTAATACTCCACGCATATATCCTAAAAATGAGTCGTATGGTAGGGTCCATTGATAGATATTGTTGGCAATCTCTTTTAAATGCCATGCTTGAACTTTCTCGATTCGAATGGAGAGCGCCTGCTTTTGCAGCAGTTGCCAGTTACCTCCTCCAAAACGAATAGCTTTTGCGAGCGCTTCATCGACTATGGCGGTTACGGTGTTGGAGTCGATGACCTGAAATTTCTCTGCCACGGTTTTGAATTGCAGGTTGTCTTCTGAATCTTGAATCATTTTTATTTTTTCAAGTATATGATCGCTTTGTATGATCTCGTCGTTGAGAGATTGCGTGCTGAGCTCCGGTGTGATTGGAAGATCTTGCGCAAGGTAGCTTTTTAGTACTTTTTCTGATCGTTCGAAACCAAGATTCTGTTTCAGCATGGAATCTTCTTGCATGGAAAAACTCCACATCTCAGCATCGCGCTCAGAGCCGTGTCGGTTGACTCTTCCGGCTGCTTGCAACAGGGAGAGCAGTGATGCTGTTTCACGGAATCCTGTGCGAAAGGAAAAATCAACACCGGCTTCTACACAAGAGGTTGCAACAAGCGTCCAGTTGGTATCGGTTGGATCTTGCAGCCGTGCTTTTACACGCTGAATGACTACGTTTCTGTCTTGCGGTGTTAATGCGGTGGATAAGTGCTCAACGTGTGCACGACCATAAGTGTTGGAGAAATTGTCTGCAATGACGGCGGCGTTTTGTATGGTGTTTACAATCAATAGGCGTGGGCCGGGAACACTGTGTACCCATGAGATTAGTGCTTGACGGTTTAAGGGTGTGGGTTGCCACCGAAATGCGATGCGGTTTTGCTCATATTGCATCAGTTGTTTGCGCAGGGTGGGCTCGACCAGTTCGGTGACTGTTGGCTGTGGCAGTTGCATTGGTTGCAGACTGCGCAGTTGCCAGAACCGAACAAGTGAGCCGGAGGCCAGAACCCAATAACAGTTCCATTCTTCGGCCAGCGTGTTCATCCAGCGCCAGGCAAGAGGGAGTAATCTCAGTGGAAGGGCGTTGTGTGATTCGTCTACAAAGATGACACTGCCGGGAAGCTCGTGCAGCCGACGCAATGTAGCGGGACGATTGGAGGCCAGAGTCTGGAAAAAAGCAACGGCGGTTGTTACGATGATTGGTGCGCGCCATAGAGAGGTGAGATATCGCGTATCTTTGTCTTGAAAGTCTGCGCGGCAATGCAACTCGGCAACAATGGCTTCTGGGTCTTCACCTGGCAGAACCAGTGCGTTTCGGTAAACATCGACAGACTGCTGAATGATATTGGTGTAAGGCAGGACGACGAAGATGCGGCGCGCATTGCGTTTGATGGCCTGTTGCAGCAGATGTGCCATGACAGCGGTTGTTTTGCCGGAGCCGACGGGGCTGTCGCAGGAAGTGAAATTGCTGTTCGTCTCTACATTGCGGCAAGCGGCATACATGTTTTTGCGGAGCTGGCTGCGTGTATCGCTGCCGCTGAGATTTGAAATATAACGGTCTAAGGCAGCCAGACGTTCTTCTGCACGAAGGAGTGGAATATGCTCTGCTTGTGGCGCTTGGCCGTATGCCGCGGCAGTATCGGTATGGTCTGCATCTGCCAGACAGGAAAGCGCCATGCGCAAGAACACCGCACGGTTACCGTTATAGGGAGATTCTGGGTTTCTGTGGTCAAGCGGGGTCAGTTGTCTGTGTTGCTCCAGTAATGCTTGCAGTGTGCTGTCGGTATGTTTCTGGTTGTCTTGTATTTCGCCTCGGAACGTTTTTTCTCCTCTGTTCAATTCGGAAGCTATTTCTGGAAGCCCCTTATGGTGCGAATAGACGATGATTGCAGAGTATAAGCTATTACTTGCTTTTAAAAGGGCTGTGCCTGCATCGACATGGTTGACGGGTAAATGGCACTGCGTGGTAGTGCCGCGCAAAACAGCCTGATTTTGTGGATCCAGCTTGCCAAGGTCATGCCAGATGGCGCTGCGCTGCACGATTGCTTTGAGCTGTCCGTCACTTTTTACGCTGTAGCGTTCGGCTTCTGTTGCGTGATGAACAGCTTTTTCAAACACCCCTGTGATGTGTGCTGCGTAGGTTTGTGCAGGGTATGTTTCGTTTGCACTGTGTGCCAGAGCTTGCATTACGGTTTTACCAGATCGACGATGCTTTCGATGCGCTGGGATAATTCGTCGGGTAAGCTAGTTGGGTCGTTATAATCGCTCCAAGAGGTGGAAGGGTCGGTTTTATGATCGCGCCGAGTGGGAGAAAGCGCCTCGAACAGCAGGTGCTCCGGGCAACTGCCAAGCATGTGTTTGTGCTCGATGTACCAGGCATGGCGCAGGCGTACGTCTGGCCGAATGGCGGAGCGATTGAGGTCATAGGCGTAGGGGATTAGCAGTTTGAGCAGCTCGATATCGTTTGCAGTGCAGCCGGTTTTATGCGCATAATTGGGATTAACAAAGAAGGGCATGCAATAGACGCCGTGCTCTACGACGCGGTAGGCAAGCGGTGCCATGCCGGCATTTTTGCCCTCTTGAACACCGGCTTTGTTGGTATTGGTGTGCCGGGTGATTTTGATGGGTGAGATAGAAACGCCCATACCAAACTGCACGACACCGGTTTTAATAAAGTCTTTGGCGTTGCCGTCTTCTAGAAATGTATTGCCAAAGACGCGTGCGTCCCAGTATTTTTGTACAAATGTGCTTTGCAGGAATTGTGCAGGGTCTTTGCCCATTTCTTGGATAATGGTTTTACGCTCGCGTCCGCGGTGTTCCAGGATCCAGTAGCGATCTGCTTCGTTGCGGAAAGTATCGGGAAGAGACTGGAAAAACGGCGAAGAGTGATCTTCCAGCAAATCTCTGAGTTTGCGCTTGAACGAGACAGGAGAGATCTCTCCACAGCCATTTGAACGTTGGCGGGGATCGCTTTCTTGGTCGGGGTTACCATTGGGATTGGAGTTGACGACTTCGATTACCAAAAGACCGGTTGCGCGCTTGATTTCATTGTTCATGATTCAGTTCCTCCTTGATTCTGCTCGGGTGTGAGTTCAGATTCGGTTTGTTCTTTTTTTGGGAATGCGGCCAGATAGCCGATAAATAGCTGCGCTTTTTCTTCATCATTCAGGCGCGTTTCTGGCTGCCAGGATTCATGTAATCGTGTTGCAATATGTTCAAATAGAGAAACCAGCCACCCTGCACGCCAGCTTTCTTTGTTTTTTTCGTGGACATTTTTTGTACGATAAGATTTTGCCCAGACGATGTAAGGATTCATGCGCTGGCCCAATAGGCCAAGGGTGCGCAAGGGAGCTTCGGTGGCGGCTTGAAATAGGCTGCCGCCAGCCAATTGCATGGGCACATCACCTTTGCGCATAACATTGCAGTATAAGGTATGCAGCTCGTCTGATATTTTTAAAAGCTGCCCGAAGAGATACGGTAATTGTTCCATATAATCTTCCTTTCTTACATTGGAGCGGTGGAGCAGTAAGCCCAACAGTGCCAGGATTTCTTTGGTTCTTTCCCAGATTGGGTGTTGCAGGTTATTTTCAGAGCGCTTTTTGCTTAGAAAGAGTGCAAGTTTCATTGCTTTTTCGATTAACAGGTGCAGATCGGAATAAATGGGAAGATCTGGTTCCATCAGCAATTCTAAGCCGTGATATTTTGGGATTGGCCTGAATTTATCGGTTGCAAGCTCGCCGTTTTGCTTCCAGAAGCGGTTTAGGATATCTGCGGTATCCAATGGAAACGGGGTGTTTGGTTGCCCAAACGGGAATTTTGGTAAATTGTGAGAACAGCCGATTGTCCACTGTTCGCTGCGGATTTCTAGCTCATGCGGGTTTGTTTGGCGCGTGTAGACCACCTTCGTGCGCGCTTTGTCGATTTTGCGCAGGATAAACAGTTGAATCAGGTCTGCGTGTGAATCGGTGCCCGGATGTTTGCTTTGCTTTAATTCCTCCAGAAAATCTTTGCTTCTTTCTTCAAAGGAGACATTGTATTGTTTTGGGGACACAAGCATGGAAGTAAATCGAATTTCTATGTTTGGGATTTGTGCTGGATAAGCGAATAGAATCTCATCTTTATCGGTATTGATCCATGTGATTTCTTTATGCGCTGGGCTGGAAAGCCAGGTTAAGGCTGCGTGCAGTTTTTTTCGCATTTGTGGAGAAATGGGATAGCTGGCGCTTTCGATCGTGCCGTATCGTGCTTGGCACCGTTGTTCTTTGAACATGGTACGCAGTTTGGCATCAAAGCCGCCGGCCAATTTCACCTCAGGCATTGGTTCGTCAATGGGGTTAAATGGAATGCCAAAGGCGTCGATTGCTGTAAAATCGGTTTTTTTCTGTATGGAATCTTCTATAGCTAAGAGAGCCTGGTTCAGTGTTGCTGTAAATTTTTCACTGACTGCCGGAATTTCCATGGCGATCAGGCGAGGGGACTCCAGCGCAACGGAGAGCGTGCCGGAATCCTCTTCCGGTTTTTTTTCGGTGCTGCCGGGATGAAAGAGAAGGTGCAGCGCCAAAGCAACCTGTTCTCTGTTGTCCAGCATGCGAAATACGGCGTTTTCTAACTCTTGATGCAGGTGGGTGGGGTCCAGAAACTGGTTGCTTTCTTCAATCAGGATCTGTATGGGTGCATCTTTTGGGAGCATTGCTGCCAGCTCTTCTGTGGTGTTTTTCATCGAGATTTTATATTTATTGCAGAACTTTTTGTTCCAGTTGTTTTCGATACACCAGCTTTTGATTGTTTCGATTTGGGCTGGATCTAACTGCTCTGGACGAATGGCTGCAAGTGACTGCTTGACGGTTTCGTCTGTGATGCGATAAAGCGGTACGAGATTCATACATGGGTATGAGCCTTGATTGCTGCCGTATTTGCGCAGTTTTGTTCCCAGTTCTGGATCGACTGTGGACAACTCAGTAACAGCTCCCCCAGAGATGGTGATACGGATGCAAGGAGCTTTGGGCCTGATGTTTGGAATGGGTTTATATCTTAGATGCCAACTTTGCGTTTGAATACCTGCCTGTTCGATTGCTTTGGAAAGTTCGTATAACTCGTTGATCATAGGCAGTCACCTCGTTTCGGATAGATCAGAACGCCGTTTTGGATGCAAATGTTTGTGTCGTAAACAGCCTGGAACTTTGATTGATACCCGTTTTGAAACATGCCCCGCAGCATGGATGGAATCAAAATATCTGGTAGGTCTGTGCACACTTGTGTTTGATCTCGAAACGGCCCAACATAAGATGGCGTAAATTCGCTCCACCCCAGTGACAGTGTTGCGTACGATTGCCCGCGCTTTAGGCGACGATTGAAGATTTCTTGATAGGCATGGCCGGGACTTGTGGTTTTGCTGTCCCATGATAATGCAGATTTTGGCAGGCCAGCCTTGTTTGGATTTGGAATGACCTCTGCATACAGGCGGTAGCAGACATCGATTAAAACGGTTGCAAACAGTTGGTATTGATTGTTGTTTTTGATTGATTTTCCGGAGCGAAGCGGCCCGCCGTAATTGGTGGCATAAGAATGATACCGCGGCACAGCACAAAGCTCTACTTTTTGTGGCAAGACCAATACGGCAGGCCCCCAGAGCACGCTTTCGAACAATCCGCGCACAGCAGAATAGGTTGGAGCAGGATAACTGCAGGGGGAGTCACCGCTGTCCGGTCTTGTCCACAGTGCGGTGTTGCCTGCGATTTCCATTGCAACTTGATAGCCTTTCAATTCACCATGATCTCCTTTCTTATATTCAATTTCTGTTAGCCTGCAATGAAGTGGAGGCTTGCACAGGCATGGTTGTATGCTGCTAGAATTGTGGTTTTTATTTGTATATCTGTAGCTATTATACATAATTCGACTTGTTTTATCAAGTGATTTTAGTTGATTTTCCAAACTGCCCTTATTTTGTGATGATGTGTGTAAGTTTGAAAGGATCTATTTTGGAAATAAAAATACCGGCTTAGAGCCGGTGTTAAATCAATGGCGTGGAGTATATTTGCGTTTTTTCTTTTTTGTGGCGCCGATGATAATAAAGATGACAATGGCCAATAGCGCTACGCCACCGGCGATGGACAGGCCGATGATCATGCCCATATTTGTTTGGTCGCCTGTGGCGGCAGTGGGCAGCGCCTGTGCTGCAGAGACACCGGGAATGGCCAGCGGCAGTGTAAACAGGGCTGCGCATATAGTAGCGCAGAGTTGACAGAGCTTGTGTTTCATGGGGATTCTCCTTTCTGTGAGATGTTTTGCTTTTTTATTGTACCGAGTTCTGGTTGAAATTGCAAGAGGGCGGGTGTTTTTGGTTGAGTGATTTTGCAGGGGAAGGACGCTGGTTGGTAGTGGGGAAACTGCAATCAAAAAAGCGCCCGGACGGGCGCTTTTGGATTTGTATTATTGTTAGATAACCAGCACACCTGCAGCTTGCAAAAATGCAGTAACCAAAATGATGATGATGCACACCGGAGCAAGCCATTTGATAAAGACAGAGTAAAGTCCTTTCAGGCGGAAGGGCGAGGTTTCTTCTACTTCAGCGATAATGCCCTTGGGCTTCAGGAAGAAGCCGACGAAGATGCAGGTGCAGAATGCAACGATGGGCATCAGGATATTATTGGTGAGGAAGTCGAAGGAATCGAGGATGCCGCGACCGAGGAACTGGACGCCCTCCCAGATGCCAAAACCCAGAGAGGAGCAGACACCCAACGCCATGGAAAACAGCAGAACGCCGATGCAGACAGGGATACGCCCCCAACCGAATTTGTCTTGAATGGAGGCTACGATGGCTTCCATGATGCTGATTGAGGAGGTGATGGCTGCAAGAAAGACCAGAATGAAAAAGATTGCGCCGACAAACTGGCCGCCGGGCATTGTTGCAAATACTTGCGGCATGGTGGTGAACATCAGGGTGCTGCCCTGACCAAATTCAGTAGAGCCACCAGGTGAAATGGCGAATATTGCCGGAATAATCATTAGGCCGGAGAAGAACGCGATGCCTGTATCGAACACACCAATGGTAAGCGTGGCGGTTTCGATATTGGTCGTTTTTTTCATGTAGGAGCCATAGGTGATACTGATACCCATGGCCAGAGACATGGAATAAAACAATTGCCCCAGTGCGGCGAGCACGGTCTCGAATGAGAAATGGCTGAAATCTGGAACCAGATAGTGCTTGACTCCCTCAAGTGCGCCAGGAAGCGTCATGATATAAATCGACAGACCAATGGCCATGAGTACCAGAATGGGGAGGAAGATTTTGCAGGTAAGTTCAATGCCGCGCTTAACACCTAGCATAACGATGAGCGCTGTAAGCCCCAGAAAGATGGCTAAGAATAAAATGGGGGCACCGGGCTGGGAAATAAAGCCGGCAAAGTAGTTGGGGTCTGCCGTTTGGGCACCCTGACCGGTGGTAAACATATAAGCAAAATGAACGACCCAGCCGCCGATTACGCTGTAATAAGGTAAGATCAGCACAGGAATAATCAGGGTCAGGACACCGATAAAGGCAAAGCGCTTGTCCAGTTTTTTGTAAGCGTTTAGAAAGCTGGAGCCAGTTTTTCGGCCCAGGGTGATCTCGGTAAGCGCCAGGCAAAAGCCAAAGGTGACTGCCAGTATGATGTATGTGAATAGAAAGATGCCGCCACCGTATTCGGCTGCCAGATATGGAAATCGCCAAATATTGCCTAATCCGACAGCAGAGCCTGCTGCTGCCAAAATAAAACCGATTTTACTGGAGAACTGGGTACGTTTTTTCTCCAAAGAAAGCCCCCCTTGTACTGGAAATCCTAAATAAAAATTATTGCAACTTTGTAACAAGTTTTAGACAATTTTTATTATAATACCGAAAATGACGTTGTTTGTCAAGCAAGGTGCATTTAATTTTTAACTGATTTGGTATGGTAACGCGTTGGGAAATCTGGTATAATAAAACCATATCACTGAGAATTATTTTAAAGGAGAGCAGACAGTTATGACAGAGCAAACGTATATTATGCTAAAGCCCGATGCAGTGCAAAGAGGTATTGCCGGCGAGATTATTGCACGGATTGAGCGCAAGGGTTACCGCTTGGTGGACGCAAAAATGATGCACCTTTCAGAGGCGATTCTGAAAGAGCATTATGCCCATATTGCGGACAAACCGTTTTTTCCGGAGATTGTGGAATATATGACCTCTGGGCCGGTGTTTGGTATGATTGTGGAAGGCGAAAATGCTGTGCAGGGCATGCGCATTTTGATGGGTGCAACCAAATTTGAAGAGGCAATGGCGGGCACCATTCGTGGTGATTTTGCTTCGAGCACAGGTGCCAATGTGATTCACGGTTCGGATTCTGTGGAGAACGCAAAGATTGAAATTGCCCGTTTTTTCGGTAAATAAAAAGAGCGCTCTGAGCATCAGAACGCTTTGACAAAAGCCCAAACGCAGGCTGCGTTTGGGCCTTTTTGTTTTTTACCTGTTCTAAGATAGCCGTGATTTGAAATCGTGGTAATTGAACTGCCGCAGAAGTTTTAGTTCACCCTGTGCGGTAACCAATGCAATGGCGGGCAGGGGCATGCCGTTAAAGGTATTGTTCTTTACCATGGTGTAGTGCGCCATATCGCAGAAAATCAGCTTATCGCCGGGTTGGAGCGGTTTGGGAAAGGAATAGTCGCCAATGACATCGCCGGCAAGGCAGGTGGGGCCGCCCAGGCGATAGGTATAGGGCTGCTGCTGTGGTTCTGCTGCGCCGATGATTTGCGGACGGTATGGCATTTCCAATACGTCTGGCATATGACAGGCGGCTGAGGTATCTAAAATCGCAAGAAGCATGCCGTTTTCTGCAGTATCGAGCACAGTGGAAACCAGGTAGCCGGTATTGAGTGCGACGGCTTCTCCGGGCTCTAAATAGACTTGCACACCGTAGCGGTCTTGCATTTGGCAAATGCAGGAGATAAGCGTTTCGATGTCGTAATCGGGGCGGGTGATGTGGTGCCCGCCGCCAAGGTTGAGCCACTGCATTTGAGACAGGTAAGTGCCGAAGTGGCGCTCCAGTGCGGTGAGCGTGCGTTTTAAGACATCGGAGTTTTGCTCGCAAAGGGTGTGAAAATGCAGACCACTGATGCCGCTTAGCAACTGCGGCTGGAACTGCTGTGGCGGCACACCCAGACGGGAGCCGGCGATGCAGGGGTTGTAAAGATCGGTTTTAATCTCAGAGTAGAGGGGATTGACGCGGATGCTGCAGGATACCGCTTTATCGCTGCTTTGCACCTGCGGGGCAAACTGCTGCCACTGTGCAAAGGAATTGAACACGATGTGGTCGGAATATTGCAGCACAGCAGGAAACTCCTGTGCAGAGAAGGCAGGGGCGTAGGTGTGAACCTCTTTGCCCATTTCTTCAAAGCCCAGACGTGCCTCAAATACACCGCTGGCGGCAACGCCGTCTAAATATTGTGCGATGAGTGGGTAGAGCGCAAAGAGAGAGAACGCCTTTTGTGCAAGAAGAATTTTGCACCCGGTGCGCTGTTTGACGCTTTGGAGCAGTTGTAAATTTTGAATGAGCAGGCGCTCATCCACCACGTACGCAGGCGTGGGGAGCGCAGAGAGGTCAAAATTGATCATAAGCGGTTTCCTTTTTTTAATCGATTAGCGTGGGGGAAAAGTCTTCGACCCAGGGCAGGCCGCAGCGGTTTAACTCTGCCATAAAGGGGTCGGGATCGAACTCTTCAACGTTATACACACCGGGTTTTTTCCATTTATCAGTAAGCACCATCATTGCGCCGATCATGGCGGGTACGCCGGTGGTGTAAGAAATGGCCTGAGAGCCCACCTCTGCATAACAGGTCTGATGGTCGCAAACATTATAGACGTAGTAATTCACAGGCTTGCCGTTTGTGACGCCGGTGAAGATGCAGCCGATGTTGGTTTTGCCTTTGGTGCGTGGTCCCAGTGAGGCCGGGTCTGGCAAAACAGCCTTGAGAAATTGCAAAGGTACGATCTGCTTGCCCTCGAACTCAATAGGCTGGATGGAGGTCATGCCGACATTTTCCAACACCTTCAGATGTGTGAGATAGCTTTGGGAAAAGGTCATCCAAAAGCGGATGCGGCGGATGCCCTTGATATTTTGCGCAAGCGACTCCATTTCTTCATGATGGAGCAGGTAAATATCTTTGGGACCGATTTGCGGCAGATTGTAAACGCGTTGCATGGACATGGGGGGGGTTTCGATAAATTTGCCGTTTTCAAAATAACTGCCGTTTGCAGTGACTTCCCGAATATTAATTTCTGGATTGAAATTGGTGGCAAAGGGATAGCCGTGGTCGCCGGCATTGGCGTCTACGATGTCGATGGTGTGAATCTCATCAAAATAATGCTTTTGGGCATAGGCGGAGAACACGCCGGTAACGCCTGGATCAAAGCCGCTGCCCAAAATGGCAGTGATGCCTGCTTGCTCAAATTTTTCGCGATAAGCCCACTGCCATTTGTATTCAAACTTGGCAGTGTCGGGCGGCTCGTAATTGGCAGTATCAAGATAATGCACTTTTGTGGCCAGGCATGCGTCCATGATGGTTAGGTCCTGATAGGGCAGGGCAAGGTTGATGACGATGTCCGGCCGGGTACGTTCAATCAATGCGATGACCTGTTTGGTATCATCGGCATCGACCTGCGCTGTAGTAACTTTGGTTTTGCCGCCATCGAGTTTGCTTTTGAGCGCATCGCATTTTGAAAGGGTGCGGCTGGCAATGCAGAGCTCCTCAAAGACTGCGGGGTTTTGGCAGCATTTGTGCGCTGCAACGCCGGCAACACCGCCGGCACCGATGATCAAAGCTTTTCCCATCATGTGTTCTCCTTTTTTGTTTGAAGCGTTTTTTAACGTTCGTTTTTATTACGGCAACTATTATATAAAAAAAGGGCGGAATTATCAAGGTGCAGACTGGAAATTTTATCAATTTGCAAAATCGGTAAAAATAAACGTGCCGTTTGGCATATTTACTGCGCAGAGCGGGCAGGCTATTTGCAGGAGGTGCTTGCAAATGGCTTTACACGATAAACACAATGGACCGCAGGATGAATTTGAGGAGTTTGAGGAAATTTTAGACGAAGAATTTGAAGAATATGAACCGGAGCCAAAGGAGCAGAAAGAAGCGCCGAAAAAGCAGAAGAACACCGGTGTGTATTTTGCAATGGCGCTGTGCCTGGTTGCGCTGGGTATTGGAGCTTGGGCAACATACGACACAGTGGTGAAGATTTCTGATGTGACGCAGAACACAACGTTTTCGGCAGCGCCGCAGAGCACTGCTGAGGTGAACCAGGTGGTAAGTGGTGTGCCTAGAGAAAGCGTACCTGAGACGGTTTCTGCTGTGCAGAGCAGCGAGATGGAAAGCGAGTCGGTGGCAGAGCCGGAGCCGGAAGAGCCGGAGAGCACAGAGCCGGAGTTTTACAGCTACCCATTGGCAGGGCAGGAGATTTTAAATGGCTTTAGCAATGGGGACCCGATTTATAATATGACAACGGACGATTGGCGTACGCACGACGGGCTGGATTTGGCTGCACAGGTTGGGCAGAACGTGATGAGCATTGGAGCAGGTACCGTGGTGCAGGCATATGAAGATGCGCTTTGGGGAAATGTGCTGATCATTGCGCATGGTACGCTGGAGGTGCGCTATTGCGGGTTGGCTGAGCCAAGCACCCTAGCAGCGGGTGACACGGTGGAGGACGGACAAACGCTGGGCACGGTGGGTATCGTACCGCTGGAAGAGCAAAGCGGAGCACATTTGCACCTGCAGATACAGAAAGATGGCGTTTGGATTGACCCGACACGGGTGCTCAGGGCGCAGGAATAATCAAAAACAGGCCAATGCCTGTTTTTTTGCTGTTTTTCGATTGTTTTTTGGCGTTGTTCATAATCATTTTACAGAATGGACAAAAAGCGTTCGCACAAACTGTGGGATGGGTTGGTATACTGAAGGTACCATAATGGTTATGGTAACGATGAAGACCCGAGCTGAATGTTCCATATAGACGTTCTTTCCAAACAAATTTACCCCATTTACAAAAACAGCGGCAGCAGGTTTGCTGCTGTTTTTGTTTTTACCACAAAAAAACAGGGCGCAGATGTTGCGTCCTGTACTGCATATGGTGCGCTTAAAGCGCCCGGCCGCCAGAATTTTTTTTGTATTTGAGTTTGGTGGCCATGCCGCCGCGGATGTGCCGCTGGGCTTTGTTGATTTCAAGAATCTGTTTGACTTCCTGATATAATTTGGGATCAATGTATTTTAAACGTTCTGCAACATCTTTATGAACGGTGCTTTTGCTTACGCCGAATTTTTTTGCCGTACTTCTGACGGTGGAGTGTGTTGTGGAAATATATTGACCCAGTATGATGCTGCGGTCCTCCACGTCATGGCTGAGGTTATGGTTTGCAATCTTCCCCCGATTCACTTTCAAAACGGTTACACCCCTTTATCAACTACTGCATCATTTGTATGCAGCGGCAGTGGGGGTTATACGCATTTTTGCAAAAAGCACGGGGTGTAGCTATTGAGAATCGTCTGGTGGAATGTTTTGTGATGGCAGCAAGGTTTTTGCAATAATATAACGCGGGCGTTTTTTAGTTTCGTTATAGATCTTGCCAATGTATTCGCCGATGACGCCCAGGCATAAAAGTTGAATGCCGCCGATCATCCAGATTGAAGCTACGGTGGAGGTCCAGCCGCTGATGGTGAAGCCGGTTAGCTTTAAAATCAAAAAGACGCTTAACACAACCAAACTGGCCAGGAAAATAGCAAATCCCAGGCAGGTGATGATGCGAATGGGTTTGATGCTGAATGACGTGATGCCGTCGAAGGCAAAGGAGAGCATTTTTTTCAGTGGATATTTCGAGTTGCCGGCAAAGCGGGGGTTGCGTTCATACGTAACGGTGGAGGTTTGAAAACCCAGCAACGGGATGATGCCGCGCAGGAAGAGATTGACCTCCTCAAACTGTGAGAGCACGTTCAGTGCCGGGCGGCTCATGAGGCGGTAATCGGCGTGATTGAATACGATGTCGACACCCAGTAGATGCAGAAGTTTATAAAAGCCCTCGGCAGTGTGTTTTTTAAACCAGGTGTCTGTTTTGCGGGTGGAGCGCACACCGTAGACAATATCGTTGCCCTGATGGTATTGATCGACCATTTTTTCAATGGCGGCAACATCGTCCTGTAGATCTGCATCGAGAGAGATGACCATATCGGCATGCTCTTTGGCGGCCATCAAACCGGCAAGCAGCGCATTTTGATGACCGGCATTTTTAGACAGACAAATGCCGCAAAACAACGGGTCTTGGCTGCAAAGCGCTGAGATTAATGGCCAGGTTGCATCGGTGGAGCCATCGTTGACAAAGAGTATTTTGCTGGTTTTGGCAATCTTTTGCTGTTGCATCAGTTGTGCCATAATAGCTGAGAGTTGCTTTGCCGTTTCACCCAGCACAGCCTCTTCGTTATAGCAGGGTAGCACGAGATAGAGTACGTCGTTCAAACCAGTTCCTCCTGAGCATGGTGTTTTTCTGGTATCATTTAACCATATTCCTGATGCAAATGCAATCAAAATCGGTCGTGCAGCGGCGTTGAATTTGCAATCAGGGGATAAAAATGTTATAATGTGCCAAGTATAAGGAAAGGTTTCTACTTTTTACGAAAGGTGTTAGAAAACGATTGCGTCAGTATGATTATTTGATTGTTGGAAGTGGATTGTTTGGTGCAGTTTTTGCGCAGCAGATGACAGAGCGTGGCAAAACCTGCCTGGTTGTGGAAAAGCGGAACCATGTGGGCGGTAATCTTTATTGTGAGACGGTGGAAGATATTACCGTACACAAATATGGTGCGCATATTTTTCATACCAGCAACCGGCAGGTATGGGACTATGTCAACCGGTTTGTAGAATTTAACAATTATATCAATTCACCGATTGCAAATTACAACGGAGAGATTTATAATCTGCCGTTTAACATGAACACGTTTGCAAAGATGTGGGGTGTGCGTACGCCGGCGCAGGCAAAGGCCAAGATTGAAGAGCAACGTGCACAGATTACCAAAGCGCCGCAAAATTTGGAGGAGCAGGCAATCAGCTTGGTTGGGCAGGACATTTATCAGAAGCTGATTAAGGGATACACCGAAAAGCAATGGGGCAGAGACTGCACAGAGCTGCCAGCATTTATTATCAAGCGTTTGCCCGTGCGCTATACGTATGACAATAATTATTTTAACGACCGCTGGCAAGGGATCCCAATCAATGGTTATAACGAGCTAATTGAGCGGCTGTTGCAGGGTTGTGACGTGCGGTTGGGCATTGATTTTTTGGAGCAGCGGGAACAGTTGTTGCCTTTGGCGGGCAAAGTGGTCTATACCGGAACAATTGATTCGTATTATGACTATTGCTTTGGTGCACTGGAATATCGCAGTGTGCGGTTTGAGAGCGAAGTGCTGGACGAAGAGAATCATCAGGGCGTTGCTGTGGTCAATTATACCGATCGGCAGACACCGTATACCCGCGTGATTGAGCATAAGCATTTTGCCTTTGGTACACAGCTCAAAACAGTGGTGACCAAAGAATTTTCGGCAGACTGGAAGTTGGGCGATGAGCCGTATTATCCGGTAAATGACGAGAAAAATCAGGCGGTATATGCGCAATATGCGGCGCTGGCAGCCAAGGAGCCGAATGTTTTATTCGGAGGTCGGCTGGCGGAATATCAATACTACGATATGGATAAAGTGATCGCCTCGGCGCTGCACGCAGCAGAGCAGGCGGTTTAAAGGAGAAGCGAGTATGTCTGATGTGAAAATCAGTGTCATCATGCCGGTATATCAGGTAGAGCAGTATATTCGTAAGGCGATTGAAAGCATTCTGGCACAAACGCTGACCGAATTTGAGTTTTTGATTGTGGATGACGGTACGCCGGATAACAGTGGAAAAATCTGTGATGAATATGCAGAAAAAGACAGTCGCATTCGGGTGATTCACAAAGAAAACGGCGGTGCGCCCAGCGCCCGCAATGCCGCCATGGAGATTGCCAAGGGAAAATATTATTACTTTATGGATTCTGACGACTGGGCTGAACCGACGATGCTGCAGGAAATGTATGATCTTGCAGAGCAGCACCGGTTGGAGCTGGTAGTAGCGGGATATTATATTGATACCTACTATGATGCACAGCGTTATATTACGACAGAGCTTGCTTGGGAGGATCGGGTATTTCCGTCGCAGCAGGCGTTTCGGGAGCAGGCCTATCAGTTGTTTGATTTAAATTTGTTGTATACCCCTTGGAACAAGCTGTATCTGGCTTCTTATCTTAACGAGCGCGGACTGCGGTTTTCAGACACGTTTTGGGATGATTTTCCGTTTAATCTGAGTGTTGTGCGCGACATTGCACGTGTGGGAGTTACATCGCGCAAATATTACCATTTTATGCGTGCCAGAGCAGAGAGCGAAACGACCAAATACCGTAGTGATATGTATCAAAAGCGCGAAGAGGAGCATCAATGGATGCTGGATTTGTACCAATACTGGCAGATCAAGGATTATAATAGCATGGAGATGATTCACCGCCGTTATATTGAACGTGTGATTGGCTGCATTGAAAATGTGACAACCCCCAATTGCACCCTGAGCACCGCAGAGAAAAAGGCGGAGATTCGCCAGATTTTAAGCAACCCCAATGTGACACGTGCACTGCGTATGGCGCAGCCGCGCTCGACTTATATGAAGTTGATGCTAAAGCCGGTGAAGTGGCGCAGTGCAACGCTGGCCTATTGGGAAGGCAAATTGATTTCTGTTGTGAAGGGAAAAAATGTTAAGCTATTTGCCGCATTAAAGGCAAAGCGTTAGGAGTTGAGATATGAGCAGACCGTTTATCAGCGTAGTCATGCCGGTTTATGGCGTGGAGCAGTCTGTTGCGCGTGCGGCGCAGAGCGTTTTAAACCAGAGCTTTGCAGATTTGGAGTTGATTTTGGTGGACGACTGCTCGCCGGACCGCAGCGGTGCCATCTGTGATGAAATTGCACAAACCGATCAGCGGGTGCAGGTGCTGCACCTGGAGCATAATGGTGGTTTGAGCCGTGCACGCAACAGCGGGATGCAACTTGCAGGCGGCCGATATATTCTGTTTATGGATTCGGATGATTATTTGGATCAGGATGCGCTGCAAATTGCAGTAGATTCTTTGCAGAATAACCCAGCCAAGCTGGTTGTATGGGGTTTGATCGAAGAGTATTATGACGCCGCCGGCCGATTGGCTGAAACGGTGCGTATTACTTACCCTGCATGTATGTGCGCAACAGCGGAGCAGTTGCGTGCGCATATCATTTATCTGGAAGAAAAAACACTGCTGGGTTACCAGTGGAATAAGCTGTATGATTTCGATTATTTGCAAGACAAGCAGTTGCAATATGAAACGGTGCCGCTGATTGAAGATATTTTGTTTAGCATTGCATTTGTGCAGGATATTGATTCGATGAATGTGTTGGACATTGCGCCATATCATTATCAAAAGAAAACCGATGCCGGGCTGACCTCAAAATTTGTGCCGGCGTATTATGAGCTGCATATGCGCCGCATTGAAAAAATGCTGGAGCTGTACCAAGGTTGGGGGCTTTGCAACGACGAGGTGAAACAGATTCTCGCGGGCATTTATGTGCGGTATGTTACCTCGGCTATTCAACGTAATTGTGATAAACGCTCTGGTCTTTCTGGCAAGCAGCAGCGCGCGTTTATCCAGTCTGTGTATACGAGTGAGCTATATAACGAGTTGATGCCGTATGCTGCGCCGCAAAGTCGCATTGTAAAAATGCTCAGCGGATTTTTAAAAAGCAAAAACACTGCCGCGTGTTACCTGTGCGGCAAAGCGATCTATGCTGTGAAAACGAAACTGCCTGTTCTGTTTGCCAGAGCCAAACAGAACAGATAACAACAGAAGGGAGTATTTCATGGAAATCGTAAAAAAGAGTGCAAAATGCTTTTTTGACGGCACGCCGTTTAAGATTCTTTACTTATTGCTCACGCTTTTGTCTTTTAACAGCTTTACAGCGCACACGCGTTTTTTATCTGTCCTGGCGTTGGTAGTTACGGCACTTGGTGGTATTGTGTTTATTTACCGAGCAGTGTATTTGAAACGCTTTATCCGTACACCAAATCTGTTATTGTTGGCATTGTTTTTAGTTAGCTTTATTATCACAGCGATTGTGAATAGACAATATGGACTGTTGGGAAATGCAAAGGGACTTGCTTGGATGGGTATGCAGTACTGTTTGCTTTATGCATGTGATGAACGCAAAAAGTCTGTGTTTTACAAACGGGAGTTTCATATTTTATCAGGGATTTTGTTAGTATACTTGTTGTTGGGAGTGCTAGGTAGTTATTATTTTTTAGCTACAGGACAAAGTGGTATGTTTATACGCGGGGATGAATCTGTATTTTATGGTTTTTTATGGCAGCGTCTTTGGGGTGTATTCAGTGAACCGAACAATGCCGCAACTGCTATGTGTATCGGTATTTTTATTGCGTTTTATCTATTTAAGATATGTCAGGTGCTATGGATAAAAATTGTCAGTTGGGTAATAATTATTCTGTTAGCTTCCTACATTTTATTTTCTGATTCCAGAACAGCTTTAATGTGTTTAATGACCGGTTCTGCCATAATGACATATTTGCTTATTATTAATCCGGAAAAACGTGAGCGTAAGCAGATACGTACACAGGTGTTAGGCATTGTACTGGCAGTTACTGTTGCAGCAGCAAGCTTTTTTGGTATTTATTTTGCTAAAAAAGGCTATAATGTGGTGCAAAATGCCATTAGTTCAGGGCAGTCTGCCGACTTAGATGGAAATAAACGACCTAATATGACCATTAACCGTGAACAAGATTTAACCAGTGATTTTAGCAATCGCCGTTTTGACATTTGGTTTAGCAGCGTAGATGTATTTAAAACTGCACCAATTTTTGGGGTAGGTTTTCGTAATATTGTGACTGCGGCACAGAGTAAGGCTCCTGATACGTATATTGTTAATAATGATCAAGGGAACTTTGCTTCGTTTCACAATATGTTTCTTGATGTATTTGCTTCGCAAGGTATTGTAGGAATCATCATTTTTGCAGTATTTGTAATTCTAACGCTTATTTGGTTGGTGCGCTTGTTGGCACAGAAGTTTCGGCAGGATTATACTTATGTTGTGACTTTATTCACAATTGTTATGGTTGCAGCTTTTTCTGGTATGGTATCGCCAGATATCGTATATGTCAATACGCAGAATGCATTTTTGTTCTGGACATTTTTAGGATACTTAATGCATTGTGCAAGAAGACGGCGAGAACATCATATGCAACCTGCTCATTATGACATGGCTGTTACCCAACAGGAGGAGTGAAAAATGAAGCCAACAAAAGTATTGGCGGGTTTTTTAATGGATGGAAAAGCAGGTGGTGTGGACCGTTATTTACTCAATTTTTTCCAACAGGTTCATAGCCCTCAGATTCAGATTGATTTTTTAACCAATCATATTGATTCGGACTTGCAGACGTATTTGAATGAACATGGCTCTAAATTGTATGAAGTAGCAAATCTTAGGCAGCCACAATTGCAGTACCGCCAGATTTGTGATTTGATTCAAACACATCAATACAATGCAACGTATTTTAATCTGTCTACTGCCATTAGTCGCATCGGACCAAAAGCAGCATATGATTGTAAAGTTCCTATCCGTGTAATTCATAGTCATTCTACCGGGACCGATTGTAGTAATCCTATTAAACGGGCCTTGTTTAATTACCTGCATAATAAATATAAAAAACAACTATATCGAATGGGAAACCGCTTTTACGCTTGCTCTAAAATAGCAGGATTATGGCTTTTTCCGGAAAAAATTGTTGAGTCTAATCGTTTTCATATTATTCATAATGCCATTGATGTTGAAAAATTTCTCTATAACTCACAATCTCGAACGGAAATACGTAAGATTTTAGGATTAGATGATTGCTTTGTTGTGGGGCATGTTAGCAATTTTTGCTACCCTAAAAATAGTCTATTTTTATTTTCTGTATTTGCGCAGCTTGCCCAGCAAAACCCACAGGCGCGTTTATTGCTAGTTGGAACAGGTCCTCACTTGGCTGAGATACAGGAGGCTGCAGCTGCACAGGGTTTGCAAGACAAGGTTTTATTTCTAGGTCATCGCTGCGATGTGCCTCAGTTATTGCAGGCAATGGATGTTTTTTTATTTCCTTCTTTATTTGAGGGGTTGGGTATGGCATTGATAGAAGCGCAGGCGGCGGGGTTGCCTTGTGTAACTTCTACGGCGGTTCCACGTGAAGTTGCAGTTACAAATCTTGTTACTTTTTTACCACTAAGCGAGCGTATACAAGTCTGGGTAGATGCGGTTGCAGATGCACAGAACGCTTTTCGTGCTAATCAGTCAGCAGCAATTTACAAAGCTGGCTACGACTTACAAAGTGAGACAGATGCTTACTTATCTATCATCACTTAAATATTTATTTTCCGTTTGGAGGAATTGCCATGCCAAAGATCAGTGTTATCGTACCAGTATACAATGTTCAGGAATATCTTGCCAAATGCATTGATTCTGTTTTGGCTCAAACATTTTCTGATTATGAGATAATTGTGGTTGATGACGGCTCAACTGATAACAGCGGTGTAATTGCAGCACAATATGCTGCTCGGCACCCTTGTATCCGTGTAATTGCACAGGAAAATGGAGGGTTGGGTGCTGCGCGCAATACGGGTATCGAAGCTGCCCAGGGGGAGTATTTGTTATTGGTTGACAGTGACGACACTATCGCACCAGAGACACTTCAGGTTTTGATGGATACTACGATATGTACTGACGCCGATTTAGTTATATTTGATTTGCTGTTAATTAATTTGCAGGGTATTCCTACGCAGAGAGAAACAGGATGTAAATATTTTAAATCTGGAAATAATGTATTGGAAAACCATAAATTATTGCTTGATTGGCCTAGTGCTTGTAATAAGTTATGGCGCAGGGAACTATTTTTATCCTCCGGAATTCGCTACCCTGGTCGTGTTTGGTATGAGGATTTACGCACAACGCCAAAGCTGCTCACGTTGGCGAATCGAGTGGCCTATGTGCCGCAGCCGTTTTATCACTATTTGCAGCGCCCCGGCTCGATTATGCACAGCTCCGCTGTTGCGCGTAATCAAGAAATATTAGATGCCTTTGATGATCTGTTGGCTTATTTCAAAGAACATCGGTTGTTTGATACGTATTATGCTGAGCTTGAGTTTTTAGCGGTTTACCATATTCTCATCACTGCTTCGGTGCGTGTGCTCAAGGCAGACCGCAAACACCCGCTGCTGCGGCAATTTGGTGATTATGTACAACAGCGGTTCCCTCAATATATGCAAAATCGCTACTTGGCAGAGCGGTTGTCTGGCAGAGAACGTACAGTGCTGAAACTAATCAGCCGGCAGCAGTACGGTTTGCTGACTTGTTTGTTCAAGCTTAAAAATAGGGTTTAAGCAGTAAAATTTGCTGCTTTTTCTTTTTGTATTCCAGCACATGGCTGGTTTGACATCTCTCTGTAAATGCTATATAATACAGCCGAATCACTGAATAATAAAGAAACGGAGAACTTTCAAGATGAAAATAATGACAAAACCCTTTGCAGCTTTGCTTGTGGCAGTACTGTTTCTGGCGGTCACATTGGTTGGATGCGGCGACTCGTCCGATGCGGCAGATACGTTGATTTCTCAGGTGCAAATGGTGCAGAATGGCCAGCTAACCGATTCCTCCGTTTGGCCGGACGGCTTTAACGCAGAGCAGACCAAACGTATGAATCAGGCGATGTTGGGCGAAAATGCCTACCGTGTGCAAAGTACAAAGAGCCTTAGCAGTACGCAGGAGGAGGTCACTGTGCAGGCAAGTGTGCGCAATCTTGCCACGGCGTATCCCAAAGCATTGCGTTTGTATGAGCAAAATTTGCGTGCTTTTGCCAGTTCTGAAGAAGGGGCGGTGTTTCTTGCACAGTCCAGCAGTGCTGTAATCAACGAGCGTACCAATGAATATCTCATTGCAGCCATCGACGAAGCCTGCAAATCTGTGCCGCTGTATGAGCTTACGCTGACTGTTTTAATGGAAAAAGGCAGCCAGGGCTGGGGTGCGCAAAGCGATGAAGCAAACCTGGCCAAGGTTTTTCAGCTTATTTACGGGTGTACTTCTGAGGAATTAACGGCTGCCTTAAAAGAGCTGAGCGTATCGATGGGTCTGGAATAATCGCTGGCAAAAGAAAAAACCTGCGTATTTTTGCGCAGGTTTTTCTTTATTACATAGATTCTGGTGTTGATATTTTGAACATTTCCAGCACATTGCAGATTACCGTTGAAGTAGCAAGACACAAAGTCAGCCTTGCATTGGTCAACTCTGCTTCCACACCCTTTACGCGGCATGCGTCATAAAATTTATGGAACAGCGTTGCTGCTGTCATCACATATCGTGTGATACGTGCTGGGTCATAGTCCTTTGCTGCCTGCACAATCTCTCCGGTATATGCCGCTAAATGAGAGATTAATTCCAGCTCGGCAGGTTCAGTCAACAATGCAAGCTGTGCGTCGGTATAAGGTTGTGGCGTGATACCGTCAGCAGACAGTGCTTTTAAAATGCTGCAAATACGTGCTCTGGCATACTGCACATAATACACCGGGTTTTGCGCGTCCTGTTTGACTGCTAAATCCAGGTCAAACTCCATCTGTGAATTGGCTTCGCGCAGATTGAACAGAAAACGCGCAGAATCTACCGGTACCTCGTCTAGTAAATCGCCCAGCCCGATGGCTTTACCGGTGCGTTTGCTCATGCGCACCACCTCGCCGTTTTGTGTTAGCCGTACCAACTGCATCAAGATGACATCCAAGCGGTTGCTGTCTAATCCCAATGCCTGCATTGCGCCCTTCATGCGGGCTACGTGTCCGTGATGATCGGCGCCCCAAATGTCAATGCACAGGTCAAACCCGCGTTTTACCAGCTTATTGCGGTGATATGCAATGTCTGCGGCAAAATACGTGGGTATGCCGTTTTGTCGTACCAGTACATCGTCTTTCTCTGCGCCAAATTCAGTGGCTTTATACCACAGTGCTCCGTCTTTTTCATACGTATAGCCTCGTTGTGTCAGTGCGTTGATTGTTTCCTGTACCTGTCCCTCCTGATGCAGGGTGCTTTCCAAAAACCACTGGTCGTATACAATTCCGTATTTTTCCAGATCCTGCTTCATCTTTGCAATATTTTTGGGCAGTGCATAGTCTACCAACGCTTGTCTGCGCGTGGTTGTGTCAGCCTGCACAAAGCGGTCACCGTTGATTTGAGCGAACTCCTGTGCTCTAGCGATGATATCCTGTCCTTGATAGCCGTCTTCTGGAAAGGGCACGTTTTCGTCTCCAAGGTATTGTTGCAAATACCGCGCTTCCAGCGAGAGTCCAAACTTTTCGATTTGGTTACCGGCATCGTTGACATAAAATTCACGCCATACGTCATAGCCTGCTGCATCTAATACTGCGGCAAGGCAGTCTCCCAGTGCGCCGCCTCTGGCATTGCCCATGTGCATTGGTCCGGTTGGATTGGCAGAAACAAACTCTACCATCACGCGTTTGCCCTTTCCAAAATCACTTTTGCCATAGTTTTTACCTTTTTCGAGTACGGCTTTCACTGCATCGGTGTAAAACTGTGTATCATAAAAGAAGTTTAAAAAGCCTGGCCCGGCAATTTCGCACCGCGCAAAATAACTGCCTGAAAGCTGCACGCGTTCAGCAATTGCCTGTGCAATGGTGCGCGGCGCTGTGCCAAATGATTTTGCCGCAACCATTGCAAGATTTGCCGCCAAATCGCCGTGCGCCCGTTGCGCCGGCGCTTCTACTGCAAAATCGGGTAGCGTAACCTTCTGCAGTGCTCCGTCAGAAATTGCCTGCTCAGCCGCCTTTATAATGATGTTTCGCAGTTGCTCTGCCGTCTGCTCTATGCTCTGTGCCATCTGTTTTATGCCTCCTTGACTGTAATCAACATCTCATTTTCACTTGCTAGATTATTATCCAGATCCAGCGTATAATGTGCCGTTACACTGCCGCCTTTTTCGTTGAGCGCCACGGTTACCTCATCGGCAAACACGCCTAGCATCATTCCGCCAAACGGCGTGCCGTACTGACATACGTTGCGTTTACCTTGCTCAAGCACCAGGTGGGTGCGATGTGTGTGATTGCGCATCAGCGTCAGTGCTCCGTCCGGCGTGATTTTTAGCGTTGAAATCTGTGCCGGAGCCTCGCCGTCCCGGTCGTATTCCCGATACAAAATATACCGGCTGCCGCCACGCTCACAATAATTGCCCACCGTTGTCAGAGAAATCTCTTCGCTTACGCCATCGATGGTTTGCTTATTGCAAATGGTGATCATGTGTGTTTCTTCCAACATGCTTCTTTTCCTTCCGTTTAGATTATGCCGTTTGCCTGCGCAAATGCCTCAATGTCGGCAAACTGAACCTGTTGTTTTTCTTTCTGCTCTAAAAACAATCTTGCTGCTTGCGCAAAGTCTTCGGTGCTGTCGCTTACAAAAAAGGTACAACGGCCGCTTTTCTGCCGATTGCTAAGCAAATTTTGCTGCTCCAGCAGCTCTGCGGCGCGTACAGCAGTTTCTTTGCCACTGTCCACCAAAAATACATCTTGCCCCATAAAGTCTGCAATCGCCTGATATAATAGTGGATAATGTGTGCAGCCCAGAATTAATGTGTCAATTTCTGCTTCTTTCAAGCCTGTCAGATACTGCCGTACCACTGCGCGTACAATGTCGTTTTCCGGCGCGGTAAAACCGTTTTCTACAAGCGGCACAAACAGTGGGCAGTCCTGCGCAAACACTTGTGCCTGCGGTTTTGTACGTGCAATGGTTTGCTGATATGCCCCGCTCTTCATCGTGGCTGTTGTTCCGATTACTCCGATGCGTCCGTTGCGTGTTGCCAGGCATGCTGCCTGGGCTGTTGGTTCCACGACTCCTGTAAACGGCACACAAAGTTCTCGCCCCAGATGCCCTGCTACCGAGCTTACGGTTCCGCACGCTGCAACGACCAGCTTCACGTTCTGCGCCAGCAAAAATGCCATATCTTGCCGTGCATATTTTTCAATGGTCTCGCGGCTGCGTGTACCATATGGTACACGTCCTGTATCGCCAAAATATACCACGTCCTCTCGCGGCAAAATCTGCAAAATTTCACGCACAGCAGTCAGTCCGCCCAGGCCGGAGTCAAAAATTCCAATCGGTTTGTTGTCCATTGCGTTCCCGCCTTTATTTGAATGTTGCGTGTGTTTGCGGTTTTTCCAGCGCCAGGGTAATCAGATTATCTAGCAAATGCGCAAAATCCATGCCACATGCCTCCCACAGCATGGGGTACATACTGATTGAGGTAAAGCCGGGCATGGTGTTCACTTCATTGAGCAGCGCGGCTCCATCGTGTTCACGCACGAAGAAATCTACGCGAGCCAGACCCTCACAGCCCAGTACCCGATAGGCCTGTGCGGCAACTTGTCGTATCTGCTCGCTTGTTTCTTCGTTCAATGGCGCAGGTATATATACCTGCGAAGTGCCGTTGTCATACTTGTCAGCATAATCATAAAATTCGGCCGAGGGAGCGATCTCTCCCACTACGCTCACCAGTGGTCGGCCACTGCCCAGCACGGCGCATTCAACTTCTTTACCGCAGATTGTTTCTTCAATCACGATTTTCTGATCTTCTTTTGCAGCTCGTGCAATTGCCTCGTCCAGTTCCGCTTCACTCTTTACTTTGCTGATGCCCACGGAAGAGCCTGCGTTGGCTGGCTTTACAAACACCGGGTAATCACCCAGACGCTGAGTAATCTCCTGGCGTACCTGCTCTTTTATGCTGTTATATTCCCTTGCAAAAAACCATAAAAACTGTGCTTTTGTAATGCCGGCACTTGCCAGCAGAATATTGGCCACAGCTTTATCCATGCACACTGCCGAGGCCAGCGTTCCGCAGCCCACATATGGGATGCCGCACAGTTCCAGCAGTCCCTGCATTGTGCCGTCTTCGCCGTTTTTTCCGTGCAAAATCGGAAACACTACATCGACTGGCAGCGCGGCAAAGCCGTCACCCTGCTGTACCATCAGTGCATATACAGAGCGATCCGGTGTTAAAAATGCTCTGCGATTACGCGAGTCGCGCTCCCAATCTCCGTTTTCAATTGCATCAGGCCCGCCTTCATAGAGCAGCCACTTGCCCTGCCGCGTAATGCCCAGCAGGCGCAGATCATACTTTTCCCGCGGTATGTTTCGTATCACAGCCGCCGCCGAGCGCAGCGAGACTGCATGCTCTGAGGAGCATCCGCCAAACAGCACTGCCACCGTAATTTTGCTCATGCAAAAAACCTCCCAGCCAGTTTCTTTCTATCATACCATATTTTCAAAGCTGGTTTCAAGCCAAATCCCCATGACGACACGTTTCTATTTTTTGCGATTTTTTTCGTGCAGAAAAGTAGGACTTTTCTCACACCGGAATAAATTCGTTATTTCTTTGCGATTATCCCAAAATATGTATACGATCAGGTGCTTTTTTTGTCGTTTTTTCACTTTTTTTGTATTATATCACAAGTGTTACAAAAAGTCTGCTTTTCGTAACGCTTCTTTTTACATAATCCTATGGACTCCGTAAACCCAGTTGGCAGCTACTGTTTCGCGTTTTTTTGCTGGATTAAAAATCCCATAAAAAGGGGGGATCGCATTGCAGATCAGACGAGGCGATATTTTTTACGCAGATTTATCTCCAGTGCGTGGCAGTGAGCAAGGTGGATTGCGCCCGGTACTCATTCTACAAAATGATATAGGCAATAAATTTAGTCCAACTACCATTGCTGCGGCAATCACTACCAAACGCTTAAGTGGAAATCAACCCACGCATGTTCATTTGGAACGCCAGATTTTACGTACCGAATCCACCGTTTTGCTTGAGCAAATCCGCACGCTTGATAAATCTCGCTTGCATGCGTACGTATGCCGTGTCGAGGATTCTGTTATGAAAGAGGTTGACAAAGCAGTTGGTATCAGTTTTGGGTTGTAAAAACTGGGCAAAAGTTTCTTTCTTATGCTCATTTTTATTCTCCAAATTTTACTTCAAAACAATCGTTTTTTATGGATCTCAGCTTTAAAAAATCTACCTGTATTTTTCCTGTTCTTCCCTGTTCTTCAGATTCCTGTTCATAATTTGTTAATGTTTTTATGTCATCAAAACGCCGTTTTCGGTCACGAAACGGCCGTTTTTTGTCTTTTCAAGCTCTTGCAAATCAATGCAACATGCAGTATAATAACAAAAAAATCAAGAGAGCGAAGTGATTTCATTGATGCAGCAGGCGTTCGATCTGATTGTAAAAAAAACAGCGCAAACCCTTGAAGCACAAGGCTTTACACAAGTTCCAGACTTTGAAGACGAGCAGGGCCCGGCAGTTCTTTTCACCAACAAAGATGCTGCTTACAGCATTGTGTTCAAAACCGAACAAAATATGTTTGAATTGCGCAGTACCAACATGACGGATGATGGTCCAAATACTTCGTGGAAGTCTGTTTCTAATTGGATTTTCGACCCCGAACAAGATACTTTAAACGAAGCAGAATCAATTTCTTCTGATTTTATAGAAACGTTGGAAGGTCCAATCAGAATAGCTGCGATTAAAAACGCCCAGCGTCAGTCCTTCAAAGATGAAGACAACAGCCCCAATGCGCTCTTTTTCTTTAAGCGTTTGGTCAACGTTTTTCCAGCACTGAAAGAAGAAATCAATGAAGAACGAGATTCTCATGTGGGGTTTCGTTCTGTGACATTTACCAAAGCATGTGTTGTTCCAAAGGTTGAGCGTCTTGCCATAGAGAAAAAAGGTGCTCCTGCGTTCAAAAAACTATGTGAATTGCTCGACGATTTTTACAAAAATGGTGATCTTGACGTGCGATCGATTATTACCATTGTAATTTTGAACAACCTTAGCAACGAGGCTGCACAAAACATTGTGGAGCAAGTTGGTTCACAGTTGAAAAAAGCCTATAAATACGGCGTGAAATGGCAGGGCAAAACCGCAAAACCTGAGCGTGAACCGCTCAAAAACCGCCGCAGTGCAGCAGCTCCCAAGCGCCTGTAATCGTATAATCGAATTTAAAATTCCCGCAATTTATCTTGCGGGAATTTTGTATTATATCAAAAAATTTCTGCCAAACGCTTGACCTTGCCTGTATTTTATGGTAACCTAATAATACCTCGCAACAGGGGTTATTTTTTTGTGCCCTTTTTTGAGGGAGGCCATGGGCGGCTCTATAGCAAGAGCTAAGCCTAAATTTTTTCCGTACAGCGGGAGGTGCCGTTATGAGAGTCAAAATTACGTTAGCTTGCACAGAGTGCAAACAAAGAAACTACAACACAATGAAGAACAAGAAGAACGATCCGGACAGACTTGAAATGAACAAGTACTGCAGATTCTGTAGAAAGCATGTGCTTCACAGAGAAACCAAATAAGCCGAAGGAAGTGTGATTATGTCTGAAACAAAGACAACAGAACCTAAGCAAAACGGCTTTGCAAAGTTCGGCAAGGGAATTGCAAAATTCTTCCGAGATGGCAGGGCAGAGGTCAAAAAAATTATTTGGCCAAAACCCTCTACCGTTTTCAAGAACTCTGGTATCGTACTATTGATCATCGTTGTTCTTGGTGCGTTTATCTTCGGTCTTGATACGCTATTATGGTGGCTGCTCCGCTTTATTATGGACGTTGCCTGATAATCGGAAAAGCAGACAGAGGAGGATACGATGCCGGAAGAAGCAAAGTGGTATGTTGTGCATACCTATTCGGGCTATGAAAACAAGGTGGCCTCAAACTTAGAAAAAACCGTTGAAAATCGCCATATGCAAGATTTAATCCAAGAGGTTTGTGTACCGACTGAGCTGGTTACCGAAATTAAGGATAACAAAAAGCGCGAAGTCGAACGTAAGATTTTCCCGGGTTATGTGCTGGTGAAAATGGTGCTGACCGATGAATCTTGGTATATTGTCCGTAATATTCGCGGCTGTACAGGTTTTGTTGGTCCTTCGTCCAAGCCGATTCCACTTTCTGAAGAGGAGATTGCAAGGCTGGGCGTTGAAAAACGTGAGATTGAGGTTTCCTACGGCGTAGGCGATACCGTCAATATTATTGATGGCCCGCTTGAGGGCTTTACCGGTATTGTTGAAGAGCTTGACGCCGAGAAAAATTGTGTACGCGTAACCGTTTCGATGTTTGGGCGTGAAACGCCGGTAGAGCTGGAATTGGACCAGGCAGAAGCGGTCGAGTAACATTATTTTCACATTGATAATCAGCGGGCAACCGCTCATTATGCATGGGGACAGCCAGTTCCCCAAAGTGGGAGGAACGGCAAATTTTAAGATACCGTTCCGCCATCTACCACAATTTTCGGAGGTGCAAAGAAATGGCGCAGAAGGTAGCAGGCTTTATTAAGCTGCAAATACCCGCTGGCAAAGCAACGCCAGCGCCACCGGTTGGTCCGGCACTCGGCCAGCACGGTGTAAACATCATGACATTTACAAAGGAATTTAACGAACGTACCAAAAATGACGCCGGTATGATTATTCCGGTTATCATTACGGTTTATGCCGATCGTTCTTTTACCTTTGTGACCAAAACGCCGCCGGCAGCAGTGCTGATTAAAAAAGCATGCGGTATTGAAAAAGGATCTGGTGAGCCGAACAAGAATAAGGTTTCTAAAATCACCAGAGACCAACTACAAAAAATTGCAGAGACTAAGATGAAAGATCTCAACGCTGCAAATATTGAAACAGCAATCAGTATGATCGCTGGAACAGCACGCAGCATGGGCGTAGAAGTCGCCGACTAATATCACCCGGGTGGGAGGAACACACCGTAAAATCCGATTTTACCACTCAATAGGGAGGAAAAGTAATGAAACACGGTAAAAAATATGCAGACAGCGCAAAACTGATTGATCGCGCAAAGCTGTATGATACAAACGAAGCGCTGGAGCTGTGTGTCAAAACTGGCTCTGCCAAATTCGATGAATCTGTTGAAGTGCACGTTAAACTGGGTGTTGACAGCCGCCATGCAGACCAGCAGGTGCGCGGTGCCATCGTATTGCCAAACGGAACAGGTAAATCTGTACGCGTTGTGGCAATCTGCAAAGGCGAACAGGAAAAGGCGGCGCAGGCAGCTGGTGCCGAACATGTTGGTGGCGAAGAACTGGTGCAGAAGATTCAAAACGAGGGTTGGGCAGATTTTGATGTGCTCATCACCACACCTGATATGATGGGTCTGGTTGGTCGTTTGGGTAAAGTGTTGGGTCCTAGAGGCCTGATGCCGAACCCCAAAGCCGGCACAGTTACGCCGGATATCGGCAAGGCGGTGACCGAGGCCAAAGCAGGTAAAATTGAATATCGTTTGGACAAAACGAATATTATTCACTGCGTAATTGGCAAAGTTTCTTTTGGCGCTGAAAAGCTGCAAACCAACTTTGATGCATTGCTGGATGCAATTGTAAAGGCAAAACCAGCAGCGGCCAAGGGTCAATACATCAAATCTTGCGTTGTGGCTTCTACAATGGGACCAGGAGTTAAGATCAACCCCGCCAAATTTGCACAATAAGCAAACAAAGCATTGACACTCTCTTGGAGCTGTGTTATTATAATTAAAAGCTGTACTTTATCCAAAGACAGCGGGTGCGTATGCATAACAGGATTAAGTTCCTTACCCGCCGAGGAAAAAGCACGATATGCATGGATTTTATAAATGTATATTTGCCTTTTCTGCGTTTTTATTGATGGAGCAGAAAAGGCTTTTTGTTTTGGGTGGAGCACGGACTGTAGATTTTGCAAAACGGAGGTGAACAGATTGCCAAGCGAGAAAGTTTTGGAACAAAAAAAGCAAGCGGTAGCAGATTTGAGTGCAAACTTGAAAGAAAGTTGCGTTGGTGTAATCGTAGATTACAAAGGCATTAACGTGGCAGATGACACCAAGCTGCGCAAAGAATTGCGTGAAGCTGGCGACACTTACATCGTTGTGAAAAATACGCTACTCGGTCGTGCGTTGCAAGAAGCAGGTATTGAAGGACTTGAAAGCGTGCTTGAAGGGACTACCGCCATTGCTTACAACAAGGAAAATTATATTTCCGCTGCAAAAATCCTCTCCAAATATGCAGAGGAGAATAAGAACTTTACCATTAAAGCTGGCTTTATTGATGGCAATGTGGTAGACGTAGCTGCAATCAAAGAACTGGGCAACTTGCCCTCAAAAGAAGTTTTGGTTGCAAAAGCATTGGGCGGCTTGAATGCGCCGATTGCTGGCTTTGCAGGTGTGCTGGGTGGTACGCTGCGTAGCCTAGTGATTGCACTCAATGCAGTTGCACAAAAACAAAGTGCATAAACAATAAATTTTTTTGATATGATGGAGGTATTATCATGGCAGATAAAGTTGCAAAATTGATCGAAGATGTAAAGGCATTGACCGTTTTAGAGCTTTCTGAGCTGGTAAAAGCACTTGAAGAGGAGTTCGGTGTTTCCGCAGCAGCTCCAGTTGCAGTAGCAGCAGCTCCGGCAGCAGGTGGCGCTGCTGCAGCAGGCGGCGAAGAGAAGAGCGAGTTTGACGTTGTGCTCAAATCCGCAGGTGCAAACAAAATCAACGTAATCAAAGTGGTAAGAGAAGTAACCGGTCTGGGCCTGAAAGAGGCAAAAGAGATCGTTGATGGTGCACCGAAAACCATCAAAGAGGCAGTTTCCAAAGACGATGCTGACGCAATGGCAGCAAAGCTGAAAGAAGCAGGCGCAGAGGTAGAACTCAAATAAGACTGTTTTACGTAGCATTCAACAGAGCAGGGATATGTTCTCTGCTCTGTTTTTTATACAAAAAATCCCCGTGCGTAGTTGTTTACCGTGTGGGGATTTTTATTATGTGTCGGCAATTACAGTCACAGTGCTGCCGCCTTTTTTGGCTGGTTGCACCCGAATTTGTGCTGCAATACAGTTTTTGAGTTCATTTACATGCGAAATGATGCCAACGGTGCGTCCCATTTTTTGAATCTGAGCCAGTGCCTTCATGGCAGTATCAAGTGTTTCACGATCCAGTGTACCAAAGCCCTCATCAATAAAAATAGAATCTAGCTGTACACTACCGGAGTACGATTGCACCACATCGGATAAACCAAATGCAAGTGCCAGCGAGGCCAAGAATTGCTCTCCGCCAGAAAGCGTCTCGATTGATCGCGCTGCACCGGTAAAACCGTCAAGCACTTCTAAATCTAGCCCACTTTTGGCATTTCCGCCCAAAGAGCCTTCTAATCGCCGCAGACTATAGCGTCCTCGGCTGAGCCGTGCAAAAAATTCGTTGGCATATGCTAAAATATCATCTAACATAATGCCCAGCACAAACGGTTCCAACGCAATTTTTTTGGCATTCCCGCCATTGAGTAGCTCTGCCAGACGTGTTGCTTGCTCATATTGCATTTGGGCTGCTTTTCCGCTTTGTTCCAGTGCTTGCAACTCCTCCAGCGATTTTTGCAGTTCTTGTAGGCGTTGCTTTTGTCCCCCTACGGCCACAGAGGTTTCTTCCCGCTGTTTTTGCAGCGCAGCACACTGGTTTTCCAACTGTTCTGTTGCCGGTGGTGTTACGCCATTTAGTTCTTGTGAAAGCTGTTCCAATTGTCCGGCCACAGTTTGGGTTTGCACTGCATATGTGTTTAGCTGTGCTTCTATTGCCTGTAGCACCTCTGGTGACACACGCATCGCCTGTAGATCGCTGTCTAACCCTACAGGCAGTGTGGACTGCGCCTGTTTTTCTAAAAAGCTTTGCTGTGCTTGCTGTTGTGCAGTGGCAGCCTCAGCTTGTGCTGCCTTGGTGCTTTGTAGGTTGGCACGCTTTGCTGCCAGTTCAGCACTGGTTGTGAGCCATTGCTGTTCCCATTGCATAGTTTCTGTCCGCAGTAGTTCAATATCGCGCTGAGCATGTTGCCATGCCGCGGCTGGGTCAGTGCTATTTGCAGGTAGTTGTATACTTTCCTGTATCTCCTTAAGCGCTGCTTCGATTGAGGCTGTTTTCTGTAAGACAGTGTTTTTGTCCTGTTTGAGCTGTTCACAGGCATTGACCAATTGTTTTTGTCGGTCGGTTAATTTTTGTAGTTTTTGCTCCGATTTTTCCCGTGTTTCCAGTAACTTTTGCATTTTGGTCAGCAGTTCGCCCTGTTTCTCTATCAGACTAGGAATTTCTGTTGTACTTACCGGAATCCGTGCGCATAGAGCATTGCTATCCGCTGCTTGTTTTTGGCGTTCTTCCAGCATGGTTTGTGCGCGGCTAAAAGCTTGTAGCTGTTGTTCGTATGCCGTTTGCAGTTCAGTCTGCCGTTTGATTAGGGCATGGATCTGCTGGTGATCCATATTCGCAGTCGTCGTAGCCGGTTGTGGATGGTGGGAAGAACCACAAACAGGGCAGGGGAGATCGTGCTCCAACATTTGTGCCAGCCGATATGCCGTTTCTTGCTCTTGGAGAGAAGCGGTCTCTTGCTTTGCTTGTTCCAGTAGTTGCTCAGCTTGCAGTTTTGCAGACTGTGCAGCAGCAAATATCTGCTTTGCTTCTGTACATGCTAGAGTCTGTTGATGTGCTGTTTGCAGTTGTTTTTCATATTCCCGCAAAGTGCGCATGCGCTCTTCTTCCTGTGGCAGACGTTGCTGTGTTTGTAGTAGGTTCTGCAAATACTGCTCACCGGTTTGCACACGCTCATCGAGTTGTGCAAGCTGCAAAGTCATTTCTTGCTCGATTTTTTGAATCCGGTTCAATTCTGCGGTTGTTTGTTCTTTCCTGGTTAAAAGTTCCGTTTGGCGCTTACGTGCCTGGGCGCTGCGCTCCAAAGTCGGCAGACTTTGTTCCAATTGCAACAGCTTCTCCTTTTTCTGTGCAATGTCAGCCTGTTGCTTCTGCAATGCATCGTATCCAGCCTGTGCTCGGGCCAGTTCCTGCTGTGCTAGTTTTTGTTGTGCGGTTTTTTGTGTAACTTGTTGTGCAGCAGTGTGGCAGGCAAGCCAATAGGGATAAAGCCGTTCGGCTTCCTGCGCAGTTTCTAACCGCTGCTTTGTTTGTGCCATTACCGACTTCTGTGTTTCCAGTTGTGTTTGTTGTTCCCTCAGTTGATGTTGATATTCTAATTTCTGTGACAGTAATTTTGCTGCGTCCAATTTTGCGCTGTACAGCTGTAAGTCTTGCTGTAATTGCTTGAGTGTTGCTTCTGCACATTGCAGTTTTTCGATCTCCCGCTGCTCTTTTTGCAAAAGCTCCTGTGCATTTTGCACGTTTTCTCGTGCAAACAGCGTCGTTTTTGCAGCCACAACCTGGCCGGCCTTTTGTTCCAGCGTGGCCGCATATCGCCGCATTTTCAGTGTAATTCGTTCCCAGATTTGCGTAGAAAACAGCGTCTGCAAAATCGCTGTCTTTTCCTTTGAGCTTGCCCGTAGCAGTTGCAAAAAATTTCCCTGTGGCAGCACGATCACCTGGGCAAACTGTTCGCAGGTTAATCCCAGCAGTTTTTGTGCATAGTCACGCACTTTGCTTTCGCTTCCGGTTTCCAACAGTTCCCACTGCGCTGTTTCATCACACGGCGCACCGGCACACAGGCGATAGCACGCGTGCTCCTCTCGAATGGCTTTGCGCCCGCTGCCACGCATCTGATATACTTGTTGCGAACGATAAAACCGATAACACTCTGTGCCCAGGCGGAACACAAACGATACCACCGTTGGAGTTCGCTCATCTGCTGCCGTGCTGCGCATTTCTGCCCAACTGCGTTTGCGACCGGTTGCTTTACAGAACAACGCAAAGCACATTGCATCCAAAATAGTTGTTTTTCCTCCGCCCGTTGCTCCCGTAATCAAAAAGATCGGGTTTTCACCTAGTGCGGTAAAATCGATCACAGTGCGGTCAATGTAAGAGCCAAATCCCTGCATTGTGATTAAAAGCGGTTTCATCGGCGCTGGCGCCTCCTTCCTTTAAGGTGATTCTGCGGTTTCTTGTTCCTGCTTTGCCTGTTCCAGAATTTCCGTAAACAGTGCGTAGTCGGTCTGTGTTGGTTCTACACCACAAATTTGTTCTAAAAATGCGGCAAATACCGTTGTTTCATCTACAGTGCGGTTTTGCATCGTTTTGCGTAGTGTGGTATGCTGATGAGTTGTCGCAGCGTTGAGCCAATCGCAATGGACAGAGAGTAAATTGCAAAAGTATGGCCGCAATTGTTCCAGTGGCATATATACAGGTGTATCATTGGTCAGCTCTGCTGCCAGGTAATCATTGCTAGGCTGTTTTTTACCGAGTGCAATCAACTCTTCCAGCGTTCCGTGCAGGGTGCGCATGTCTCGCAGCGGTATGATGGGTAAGCAGGTGGTTTGGCAGTCCTGCTTTGTTAATTCCACCAGCGCCATTGATTTTTTGTGATGCTCTTCGTCAAATGAATATTTTAATGGAGAACCACAGTACCGTCCGTTCTGCCCCACGCGTTGTGGGCCATGCAAATGCCCCAGTGCTACGTAGTCAAAGCTTGCAAACAGTTCCGGGGGAACCTCGCCGCTGCCACCGACATACACTGCGCTTTCAGAATCACATGTTTGGCTGCCCGCAGCAAAGCAGTGTGCTACCAGTACATTGATAGCCGTTTGATCCATTGATTCCTGCAACTGCTCCAGCACACGCCGATATGCCGTGGCAAAGCCCTGAATTGTTTCGTCTGCAAAGTATGCCCGTACCTGTGCCGGTTCCAGGTATGGCAGTAGATATAAATGCAGTGCTTGTCCATCTTTTTCGAGTTGTACAGGTGTAAATGCGTCATCCAGTTTCGCTGCAATATAAATTCCACTCTCTCGCAACATGGAAGCACCCAAGGCAATGCGGTCTGCTCCGTCATGGTTGCCGGCAATTACCGCAAATGGCACCCCCAGCGTGCGCATTGCGCAAAGTGTCTGGTCAAACAGACGAATCGCTTCTACTGGTGCAATCTGTCGGTCAAAAATATCGCCAGCCAGAATTACACAATCGGGCGCATGCTGCTCCACAGCAGGCAAAAATACGTGCTCAATAAAATGCCGTTGATCTTCCAATAACGACCGCCCGTAGATCATCTTACCCAGATGCCAGTCTGAGGTGTGCAGCAGCTTCATTGCAGTCTGCTCCTTTCTGTCGTATTTTGTAAACATTCCGCAAACGCTCTTTTCATTTTTTTCGCAAACTGGTATACTAAAAATAAACGCTTCGTTTTCCTTTATCATATCACAACGGAGGCAAAAATTCCATGAAAAAAAAGCTTGTTTCCTGTCTGGCAACACTTCTGGTTATTCTTGTGTTTGTTCCTGCTTCCGCGGTTTTTGCCGCCGGTTTTCAGGTACCATTTGAGACCAATTCCAAAGGGATCTATATGGCAAATCTTGATACCGGTGCGGTTGTTTACGAAAAAAATTCAAACCTGCGCTTAGCGCCTGCCTCCTGCACTAAGATTATGACTTATATCATTGCTGCCGAACATATTTCCGACCTTTCGGGCACACAAATTACCGTCAGCAACTATATCGAACCAACTCTAACCGGCACAGGTAGCTCTATGGCAGGTGTCATCACCGGAGAAACACTTACCGCCCTGCAATTGCTCAATCTAATGATGGTTCCCTCCGGCAACGATGCTTCGTTGGTTTTGGCAGAGTACATCGGTGGGCTTGAAACAGGGGAGACAGGCAAAGCTGCGGTTGACCGCTTTGTTCAAATGATGAATGAAAAAGCTGCTGTGCTGGATCTTGCTGATACACATTTTGCAAACCCACATGGCCTGCATGAGGAGGATCATTACACCACGGCTTCCGACCTTTATCAAATCACCAAAGCGGCGCTGAACCAGCCATATTTTTCTGATATTACCAACCAAACCTATTACACGCTGCCACCTACCAATAAAAGCAGTACTTCTCGTACAGTTTACACCACAAACAAAATGATTGCCGCTGAAACTGCAGAAAATCCGTACCATTATCGTTATGCCCGCGGCATCAAAACCGGTTCGCACGATCAAGCGGGTTACTGCCTTGTTTCCAGCGCCGTTTATGAAGGTTACACTTATATCGTTGTTGCTTTGGGTGCGCCTTCACTTGACGAAAACGGAAACGAGATTGCCCAGCGTGGCGAAATGCTCGATTCCCGAAATCTTTATCGTTGGGCCTTTACTACGCTTCAGCAGAAGGATGTTTTGAAAAACACCGATACCGTTGCCGAGGTCAAGATTGAATACGTCTGGAATCACGACCGATTACTGCTGTCTCCAGAGAAAGATTTTTCAACCATCTTGCCCGCAGATGTTGACCCTTCCAGTATCCTGCTCACGCCTCATTTACCTGAAAAGATTCAAGCTCCTGTTAAAAAGGGAGATATCATCGGTACTGCTACATTGAGCTATGCCAACCAGGAGCTGACCACCATCAATCTAGTGGCTGCCGAGTCTATGGAAAAAAGTCAATTGCTCCAGATTGGCAGCGTACTTCGGCAGGTGATCAGCTCGTTGTGGTTTATCTTGATTGCTGGTGTTATCGCTCTGCTGTCTGCGGGTTACGTTGTCTTTATGCTGGTTTACCGCAGCCGCCGCAAAAAGCTACGCAAGGTCAAAAAATATCGTCGCATGTAAGCTTGACAGCCACGGTAAAATCCGCTAAAATAAACAACGCGAGCAGACTGAGCAGTCGCGGGTACAATGCGAAAGCATGTGCCTGAGGAAAGTCCGAGCTCCACAGGGCAAGGATAACGGCTAACGGCCGCCGGGGGTGACCCTAGGGATAGTGCAACAGAGAGATACCGCCCAATTTTTGGGCAAGGGTGGAAAGGCGAGGTAAGAGCTCACCAGCGTGCAGGAGACTGTACGGCTATGTAAACCCTATCCGGAGCAACACCGCAGAGAAGCACTCAGCGCTTGCCCGGCGCGCTTCGAGAAGGTGGCATGAGCTGTGGTGGCAACGCCCAGCCAAGATAGATGACTGTTCACGACAGAACTCGGCTTACAGGTCTGGTCGCAAAAAATAAGACGTACCAAAAACGGGTACGTCTTATTTTTTTGCTATCATTCTGCTATGCCAGTCTCTTACAACAAATAGGTGCTTCGGTAAGCTTTGAGTAAAGTGCCAAGCTGTCTGCATCGAAAATCCAGTCTGCCTTCATCTTCAATGTAGGTTTCTGAAGCCGCATTTATCATTTGATTGATATGCTCCAGCTCTCCACTATTGGGTTGTCGCAAACCGTTGTATTTTCTAAAATATGCATAAGCATCTGCATAATCGGTATAAGATTGCTCCAATGCGTCCTCCGGGTCTACCAAGGTCGTCACCTCATATCCAAGCTGATCGATGCCTGTGCTGGTTTCGTAGCAGTCCGCATCACCGTAGCGATAGCGATACTGCGCAGCTTCCTGATTGGCCGCTGCCGCTTCCTGTTCCGGCGTTTTTATTTCAATATAAGAGCTGCCCTCCCAGGCGTACTGTTTTTGTGTTGTCTTGTGCTCCGGTTCCGATGTCCGCTCTTGCTGTGTGCTGCATCCTGCCAGTGCCAGCGCACCCAGCAGGCATATCGCCACAATAATTGCTCCTGCTTTTTCATCTTCCTTCTCCCTTCATACAACTTTTCTATCCTTACAATAGTAAATCTGTATATTAAAAGAAAGTGTGATTCCCTACAAAATTCTCCAAATTTCTTTGGCTATTCTGCTCGTTTCTTATCATAAAAAAGAAAGCAACTTACCGCTTACGGCAAATTGCTTTCTTTCAGTCAGGCTGCCCGTCACCCTTTCAGGCGTGCCTGTATGTTTAGTCCTGAGTTTCGTGCTTTACAGCAGCCTGCTGAAAAGTTGTTACAGGAGTAAATTTCTCTTCCAGTGGGTCAATTTGAATCTGCATAAACTCTTGGTAAGAGGTTTCAACCAGGTTGAAGTCTGAGCGATCCAAACCAGCAATTTCCTCTTCCTTGTGAGCACGCAGGCCAATGGTGAATTTCAAGATGACAAACACGATGCCCATTACAGCAGCGCCCCATGCCAAAATGGAGAATACACCCAAAACCTGAACGCCAAAGCCCTGCCAGCCGTGACCATAGAACACACCGTTCTCTGTGGAGAACAGACCAGTCAGAATGGTACCAGCTGTTCCGCAGAAGCAGTGCAATCCAACAGCACCAACCGGATCGTCAACTTTAAATACTTTGTCAACCAGTTCAATACCAAATACCATTACAAACGATGCAACCACACCAATGATGAATGCACCCCAAGGCTCAATTACATCGCAGCCTGCGGTAATTGCAACCAAACCAGCCAACGGTGCGTTGAGCATCATAGCAACATTCGGCTTTTTATATTTTGCCCAAGTAATGAACAGTACTGTTACAGTCGAAGCCGCCGCAGCAATGTTTGAGGACAAAAATACGTTAGAAGCAGTTACCATGCTCTCAGATGTTGCCGTAATGGTGGAGCAGCCGTTAAAGCCGAACCAACCAAACCACAGCACAAAAGTGCCCATACCAGCCAGTGTCAAAGAATGAGCTGGCATCTCTCTTGCTTTGCCGTTCTTGTCGTATTTGCCAATACGTGCGCCCAAAATTGCTGCGCCAACCAAAGCGATAATACCGCCGAGGCCATGCACAGATGCAGAGCCAGCAAAGTCATGGAAGTTGAGCTGATTGAGCCAGCCTTTGCCCCATGCCCAGTGGCCTGCAACCGGGTATACAAAGCCGCTGATGATGGTGCTGTAGATCAGGAACGCTTTGAAGTTTACGCGCTCCAGCATCGAGCCAGAAACAACAGCAGCTGTTGTTGCGCAGATTGCACCTTGGAACATCACATACGCATAATTCGGTACCGTTAGCTCCAGGTAGTCATAGCCGCGCATTGCCAAAAAGTTGAAGTCGCCAAAAATTGGGTTTGTGCCGCCTCCGAACATAAAGCCGTAGCCAAATGCCCAGAACACCAGCGATGCAATTGCAAAATCCAGCAAGTTGTCGATCCAGGCTGTGCTTGAGTTTTTCACTCTGCCAAAGCCGGTTTCCAACAATGCAAATCCGCTATGCATAAAGAAAATAAACATCGTGCCGAATAGAATCCATAGGGTGTCTATTGCCGAAATTTCCATCGTTTTCTACCTCCAAACAAAAATTTGTCGCGCACTGTTTGTTTCTACGTTCCTGCCTTCCATATTTCGGGCAGAAACGCCGTCGCAAAAAAACGAACAGTGCTTACTTCACGCTGAACAACAGTCTCCCGTAAGAGGGGAATGGCCAGTATTTATCTCCAACCATTCCTTCCAATTTGTCTGCAATGGTGCGAGTAGCCTCCATCTGCATAAATACGGTATTCCGGTAAGCGTGCGCTGCGTCCTTCACATCGGTAATCTTTTCGGCCATTTCTACGTTCTCTTCCAGTGTTTTGCAGTTCTGGAACAAAGCATAGGAAAGGTCGGAAAGTTCCTGCAGTAGAGCTTCTTCGAGCTGGCAGCTTTTTTCCAGGCCAATTTGCCTTTTGGCAAGTGCAGTCTGGCTTAAATCCTTTATGTAGGCAGCCACAGCGGGAAGAATGTCCCGTTTAACCATGTCGATCATAGTCAATGCTTCTATGTGAATCTGTTTGAAGTAGTTCTCGAGGGTGATTTCATAACGAGAACGTATCTCCATTTCAGAGAGGACGCTATGTTTCTCAAATAGCACAATGTTCTGCGATGTAATATAATACGGCAAAGCATCCGCTACAGAGGGCAAATTTAGCAGTCCGCGTTTTTCCGCTTCCTGCACCCATTCCTGGGCATAGTTATTGCCGTTAAAGATAATGCGCTTATGCTGTTGAATGGTTCTGCGCACCAACTGTTTCAGCGCTGATTTAAAATCATCCGCACTTTCCAGTTCATCGGCAAATTCGCTTAGAACATCGCCGATTGCGGTGTTCAAAATAAAATTCGTGCAGGCAATCGAAGCCGAAGATCCCAGCATCCGAAATTCGAATTTATTTCCCGTAAAAGCAAACGGAGAGGTTCGGTTCCGGTCCGTGGTATCTTTTGCAAATGAAGGCAGTCCATCTACACCAATTTCCATATATGCAGTTTGCTGTGCATGGTAAACGCTGTCTTCCTCAATGCATTGCAAAATCTCGGTCAACTCATCTCCCAAAAAAATCGAGATGATTGCCGGTGGCGCTTCATTTGCGCCCAATCGGTGGTCGTTGCCAGCCGATGCAGCCGAAAGCCGTATCAAATCCTGATGAACGTCCACCGCCTTGATAATGGCAACCAAAAATAGCAGGAACTGCGCATTATCGCGTGGGCTTTCTCCTGGTTCCAGCAGGTTTACGCCAGTGTCCGTTGCCATTGACCAATTGTTATGTTTCCCGCTGCCGTTTACGCCCTGAAAAGGCTTTTCATGCAACAGGCAGGCCAAGTCATGCTTTGCTGCAACGCGCTTCATAACTTCCATAATCAACTGGTTGTGGTCAGTTGCCACGTTGCTTGTTGTGAACAGTGGGGCCATTTCATGTTGAGCAGGTGCGGCCTCATTATGTTTTGTTTTTGAGGGGATGCCCAGCTTCCAAAGTTCGGCATCCAAATCTTTCATATAGGCTGAAACCCGTGGTTTGATTACACCGAAGTAATGATCCTCCAGCTCCTGGCCTTTCGGGGGCCTTGCCCCCTGGAGGGTTCTGCCGGTATACAGCAAATCCTTGCGCTGCAGATATACAGACCGGTCAATCAAAAAATATTCCTGTTCTGCGCCCACGGTTGTGCGCACATGCTTTGCGCCGGTCGGATTCCCAAACAGATTTAGAATCCGCATGGCCTGCTTGTCGATCACTTCCATCGAACGCAACAGCGGCGTCTTTTTATCAAGCGCCTCTCCGCAGTATGAACAAAAGGCTGTTGGTATGCACAGCGAGCCATCCTTGATAAATGCATTTGAGGTCGGGTCCCACGCGGTGTAGCCTCGGGCCTCAAACGTTGCCCGCAATCCGCCGGAGGGAAAGCTTGACGCGTCCGGCTCTCCCTTAATCAACTCCTTGCCTGAAAATTCCATAATTACTTTGCAGTCGTCAATTGGCGTTAAAAAGCTGTCATGCTTTTCAGCGGTGATACCCGTCATAGGCTGAAACCAGTGGGTATAATGGGTCGCTCCGTGCTCTAAGGCCCAGTTTTTCATCGCATTTGCCACCGCATTTGCCACATGTATTTCCAATGGCAAACCGTCTTCCCGCGTCTTTTTCAGCGAGCGGTAGATTTCTTTTGGCAGCGTTGCACGCATCCTATCATCATCAAACACCAAGGTACCAAACAGATCAGGCACCTTGGGCGTTTCTTTCATCTCTTCCATAAGCGGTCAGATAATTCCCGTTCACTTCCTTCCTCAAATGCAGCATTTCAGAATCAAAAAAGAGCGCCGCAGCATTGAATCCACTACAGAACTCTTCACTTTTACTACGCTCTCCATTATAAGCTACGCTACGCAGAAAGTCAATGCCCTGCACACACATTCCCCGGTCGTTTCCTTGCAATGTTCGGTACGATGTTTCATCAGGCAGCTGAACCGCTCCGTAGCAGCCGTTTGCGCAGTGTTTGCAGTCGAAACCGGTTATACCGTTGGATGGCCACACACGGCAAACTAATCAGCAAAATGACTCCGGCAAATAGCAATCCTAATAACGGCGGGTTCCATATGCAAACAAACACAGCAGACCACCCCTGGATACGATGGGTCCATTCTCCGCGGCATGTCTCTGCGATAAACGCATCCAAATATTCTGCCGAAACCTCCCGCTCCAAATGCTCTTTTGAAAAACCATCCCGCCCAATAAATTGTGGTACAAATTCCTTCCACAAATGAATTTTCAGCGTTTTTTTGTAAAACCGACCGCCCCGTTCAAATTTTTTCATACGGTAGCGTGGCTGATCTTCCCGAAAGGCGGATTGCGGCCTTTTTACCGCGATCACAAAGATGACCATATGATACGCCGTCACTACGATTGTGTTCCAAAATGTTGTTTGCCAAAATGTACTGCCGCCCAGCCATTTTTCCATTTGCAATCCGCCTCCTTTTTCCGAACTCTATCATTGTATCCGATGCACGATTAAATTATGCCGTCAGTCCGACTGTCCGATTCGATGTATTCATAAATTTGTAACATTTATTTGTCGCCAAAGTGCCACTTTTGGTCGCGAAAATGCCGGTTTTTGCATCCCAAAATATGTCTGATTTTTACCAAAAAACGAACAAATTTCCGCTATTTTATAATAAGTGTATTTGCTATTTGTGAAGATTTTGTGAAGGTTTTGTAAATGTCAGCCAAATTCTCCGGTGAAAGATTGCATATTTCAGACAAAGCACCAAAACTCTAGGCGTTTTGCATCCAAAACCCGAACAATTTCGGTGTCATTGACCATAATCATCGCCGTGCCGTTTCTTATCATTACGTAGTTCCGTTCTAAATCCGAACAAATTTCTGTTTCTGGCGCAAAATCTCGTCTCCAATCATATCCAAGTTCACTAAAATCAACGCATCGCTCACCTTGAAGCCTGCCCAAACGCTGAATTCGTTGATATATTTCTCAAAAAAACGAACAAATTTCCATACGTTTTGCTTATATTGTTTCCGGCATGATTTCGTCAATTTTCACAATACATCCTGTAAATCCGTGAAAATTTTCCAAGTTTTTTCCCGCACTTTCTTAACATTTGCTACACTAAAAACATCATATCTAGGAGGGAACACCGATGAAACGCATTTGTTTGCTCTTATGTGTTTTTGCAATTTTTGGCTTATTTGCGCCGTTTTCCACCCCATCCGCTGCTTCCGCCAACGCAGATGAGTTGTTTGATTTCACTTTGTCAACCCTTTCCTGCCAACCTGACGAAGAGCTGTTGCTCACTGTCTCAGTCAACCCAGAAATAGTGGAAGCTACCCCAGCAGGCTTTCGTTTTACGGCCACATTTGATTCAGAAAATTTGGTGTTTAAACGAATTGTTCCTGCTTCGAATATGCAAAACAACGCTTTTCGGTATCATGTTAAGGGTGATACGATTATAGGCATTTATGTTTGTGATGGCTTATCTGCTCCGCAGCTAACTGATACAATATTAACAGTGGTATTCCAAGTAAGCAAAGAAACCGCTTTTGGTAAAACCACAGTTTCTTCTTCCATCGATCAAGTTATTGATTTTGATACCCACCCCATTCTTGCAGACACATACTTTTCAGACACTGTAACAATTCAACCGCCATTTGAATACGAAGCGTTGCTAACCATGTTAGAGCCAGATAACGGAACGCTCATACCTGCATTTGATCCGCATATTCAGGAATATACCATGCAGGTCGATGCGACGGTTTCACAGATTCAGTTTGATATGCAAGCTACAGATGGCGGTACGACTAGAGTGAACCGCAAAAATCTTGGTAAACAGGGTTCTGTTACACAGTTCGTGATTACAGTTATTTCAGCAGATCAAAAACATAAAAGTCAATATACAGTTGATGTTACCCGCGGAGAAAAAGTTGCCAGTAACAGTACAAGCAGCAGCAAAACAACAGGCAAAACTATATCATCGGGCAGTCGTGTGACTGGCCAAACAGATGAGGCAATGCAAGATGAAACTGGAACCATTTATACGGCGGGTACTCGTAATTTATATATTCAATCTGGTGCGATTCCAACGTATTTGCTTTATATTATCGCAATTGGTGTTTGTGCATTGCTTTGTGGAGCAATTGTAATCATTGTACTGCTGACACAAGGTAAACGTGGAAAACACTGAACTGTTTGATTGAAAAAATTGTAGTTATAAATCGAACAGTTTTTTCAAAGAGTACTTGACTTTTTCACTCTGCTGCGCTATAATAAAATTGCTGTAAAAATAAAAATGGCATAATAGCGCGGGATGGAGCAGTTCGGTAGCTCGTCGGGCTCATAACCCGAAGGTCGTTGGTTCAAATCCAGCTCCCGCAACCAAATTCAAACCCTAGCTTGTTACATCAGGCTAGGGTTCTTTTTTATCTGTTTAGAACAGGTGTTAAAAATCAGGTGATTTTCAATTGTTTGGTCTTTTTAGAGATTGAAATCAACGTCTTTTATTCATTCAAACTGTTGCGTGTACATTTTTGCTTGATTTTATATAATGGACATAAACCATTCCACAGTTTTGGGGTCGTAGTGGGAGAAAAATAGGCTCTCTCCGCCGTCTAAGGTTTCGATAGCAACCATATCTTCATTGGTTAGGGTGAAATCAAACAGATCGAAGTTTTGCTGCATCCGATCTTTGTGAACAGATTTTGGTATGATGACTACATCGTTTTGAAGCAAAAAGCGCAGAGCGGTTTGTGCCGCAGTTTTTCCGTGCTTTGCACCGATTTTTGTCAGTACAGGATTGATGAATATATCTTTGCGTCCTTCAGCAAAGGGACCCCAGGATTCAATTTGGCAGCCATATTTTTTGAGATATTCCCTTGCTATTTTCTGCTGATGAAATACATGGGTCTCAATTTGGTTTACTGCTGATTTAACAGTAGAGAAGTGATGAATATCCAGATAACGGTCGGGGCCGAAGTTAGACACGCCAATGGCACGGAGTTTTCCTGTGTGATACAATTCTTCCATGACGCGGTAAGTTCCATAATAGTCACCAAAAGGCTGGTGAATGAGCAGTAGATCAAGATAGTCTGTACGCAGTTTTTTCATGGACTCTTCAATTGATACTTTGGCTTTTTCATAACCTGCATTGGTAATCCAAACCTTAGTGGTCAAGAAGAATTCCTCCCGAGGAAGCCCGCATTCTGCTAAGGCTGCACCCACGCCTTCTTCGTTGTGGTAGGCCTGGGCGGTGTCGATACTGCGGTAGCCGATATCAATGGCGTCCAGCACGCAACGCTTGGTATCTTCTGGTGGGGTTTGATAGACGCCGTAGCCTAGTTTTGGCATTTTGATGCCATTATTTAATGTGACATATTCCATTATAATTACCTCCAAATTTTTGAAATACAGAATCATTTTGTAAGTATTACTTTACATTATACAGAAAAAGAAGTACACTATCTATTACGCAATCTGCTTTTCAAAATATGAAATCTAAAATGGAGGTTTACGATGCTGAATCTGTATGAGTTGAAACAGTTTGTAGCATTTGCTGAACTCGGTACGCTCTCTAAAGTAGCGGAAGTATTTCATATTTCTACACCCTCTATTACCCGTTCTATGCAGCATTTGGAAAACAGTTTTGGAGTACCATTATTTACACGAGGTAAGAACAAAATTGAGCTGAATGAAACAGGGAAAATTGCCGTAGAATATAGCCGCAAACTATTGCAGGAGGCAGAGCACACCGTAGGTCAAGTGCGTTTATTCGACCAACACCAAAACACCATTGTGGTCAGATCTTGTGCACCGGCACCACTGCGGGAATTACTATGGAAATTGGATGAAATTTATCCGAGTATGACGATTGCATCTACCATTTGCCAGAATGAGGAGATTTTATCTGCGTGGAAAGAAAATTCCTGCGATGTGGCGATTCTGCCGTTTCTTATTCCTGGTGAAAATGCCGAGGTATTTATGCGGGAGCATTTGTTCGTTTGCGTGCTATCCAAGCATGAATTGGCCCGCCACAAAACGTTGACATTTACAGATATCAATGGCTTTAATTTTCTATTGCGCTCAGAACTGGGTTTCTGGGATACCCTTTGCCGTGAAAAAATGCCTGCATCCAAATTTCTGGTGCAAACAGATGAGTTTGCATTTAACGAGTTAGTTGCTTCTTCTTCATTGCCGTGTTTTACTACCAATTATAGTTTGCGCCACATGGGTTGTTATCCTGAACGAATCAATATCCCAATTACAGATGAGCAAGCCAGTGTAACGTTTTATCTTTGTGTCAAACAAGGCAATATGATAGCAATGCTGTTATCGTCAATCTCACAGGGATAGATCTTCCGATATCGGAGGGCTGTATTCTGCCGAATTATCTTAAATTTATTCACAATAGATATCGAGCAGTTTATTCAACATATTTCTTGTGTTTTTTACAATTATCTTTTTAAATCAGAAAATACGTGATTTTTGGAATACAGGTATTTTTTAGCTATATAATGATAGTCGCTAGACGCAAATTTTATAGCACTGGTATTTTTTAAAATAGCTGTGATTAAAAAATTTTTCTCTGACGAGGTGAAAAACAGCGGGTAATATCCTTGCGTAAAAGTGAAACTGAGAATAGAAACCGCGCATAAAAATAGTAAAAATGCCCTAATATTTAAATGCAATAGCAAGTTTTTATAGGCAGTTTGACTGTTTTTATAAGAATCCAATGAAATGTACTATCTTTTTACAAATAGATTTGTTATAATAAAGCACAAAATAGTTATAGGGTATATAGCGTGTTTTGTTCTTGCTTGTATCAGATTTAAGCACAACTTTACAAGAATTATCAAGCATACATATACTCTATAACTTTTATAAGTTGCATTGGGGAAAGATGATAGTTTTAACGTTCTTTATAATCTTACATAGCCATTTAGAAATACATATTCAGCGAAAACCATTTACATATTTTTCCATTTCATCTTTCCCTGATACAAATTTATAGATGCATTGTTTTTTGCAAGAAGATAAATGAATCAGGGGAGGAAATTATGAATGATTGAGAAAACTTCTAAGATTACGAAAAAGTGGCTGGCAGGTTTGCTGGCCGCACTAATGGTTTGTGCCGTTGTGCCAGTTTCTATGTTGGTAGCTTATGCTGCAGATACTACGGTAGACACCACACCGAAAACCTTTGACAACAATGTGTATAATTCTGCCACGGATGATGGGCAAGCCTCGCAAAGATTGGTATTGGAATCTTATGATAAAAATACTAGAGTTTTGACGTTTGCGATCCAATATCGTCATCCTGAAAAAACTACTTGGGCATATCCGGAAGATGGTTCAAACCAGCTGGGCCAGTACCCCATTACAAATGATGCACACAAATATTATCTAGGAACTGCAGTCAGTTCAGTATTCTTTAATCCGAGTAAACTCATTCCTTACACAGGTAGTGCTGATATTGAAAAAGGTACTGCTTTGCAATTAGCGCCGAATATCACGTTTACTTCTTTGAGCACTGCAAATACAAATATCAGTGGAGATAGCTTGGTAGCCTCCTTTTATCATCCTGGAGTTTTGTATGAGGGAGGACAGACAGCCGTTGCGTATGATACTGCACAAAATTCTGCCGTGTTGTCCATAGATATCAGTAATGCAACTACTTTTGATAGATTTCAAAGCAGAATGGAATATAACTCAACATGGAAAGAAAGTGAAGGGGTTCTCCATGTCAAATTTCGTCTTGCAGACGATGTGCAACCAGATACCTTAACTTCGGGAGATATCCGTTTTACAAATATCAATAACAGTATAGATCGTTCCCTTTTTACAGCTGCCTATTTGGTAGGCTCCAAGGATCAATTTTTGCAACAACAGGGAATTACATCTTTGGACGCCTACATGAAAACAAATAAAGTTACATGGACAAACCGAGTGAGCTGGGGAACAGATACTTACAAATTAACACCGATTGCAACCCGCTCCTATGGAGATTTTATTACAGAAACACTTTATAATACGGAATATAACGAGGACAATACATCTAATTATAGAGAAGAGCAGTCTGCGCTGTATGTTTTCGACAAAACAAATATTGATACCCCGATTGTTACGTTGAGTACGCTGACTACTTTTGATAAAGATCACACGCCGGCAACGCAAGCAGCTGCTCCAACTACCACGAATTACCGCTATCCCGGGGCTACGATTACTGCACCGACTTCTGGTGTTTGGAAATTGGCAGATGCTAACGGTAATTATGTTGACAAGAATGGGCAAGCAACTACTGACCCGACTCAGATGGTAGATGCACCCGCTACGGTTCAACTGGGAAAAAATTATGTGAGAGCTTATGAAGACGATAAATATAGAGTCAACTTTGATACAAACAAACCAAATAATGCACTCACCAATTCTGATATTACAGCAGATAACACGACATTTGATGCAACTGCAAATCGCTTAACTTTTGAAAATAATACACAATCACTGAAAGATGGCACAAAAGCAGATAATACTAAAATGACTGCTTTGCCACAACTAACAACAATTGGCTACAATTTCAATGGTTGGTTCAGCGCACAAACAGGTGGTACGCAATATCAGCTTGACACTGCGATTACCTCACTCTTTGCAAACAATGTAAAAACCGGCACATTATATGCACAGTGGACACCGAAGCAATATAAAGTAAAATACCAGTTTGATGGAGAAGCTCCAACAGGGGCTACACTTCCGAATGAAACGAATTTTACAGTTGACACTCCATTCACGGTTGCAACTGCGCCCACAGCAGCAGGTTATATTTTTGACGGTTGGAAACTGGATAATCAAAGCGTCGCCTCTGGAAAAGTATATACCAGTGCAGAAATTATAGAATATCTGCGTCAACACCCAGATGCTACCGAAATTACCATTACCGGTTCTTGGACAAAAGATCCCACTCAGACAAAAAAATATAGTGTAGAATATTATAATGAAGCCAAAACTACAGTGGTTGATAAACAAGAGAATGTCGAAGAAAACAGTACGCTGGAAAATAGACTTGAGCAACAAAAGACTAATACGCAGCTTCGGAAAAAAGGCTACACTTTAACAGGTTGGCAAAAAGAAGATAATACAGCTTGGAATTTTGAAACAGGCACAGTAAATGACATGACCGTAACAGGAGATATCCTCAAACTTTACCCAGTTTACACAGCCAACAAATATTCTGTAACATTAGATCCAGGCTTGGCTAGATTAAACGCTGCAAATACTCCGCAAAAGGCAAACTTCACTTATGCAGCAAACGGAAATTCTCTAACTTTAGCCACAACTTCTTTCACATGGGAAGGAAATAAATTTTTAGGTTGGTCTAAGACAGATAATAATACTGTAGATACCAGCCTTAAAACAGACCTCAACCCTGATACATTATTTACTGCAACAGATGAACCAACAGATGGTCAAAATATTACCTTGTATGCAGTATGGGAAGTTGAAAAACGTACAGTCAATTTTAAAAATAATGATGGTACAGATTTCAACCCCGCAATGAGTTTTGAAGTAGACTACGGCACAAAATTATCTGATATCACACCGGGCTATACTGCACCGAGCAAAACAGGCTATACGCTTGAGAGCTGGTCAACAACCCAAGGTGCTACAACCGGAAAACCAATCGGTGAACTGGATGCCGTAACACAGAATATCACCTACTATGCAGTATGGAAAGCCAATACATATACCGTAAAATTTGACGGTAACGGTTCCACCGGCGGCACGATGGCCGACCAATCCTTTACATATAATACTGCACAAGAATTGACAGCAAATACTTATACAAGAACAGGCTATACCTTTGGCGGATGGTCCACAACTGCGAATGGTACCAAAGTTCATGAAGACAAAGCTTCTGTTCAGAATTTAACAGCTGAGCAAAATGGTACTGTAACCCTTTATGCAGTATGGACACCCAATACATATACCGTTACGTTCCATGGCGGCGCTGGTGCAACCGGCGCTATGGCAACACAAAGCTTTACATATGATGAAGAAAAAGCCTTGACGACCAATGCCTTTATCAAAGATGGCTACACCTTCCAGGGTTGGTCGAAAACAGAAAATGGTACAACTGTTGATTACACAGATGGACAAATGGTAAGAAATCTAACAGATACCAACAATGGTACTGTAAATCTGTATGCTGTATGGAAAGTTCAGCAACGCAAGGTGGATTTTAAAGATACTGATGGAACTGATTTTGATCCGGCTATTACTGTAGAGGTAGATCATGGCTCTAAAGTAACAGCAAATACCACAGGCTATCGCGAACCGACTAAAATAGGTTACACTTTTGCAGGTTGGTCTGCAACGCAAAATGCTACTACAGGTGGCCAAATCTTAGACCAATTAGCTGCTATTACTGCAGATACTACCTATTATGCAGTCTGGACGCCGAATCAGTATACCATTACGTTCAATGGCGGTACCGGTGCAACCGACACAATGAATCCACAAACTTTTACATATGGCACAGCACAGAATCTGACAAAAAATGCCTTTACCAAAACAGGCTACACCTTTACAGGTTGGACAGACGAAAACGGCAACACTTATACAGATGAGCAGTTGGTCAATAACCTGACAGATGTCAACAATGGTACGGTAACACTGACTGCCCAATGGGCTGCAAATACTTACACGGTTGTCTTTAACAACGGCGGCGGTGTTGGCACAATGCAGAACCAGAGCTTTACTTACGATGTCGAGCAGGCATTAAGCAGAAATACCTTTACAAGAGTGGGCTATACCTTCCTCAACTGGCAAGATGCTGCAGGTACAACGTATACCGATGCCCAAACGGTACGAAATCTAACCGATGTTGCAAATGGTACGGTTACGTTAACAGCACAATGGAAGATTAATACCTATGATGTTACATTCATAGATGTTGAAACAGCCACGACGCTGCATACACAAACTGTGGATTACAATACCACCGCTACTGAGCACACGCCGGCAGCGAAACCGGGCTACACATTTAATGGCTGGTACACAGATGCAGATTTGACACAAAAATTTGCTTTCACAACTCCAATTACAGCAAATACAACGTTGTATGGTAAATACGAAGCAATTGATGTTGTAATCACACTTGATAACGGCAATGGTGTAACCGAAGCTGGCGGTACACAAAAATTTGGTACATCATATGGATTGCCAAATCAGGATCGTTTACCGGCCAACTTCATTCCGGCAAACAGCATTTTGACTGGCTGGAAGTATAACACAACAAACTTGACAGGCAGCAGCGTTGTGCTAGACACAACCTACGGTGCAGAAACCGGAAAAGTTACCTTTACCGCTGTTTGGGCAACGATTGCACAAGATAATGTAGGTATCATTTACAGCTCGAATACCACAGATGCTGTAAGCAACATGCCGCAAAACAATACTGCTCACCCAATTGCAAATGATCTAACGTTGCCAACAGAAGTTCCGGTAAGAGCACGCTATAACTTTGTAGGTTGGGCAACAGATGCAGACGGTAATAATATGATCAACGGCAGTTTGCCGGCAAGTACTTTTGCAAATCTGGGTGGTCAAACCTTTACGGTTTATGCGATTTGGGAGCCCAAACCATTCCATAATCTGGACTTTGTGATAGATGGCACAGTGCAGGAGACGCATTCTGTCCAAGAGGACACACCATATACGGTAACACCTGCAACTCCGGCCAAAGCAGGTTATACGTTTGTTGGCTGGAATACCGACCCGAATGGTACAACGAATACATACAATGCAACAACTATTATGGGTCAGGCTGATGTTACCTTCTATGCAATCTTCACACCAAAGCAATATATAGTTGAATTCTATATACCACAACAAATAGCTCGCACAGATTTTGTATTATATGCTACAGTGACCGATCAACTATTTATCAACCCGGTACTGTTGCCTGCAATGCCCAGCGTTGCAGCGGGTCAGGTCTTCAAGGGCTGGTATATACAACCCAATGGCCAGGGGCAGCGCATTGATGGTATTGCATTGTATCAAGCATTGGTAGGCGGCGATGATACCGTCATGACCCTGCAAGCTTATGCATATATTGTAGATGCAGCAACCGACTTGATCACGGTAAATGTTACCATTCTTGACCAGACCACACCGAGAAATTATCCGCAAGGCAGCACCGTTGGCGATGTCAATATTGATGACTTTGGCGGTGTACCGGCTGGTTATACCTTTGCAGGATGGGCAGACGAGAATGGCAACCTGTTACCGGTTGATACTCCGTTGGTAAATGGAATGAGCCTATTTGCTGTGCTGAGAAGCGCAAACGGTTCCATGATAAATGTCAAAACAGGCGATCAGAACACGACGTTTATGACTGCGGCCATCGGTGCAGGTATGTCGGTTCTGCTTGCAGGATTTGGTTTCTTTTTCAAGAAGAAAAAGAAAAATAAATAAGCTAACGAGTTTTTCATAACCATAAAACACAAAAGGCAGAGATCTTAGGATCTCTGCCTTTTGTATACATTCTTTGCTCAAAAGAAATAAAAAAGAACCTGCCTATTGTTTGCAGGTTCTTTTTGATATGTAATAAATCTGTTTAAGGCTGGAATGTATCAATCACTTGGCGAAATGCAATTTGTGCTGCCTGTATGTATGCTTCTGATTTTGGTGTAACCGTAATCGCAACAAATTTTTTGTTGGTCAAACAAGTAAACTCAAATTGGGTCTGCTCTGTGCCGTTTGTTGTATAAGAAACACGATATTCATAGCGAATTTGTTCCTCTGTTTCTGTTCTTAAAAAATTGTCAATCGAAACATTGGAATAGCCCATTGTATGAATCAAATAATTTGTTGCACTTTCCGGTGTTGCCGGGCTGTTAATATCTTCCTGAAATGCCTGATCGGAAGATTTTACATTAATGACGCGTATGGTTACCTTGTCCATTACATCGCCTTCATCCACAATGCTGCTGTTTTCTCCAGCGCTGCTAGAAGCAGGTGTACTTGAGTGATTGCCAGAGCTTGTAGTATTCCCGGCGTTATTTGATGCATCGTTGTTGTCCGGGGCAGTAGTACTTTGATTGCCTTTGTCTGCATTATTTTCGGAAGTTTCAGATCCATTTGTTGTTTTCAGGGTGAATAATGTGTATTCTGATGTAGCTGTGTTTACATCCATCACAAAACCCTCCGGAATGGTAATATCCAAGTCAGAAATGGCAGTATTTTCTGGGATTGATGCAATTGTAGATGAAGTTCCGTTGCTTATTTCGTTCACAGAAGAAGTGTCAGTTTCTGATTTTCCACATCCGGTTAGTGTTCCGGCAATTGAAGCCGTCAGCAATAAACCGATTAAAATAGACACAAGCTTAAATTTCATCAAAAATATCTCCTTTCTATGTTCTATTTTAGTATAGCATTATTCAAACAAAATGACAATATTTTCCTGTGCAAAAATTCCAAACACTAATATAATCACTTGTTTCAAAGAATTTATAGTGTGAAAATCTGTTTATCTTTTGAGCGAAATACCTAGATCAGGTATAATATTATACTAATTATACAAAATATTACCTATCATATTGACTGAAAAACGAAACGATGCTATCATGGTAAAGAAGCAAAGGCAGAACAAATGAAACATATTATACTAAAAAATACATAACTATCCAGGGTGAGTATTTATTCGACATGGATTCACCTATTTCTTTGTTTTTTCAACGGTCTACAAAACAAAAGCATTTCCTGCCTGCGCTAACTTTAGGTAAACTTTGTTCTATTTGGGCACAGAGTTTGCGTAAAGATGATTGTCTTAGGGAAGGAGGAGATATGAAAAAGTTTTTTGTGAGCCTTTCACTTACAATACATGGATTTTAAGTAATATTTATCCATTAAAAAGGTGCGTATGGTATCAGAAAGGCTGCAAAAATAAGGCGGGATGGAATCGTTGCATTCCGACAAACCCGCAAGTAATTGTGCGTTTTTGAAGATTTATTAAGAAGGAGAAAGGTTTTATATGAAAAAAGTTATGTTAGAAAAACCTCTGGCGTTATTTCTTGCCATTCTGATGGTATTTAGCATCGGCGCCACAAGTGCTTTTTATGTCAGCGCCGAAACCACAGGCTCTTCACAGACTCTCCCAGACGGCGTAGAATCGTTAGAGACTGTGTTAAATAAAAGTAATAAAGTAGAAGTTGATGCTGAGGCAGAAGGTTTAACCACTTTTAATCAAATTGAGCAAAAAATCCAAACTATACAAAACGGAGCGACCGTGCTCGTATATCTGCCTGCTCAAATTACGCTTGAAACTGGTTCTCAAATCAATGCTCAAAATAATAAGCAAATTATTTTGCTGCCAAACAAAAAGACAAACGCTACAACAGTTGCACTAAGCGCAACCAATGATCGGCGTCCAGTACTCAGAGCATATAACGGGGGTACACTGCGTATCGCATCTAACAGCGGTAGTATCACGTTTGATGGAGAAAAAGGTATGTTTAGCCACCATTCTTTTATCAATGCTCCAAGTGACACTCCAAGTGGAGGCACGGTCATTGTAGAAGGCAATGTTAAATTCGAAAAGTTTAGTAAAAGAATCGGCGGTGGTTCTGTAATTTCTATGGATCACTCTGCTTCCAGATTATATATTTTAAAAGATGCCCAAAATAATGGCGTGACGTTTGATAAAAACCTTGCTGCAGACAAAGGTGGTGCTGTTTATGTGGGAAGCGGCACAGGTGCTGTTTTTATTGATGGTGCAACCTTTACGGGTAATGTTGTGGGATTAGCAGGAACGACACAAGGTGAAGGAGGAGCGTTGACTGTTGAAAGAGAAGACTCTGTAACAGTCTCAAACTGTACCTTTACAAGCAATACCGCTGGTCGCTCTGAAATGAACCATGCAAAAATTACTACACCGGCAGCAAATTTAACATTGACCAACAATACAATTGGCGGTGTACTCGCAAGTGATAGTGATGCAGCAGGGTTTTATACACTAAAAGCAGCAAGAACTGTCAAGGTGTTGGGAGATGGCGTATCAGGTGCAACGCTTCAGGATGCATTAACAGAGGCCAGAAAGCTTTTTGCTGCCAATAGCAGCAGTACCTTTACTGTGATTTTACAATTTGGAGACGATACACATAAAGATGTAACAGCTACAGTTAACACGATGATCGAGGTAACAGGTGAAAACCGACATATCATGCTAACAACAGCTCCTGGTGTCAATGCAACCTTAAAGCGCGGCACAGAATTGAATTACAACAATATGTTTGATATTAAGCAAAATGCACACGTTACCGTGCAGCCTGATATCACAGGCAGCATTACACTGGACGGCAATGGCGATGCGTTTAAGGATATTAGTATTCCGGTCACTTCAACCAGTGATACATATACTGGTGCGCCGCTTAACGCAGCAGCGATTTGGGTACACGATGGTGCAACTTTAGATGTTATCGGCAGCAAACGCGAAGATGGCACCTATAACACGACACTCACCAACTGCAGAAAAATTAATTTGAGCATGAATGCGCAAGATGCAGCCGGCATCACAGTCGAAGGTACCGGAAAAGCAACAATCAATGGTGCGAATTTCACAAACAATCTTTCTGCAAACGGTTCGGCAGTTTCTGCCATAGGTGGAGCAACGGTTACGTTGACCAATGTGAAATTTGATCAAAACATTGCAGTTATGTCTAAAAGTCCGGCAATTTGGGCTAAAAATAGTGCAAGTGCAACAAGAGCAGCAGGCACGCCGTCAACTACCATTAATCTCAACAGTAATGTAGAGGTTACAGAAAATAACTACCAATTAACAGCGGTGCAATCTGCAAGAGCAAATGGAGATACGAGCTTTACTGATTTTACCGGCGAAGCAGCTTCTCCAAGAAGCGTAGAGTATGTTGTAAAAAATAAAACCTTTGCACAAATTTTAGATTCAGCAATCAAACAGGGGGTTACAAGCTCCATTGCATTAGAGAATGATTCTGCAACAGGCACCATTACAGTCGATGCCGGTAAAAGAAACAACGTATATGCCACCGTTGAAAAAGGCGGTACCAATCCAGATAACATTACAATCTCCAACGAAAGCAACATTTACGGTGGTACAACCGGTTATGCATTAACACCAAAGTTTACCACTACATATAATGATACTACTGGCGCATACGATACAATTATGGAGTTAGGCTTGTACCTGACGTTAGACGTTGATTTAAATCGTTTCAAAGGCGGTTACCGTTTGAGCGATATTCAAGTCGGCTTTAAATTCAACAATCAACTGTATACCCCTGTGGATGATCGAGGAAAGGATACAGCGAATGTGGTTATTATTCGTCAAAATGACACTTTACCGTTCAAACTGCAAAGTACCTTTGCTTTACCTGACAGCGCCAAATATAACTCGGATACATATGTATTAGTGCATGCTAATGCAGAGACTTCTGCATTATTAAAAGAAAACAAAACATACCTATTAGGCACCATGTATTTCAAGGTAAATGATACCGCCGATGTATTCAGAGGTTCTGCTGCTGCAGAAGGCTTTACATGGAAAGCCACCATTCCCAACACTTCTCTGACTTGGTATCAAGAAAGCAACTCTGGATTTAAAAAAGAAGATGCTGACTATACAACAAATAAAGTCACCATGGAGAGCTTGAAAGATAAACAACCCTATGATATCGGCTTCTTTGAAACCATTCAGCTGGCTACTAACAATACCCCAACCGAGGCATATAAAAATCTGGATGCTTTTGTAAAAAAGACAAAATATAATATTACACAAGGCTCAGACAACAATGAGTATTTCCAAAAAGTAAACATCAATGCGTTGGTAGAAGAGAATAGCACGTTCTCCACAGCGCTTGTTTACGGGGCACAAACCTTCTACCCCGAAAGCTATGCAAGCTTGCCGCTTAACTCTCTGACGCAGAGATCCACAATCGGCCTGCAAAGCGCATTTAGCACAGAGAATCAAAGCTTCAACAAAGGCAAAGACTTCTGGGATAAGCGTTCTGATGAAATGTTAAATAATACACCCACAGACGAAGGACGCAATGAATGGAATAACTTGACAAATGAAGAGCGCCAATATGTCGATATGTGGGATTATATTGGTACGCGTACCTATGCGCTGACGAACTTCTCTATGGAAGTGATTAGCGACATGAGTTATACCGGAAAAGATGCTAAGTATAATGATATGGTTGCAAAACTGATTTCTACCACACCTACAACATCAGATTTAAATAAATCTGATAAAACAAGCACAACAGTGTTATTGAACGAATTGTTTACAAAATTTAATAGTAATAATGATACGTCGGTGGTTAAAACCGGAACTATTACTACAGAGAAAGCTGTAGATGGAGTAGCAGATAACCGTGCTTATGCAACTGTGAAGTTTGATGGCCTTAAAAACGGCAGCTATGATTTATTGCTGCATAAGTTGTCAAATCTGCCATATATGCAGATGCTCACAATCGATATTACAACAGAGCAAGCAAAAGATGCCATTAAAAAGAAAAAGGCTATGGATAAAAATGCAAGCACAGCGAATATTACCGTAACGTCTAAAAAAGATGATTTAGACACAAGGTCGAAAAAGACAGAGCTCATTCCGGGCGATGTTGTTACAGACGCTGGCTCTGCCACAGCAGTTGATGGCTTAATCACACTTGCTGACCAAAAAGCTGTGTCTGAAAAATTAGGAGCAGTTACTTCCGCTACTGCACCTGCATCAAAGCAGCTAACAGATAAGCGTTATGATATTGATGACAACGGCGTAGTTGCATCGGTAGACGTAAACGAAGTTACCGCAAGCATGCAGCTTGATAGCAGAAATAGCTTGCAAGAGGCATTCAAACATTACACCAATAAAGTTATCGCTGTTATCGATACAGCCACCGCATAATTTATTATTATATTAGATTCTGGCAAACCAAACAAGCCCATGCTTTTTAAGAGCGTGGGCTTGTTTTTTCATGAATTCTTTACGCCATATCAAAGGCTATCAAGCATCTGTGCTTCCAAAAAAAGACATAAAACATACAAGTTTATCATCTGTATTCTCAATGCAATACCAGGCCAATTTCAGCGTTACAACCTATTACAAAATTCCCGGCGTTTTCTGTTCCATAAAGTTCTCTTTGATATACGCGTATTCTCAAGTAGTACATTTATATATTCAAAAATACAGTCTGCCCAATGCTTGCAGAAAAACCAGTCATCATTCCGTGATTGTAACAAAGCTCTTAGAACCGGCAATTTATTGGTATAACCATACCGGTTATACCAAAAGAAAAGCAGCAGAGATATTTTCTCTACTGCTTTTGCAAGAAGCTCTATTTTGTTTTATTATACGGTCGCCTGTTCCTTTTGTGCTGCCGCGTGTTTATCATACAGCTCCTGTTCTTCTATTGAGTCAATAATTCTGCCTTCCAGCCGCAGTTGCCGTTTACCACGCCAGATGACTGCTGCAATGAACATCGCGGTCAATACGCCTGCAATAATATACGAAATCGTCCAAGACAGATTGAAACCAATTTTAGCGTTCAAAATAAAGCTGCTTACTACAAACATATAAAATGATCCTGGAACCAATGCCATCAGATACGGTTTGGTTTTGCGAATCATATAAACGGTGATGATCGCAAAGGTAAACACAGCAATGGCTTGGTTTGCAAATGCAAAGTAGCGCCACAATACATTAAAACCGTCAGAACTCAGCTTTGCCCATAGTAAAATTCCAAAGGCCACGATAAAAATACCGATTGAAAGGAATAAACGGTTTTTCAGCTTCTTTTGATCCATGCGGAATGATTCGCCCAACATCAGGCGTATCGCACGCAACGCTGTATCACCAGAACTGATTGGCAGAACAATAACACCCAAAATTGCAAAGATACCGCCAATATTACCCAGCAGATTTCGAGAAACCTCACCTACCATCGAGGTAGCATCCAAGCTCACGGTTTCTGGGAACAGATTGTGAATACCCATTGTTGCAGCAGCCCAGCACATTGCAATAAAGCCTTCTACAACCATCATACCAAAGAAGATGGTTGAACCTTCTTTTTCGGTCTTCGTTGTGCGAGAGATGATGGTTGCCTGCGACGAGTGAAAACCAGAAACGATACCACAAGCCACGGTTACAAAGAAAACGGGAATAAATTTCAGCGCATTGTTGGGGTGTACACCCAAAACGCCGGTTTGCCATACTTCATTGAGCTGGTAGCCTTTAAAGAACATACCAAAGAAGATACCCACGGCGCTGATCAGCAAAATAATACCGAAAATCGGATAAATTTTACCGATGATTTTGTCAATCGGCAAACAGGTAGCCAACAGATAGTATAGGAAGATAAACCCATAAACAGCCCATACCACCCAGTTGGTGGGGGCGGTGTCTCCCTTTAGCACCTGACCGACAAAAATGTCGCCAGGTGTTTGAATAAACACAACACCAACCAACAGCATCAGTAAGATCATAAAGACCAGATAAACCTTCGATACGATTTTACCCAGGAATTTTCTCACCATTTCGGGCATTTGAATACCGCCGCCACGAATAGAAATCATGCCGCACCAGTAATCGTGCAGTGCGCCGCCAAGCACACAGCCGATTGGAATGGTCAAAAACGCGATGGGGCCAAACAAAATGCCTTGAATCGGGCCTAAAATCGGTCCGGTACCAGCAATGTTCAGTAAGTGCACCAGCGAGTTTTTCCATTTTCCCATCGGAACATAATCCAGGCCATCGTTTTTGGCAATCGCCGGCGTTTCCTGCTTACTGGGTCGAAACAGTTTTGTGTTCAGTTTGCAGTACAAAAATCCGCCGAAGACGAGAATTGCCAGCCCGATAAAAAACGTTATCATTCCGAACATTCCTCCTCAAAACTAAAAGAATCTCAATTCAAACAAAACAAGACTGGAACTGTCTTGAAAAATAGGATAACAGACTTTTTGGTACGCGTCAATTGGTTATACAAAAATTATTTTGAAAATGGATAAATTTTATACACTTTGTGCACGGGGGCGATATGTTTTCAAATTTCTTTGTTATAAATTTTGGTATTTATACCATAATTTTGTTGTAGACAGAAGAAAAACTTACTTTTTATGGAATTTCTTTTTGCGATTTGCATAAAATTTATCTTAGATTGTTATTTTTATATCTAATATTGACAAATTGGTAGGGTCTGCTATACTGAAATTACTTATTCAGCAATAAGTGCGGGCGCTTGGCAACTGAACGCCCGGGTTTGTACAGAGAAGCACAATGCAAAACAGAAGCGGCTTTCTGTACCATAGATTGAAAGGAGTATATTTTGATATGAAAAATCAGTTACAAGAACGTTATCAACTGTATATTAATGGAAAATGGGTCGATGCTTCTGACGGGCAGACCTATACATCTTATTGCCCTGCTAATGGCGATCAATTGGCACAATGTGCCGAAGCCACCAAAGCAGATGTCGATGCTGCAGTCGATGCCGCATGGAAAGCCTTTGAAACATGGAAGCACTCAACGCCGGCAGAGCGTGCAGATGTCCTGCTGAAAATTGCCGATGTCATCGAAGCCAATGCTGAGCATCTGGCCATGGTAGAAACATTGGACAACGGCAAGCCGATTCGTGAAACGCTGAACGTAGATATCCCCTATGCGGCAGACCATTTCCGTTATTTTGCCGCAGCAATCCGAACCGAAGAAGGCAGCGCCACCATGTTGGATAACAATACCATGAGCTTGATTCTCAAAGAACCCATCGGTGTTGTCGGTCAAATCGTTCCGTGGAACTTTCCGTTTTTGATGGCAGCATGGAAGCTGGCTCCGGTTTTGGCTTCTGGCTGCTGCACCGTTTTCAAGCCCTCCAGCTATACCTCTTTAAGTGTACTGGAATTTGCACGGCTGATTGACGGCATTTTACCGGCGGGTGTGTTCAATATCATTACGGGCAAAGGCTCCCGCTCCGGCCAGTATATTTTGGAGCACCCCGGCTTTCGCAAGCTGGCATTCACCGGTTCTACTGAAATTGGCTGCACTGTGGCACAAGCTGCCGCAGAGCGCCTGATTCCGGCCACTTTAGAATTGGGCGGCAAATCTGCCAATATTTTCTTCCCCGATTGCAAATGGGATATGGCGATGGAAGGCCTGCAACTTGGCATTTTGTTCAATCAGGGTCAGGTTTGCTGTGCTGGTTCCCGTGTGTTTGTGCATGAAGACATCTACGACCGTTTTGTAGAAGAGGCAGTCAAAAAGTTCAACTCCATCAAGGTTGGTATGCCTTGGGAGAAAGATACGATTATGGGTTCTCAGATCTATGAATCACATCTAAACGACATCCTGGCTCATATCGAGCAGGCAAAGAAAGATGGTGCTACGGTAGCATGCGGCGGCGTGCGTCTCACAGAAAACGGTCTGGATAAAGGCTGCTTTATGGCGCCGACCTTGCTGCTGAATGTAGATAACAGCCAAAAAGCAGCACAGCAGGAGATTTTTGGGCCAGTAGCAGTCGTCATCAAATTTAAAACGGAAGAAGAAGTCATCGCCATGGCAAATGCCAGCGATTATGGCCTGGGCGGCGGCGTCTGGACGCGTGATCTCAATCGTGCCATCCGCGTGTGCCGCGGTATTGAAACAGGCCGCATGTGGGTCAATACTTACAATGCCATCCCGTCCGGCGCACCGTTTGGCGGCTGCAAACAGTCCGGCATTGGTCGCGAGACGCACAAGGTTATGTTAGAGCATTATACGTATATGAAAAATATCATGATCAATCTTTCCGAAACACCATCCGGTCTTTATTAAGATACGGCAACAGGTTTGATATACCATAGTTTATGTGTGTTTTGCACGATGCGTGCGATGCCATACAATCCTATTCATAAAAAACCTCAGCTTCGGTTGAGGTTTTTTCATATTACAGATCTGACAGAATGGTTCATGATTCTATCAGCCCCACAGGTTGCACAAATCCAGTATTGAACTTTTCCTAGTGGTATGATACACTGAACATATAAATCGACAGAGAAACAGGGAGGACCAAACGATGGCAGTGCAAACAGTAACGCTTTCTCAGGATATTGAGCAGGAAACCGCGTGTTATAATGAAAAAACCGGTTGGGTTCGGCTATATTTTAACACCGACAATGGTTATATCTGGGCAGAAGATACCAACGATTGCCCCAAAGCCAACCACACCACATACGATACAAACAAAAACATTGTTACAGTGTTTGAAAAAGGAAAAGACGGTGCCTGTGGTTGCGGCTGCGGTTGTGGTATTACCGCACAGGACGTTGTCAAAAAATGCAATGAAATTCTGGCTGCACAATAAAACAAAAAAGGACGGTTCCTCGTCCTTTTTTATTTTTACCGCAATGCAGTCACTTGCTTTTTCAGCAGCAACAGGTCTGTCGTGTCCAAAAATTCATCCTCGTTCAAATCTGCAGCCCAAAGTGCTGCCTCGTCCAGTGTTTCTGTATCAGTCAGGTAGTTATACAAGAATTGCACGTCCTTGCTGTTCACCGTACCAGTTCCATTTAGGTCGCCTTTCACCACAATGGTCAGCCGATCGCGCACGCTACCGTTTACCTCCAAAGATACCGTATAACCAGTGCCAAGGTTGCCGCTGCTGATTGGTGTGCCGTTTGTGCTGCGCACAATGATTGTATCTTTGGTCGAATTCAAATGATTACGTAACACCGCAAACGTAGTCGCAAGCGGTAATACAATCGCATTGCGGTTGCGGTCAATCAAAAAGCGGTCGCTTTCCAAATATTCCGGGTAAACTTGCGAAGCGTTGTCCGAAGTCGTTTCCGATGATTCCGCAACAGAACTATAATCGCTTTCAGCAGGCAAACTTTCCACACCAGAACTTTCCGGTCCTCCCGGTTCTTCAGGCAACCGCTGCAGTTGCGAGAGCGTGGCAAAATACAATCCGTCCTCCCGCAGCAGCAAAATTCCCACGTCCTCCTGATTCACCCCCATTGCCACACACGTGCCCTGTATTGCAAACCGCTCTGTCTCAGCACTATTCAGATTTCGTTGTTCTAGATATTCCTTTGTGTCTGCCGCACCCAGTATCGTGTTCTCATCCGGGTTGCATGCAACGGTATAACCGGTTTCCTGCAGCAGGGTAAACGCCGGTGATTCTGTCTGCATCGTATAAACATCACAGTTCTCGTCTAGCAGCCAGTCATTGTTAATGCTGTAAGGCTGCAAAACCGGCGCAATGCTGCCGGTTTTATAATTTGCAAATGTATGCGGCAAACCAGTTGCACAATTTGCGGTGTAAACATCGTTAAAATTTTCTGCCATCACATACAAGGTTTGCCCCGGCGTGATGCACAGGCTCTGCAAATCACTTTCTGCGGTCAACACCGCCACGGGCACGGCAGGCAGCTCCTCTGGCAACTTGGTATATGCCAGCACCCGATTCTGGCTTTGCCGGTCAATCCCAAAAATCGTGCCGTTTTCCGCTGTGGTAAAGCGCAACAGCGGCGCTTCCAGTGCCACCTCCCGGTAATCCGCAACCGAAGTCGCCGCAGTGTCATAACAAATCATGGTATACCCATAGTCCATTAGCAAATAAAAAGTATCAGCCGTGTAACATAGTTGTACGTAATTCCCCTCAAACAGTTGCTCCTGAATCAGATACCCCTGTCGGTTCAGCAGAGAAACTTGCGTTTGCTGGTTGCGTCTTTGCACGAAAAAATAATCCCCGTCCGTTTTTGGAACAAGCGTTGCAGCGCTGTCCGTTGTTGTGTTCAGCTTGATACCTACTGAACGATCTGCGATATCATTAAAGTATGCAGCGCCGCACAAAGTGGCAGCAAGGCATACCAGTGTAGCCACCAGCAAAAACACATAGCAGCGTACAGGCTTGGCTTGTTTCATCATCAATCTCCCCGCAACATGCAAAAATTTTTCACATTTTTACTGTTATCATAAGCAGGTTTTGAGGTAGATAGGAACAATTTGTGAAGATTTTTCATCTTTTTCTAAAATATTGTATTTTATTGTAAAAATGTTTGAGATTCAAAAAACTTTTAATTATAGATGAAATTAATATCCCTAATTTTATTTGTTAAAAAATAAACAAGATTTTTATGAAAAATGTATGTATATTTTTCCCAATCTTTCCACAATTTCCAATTTATTACGAAGTTTTACAGCTTTTAACCGCAAAATATACACTCTTAAAAATGATTGATTCAAATATATGGTAGTTTATATCATTTCTACAATCTTTGCATCTTCTTTTGATTGCGTTTTCCTTGAAAATTCCGTATCATTAGAAGTGAAATTATTTCACGGTATGTTTGTCAGAAGATATATTTGAAAATTTGAAAATAGGAGAATGTGAATGCAAAGATTATTGGGCAAAGTGATTTTACAGCAAACTGCCTGTGTGTTAAAATATTACCTCTCCGGCAGCAGACGGAGCGGATATTCTGTTGTCATTGTGCAAGAAAAACAAAATCAAATTTTTTATTCTAAATGTGAAAACTTAACCAACAGTATCGAAGGTGCCAAGCGTTTTTGTTATAAATTGATTCGTGGCGTTGTGTTTCCCGAACAGTTACAAGAAATTGTAGAAGATCATATGTAATATTAAAAACAAAACGTGAAATATTTCATAAGAGTGCTATAATCGATAGCACTCTTAATTTTTTGCATGTGTGCCCAAGTTTTGTCAGTTGTTTTAACAGTTTCTAAACGTAATTTAACATAGATTTAACATGCATGCGTTACAATAACAACAATCGATTATCAAAATTGGGGGAGAATGGTGCGTATGAAATGGAAACAGGGGTTGCTTTTCATCCTGCTGGCAGTGTGCATCACTGGCTTGTTTGGTTGCACAACAGAATTGACCGGCACACGCCTGTCCGGGCAAGCAGACCGCAGTACAACGGTTACAGGCAAGCTTACGCTCAATGGTTCTACTTCCATGACAAAACTGTGCCAGGCGCTGGGCGAGGCGTTCAGCGCAAAATATCCCGGGGTCACGGTTGAAAAAAGCGGTACCGGTTCGGGCGATGCCCCCAACTCCGTGCGTTCCGGCATTGCGTTGATCGGCGATCTATCACGCGCACTCAAAGACAGTGAACACCCCGAAGAGTTTGAAATTCAGCAAATTGCCATCGACGGCGTTGCCATCACAGTCAACCGTGCAAATTCAGTGCAGGCGCTTACCACAGAACAAGTTCGCCGGATTTTCTCCGGTCAAATTACCAACTGGAGCGAACTAGGCGGAGAAGACCGTAGCATCACAGCGCTGGGCAGAGAGGCAGCCTCTGGCACCAGAGATGGCTTTGAAAGTATTTTTGGCATCGAAAAACCGGCATATGCCGCAGAATTATCGTCTACCGGCGAGATCGTCACAAAAATCGCCAGCGATCCTTCCGCCATTGGTTACATCTCTCTGGAGTCACTCAATGACAATGTCGCAGCCTGCACCATCGACGGCGCTGCCGCCACAGAAGAAAACATCAAAAACGGCAGCTATACCGTTCAGCGTTCCTTTTTGCAAATCTATAAAAAGGGTACCGACAGCGTTCTGATCGACGCATGGTTTGCATTCATCAATTCCGAAGAGGGACAGACCGTTATCCGAGAGGTCGGTCTGATTGGCATGGGCAGCTAAGTGCACTGCCTGCAGATGCAACACAAGAAATGGGGGAAAATATGAAAGTTTCCATGAATGATGCAGCGGCGCAGCAACGGCAAGCAAAAATCAACTGGGTCAAGCGCATCCTTGCACTTGTGCTGGGTGCGGGCAGTATTGTCATGTTCTTTTTGCCGTATGCACAGTTTGTATTCAAAGACATCCAATACACCGTCACCGGCCTTGATTTTCTGCTTGCAGCAGGTTTCCGTGTGCAAACGGATGCCGTCAATGCGTTGGTCGGTATTCCGGTTGTCATTCGCATTGCAGTGCTGGCTGGTGCGGTGTTGCCGCTTTTGGGCATGGCGCTGGTATTGTTCCGGCGGCCGGTGCTGTCAGGTCTTGCCTTTGCGCTCTCAGCGGTTACGCCGTTGGTCGTGCTGCTTTCCACTGCCGGTATTCAGTCCGATGTCACCGCGCTGAACATCAGTCACGTTACCGTCGGTTACACGGCCGCCTTTGCTTATGTGCTTGTGGCAGGGCTGGCCTGTGCGGTGCTTGCGCTTTCTACGCAAGGCGTCGAGCAGCTTGCAAAAGCAATTTTCCTCACGTTTGCCTGCGTTTCCATCGCAGCAGTGCTGACCATCACAGTCTACATTTTCTCCGCCGGCATCCCCGCCATTGCCGAGATCGGCGTATTCCACTTTCTGTTTGGCACCACCTGGGACGCCTCTGCAAACCAGTTCGGCATTTTATCGCTGATCTTAGCATCTGTCTGCGGCACAGTCGGCGCGATTCTCATTGGTGTGCCCATCGGTATCCTCACCGCCGTATTTCTAACCGAAATTGCAAAACCACAGGTTGCAAAGCTCATCCATCCGGCCATTGAGCTGCTGGCTGGTATCCCATCGGTCGTATACGGCTTTTTCGGCATGCTGGTCATTGTTCCGGCCATTCGCGGCCTGTTCCCCGGCCAAACGATTGGAGACAGCCTGCTGGCAGCCATCATCATTCTGGCCATCATGGTGATTCCCACCATTGTCAATGTTACCGAAAATGCCCTGCGTTCTGTGCCGAACGCCTACCGCGAGGCTTCTCTGGGGTTGGGTGCCACGCCGGTCAGCACAATCTTTCGGGTCACGCTTCCGGCAGCAAGGTCTGGCATTTTGTCGGGTGTTATTTTGGGTGTCGGCCGCGCCATTGGCGAAACGATGGCAGTCATCATGGTTGCCGGCAATGTTGCCAATATGCCAACGCTTCTGGGTGCCACCCGCTTTTTGACTACCGGCATCGCCATGGAAATGTCCTACGCGTCCGGTCTGCACCGGCAGGCGCTGTTTGCCATTGGTCTGGTGCTGTTCATTTTCATCATGATTGTCAATATATCCTTTACCCTCATTTCACGGAAAGGAGCGAAACTCAGTGGAAAATAACGCAACAGCAGTGCAGGTCAAACGGCCGCAGTCTTTGTACCAAAAGCGCATGCATAAAACAGACATCGCGCTCAAAGTGCTCATTTATCTTGCTACAACCATTACACTTGCCGCCTTAGCCGGCATTATTGGTTATATTTTATGGAACGGTATTCCACACATCACATGGTCATTCCTATCCAAGGCATATTCTGAAACAAGAGCCACCATGAAGGGCATCCTGCCGATGATCATCAATACCCTGTATATCGTGATCATCACACTACTCATCTCAGCGCCCATCGGCATCTCTGCCGCCATTTATTTAACGCAGTATGCAAAGCAGGGCAAACTGGTGCGCATCATTCGCTTTACAACTGAGGTACTTTCCGGAATTCCGTCCATTTTATTCGGTTTGTTTGGCTATACGGTATTTTGTATTTTGTTCCGTTTGCAAACGTCCATTCTGGCCGGTTGTCTTACCATGGCCATCTGTGTGCTGCCCACCATCATCCGCACCACAGAAGAAGCGCTGCTCTCCGTGCCCGGCTCTTACAAAGAGGGCGCTCTGGCGCTTGGCGCCGGCAAGTTTCGCGTTATCATCGGCATCGTGCTGCCCTGTGCCATGCCCGGTGTGTTAACAGCGGTCATTCTGGCAATGGGGCGCATCGTGGGCGAATCCGCGGCGCTGCTGTTCACTTCTGGTCTTTCTTACAATATGCCAAACGGCTTTTTTTCCCAAATTCTCTCAAGCGGCCGCACACTAACGCTGCATTTGTATCAAACTGCGCGCGAAGCCTCTTCACCGGACGCTTTGAACGTTGCGTTTGCCACAGCCGCAGTTCTACTGATTTTTATTTTTATCTTAAACCGTCTGGCCAGTCTGCTTTCCAGAATTCTCAAGAAAGGATAAACGGCTATGAGTACTACTGCAAACGATTTCAGCGCAAAAGTCTCTGTGCGCGATTTAAATCTGTATTATGGAGATTTCCACGCTCTCAAAGGCTTGAATATCGATATTCCCGCCAATAAGGTCACAGCCTTCATCGGCCCGTCCGGTTGCGGCAAATCCACCTGTCTCAAAACGCTCAACCGTATGAACGATTTGGTAGACGGCTGCAAAATCACCGGCAAAATCACCATCGACGGCGAAGATATCTACGACCCCCGCACCGACATCAATCTGCTGCGCAAGCGCGCCGGCATGGTGTTTCAAAAAGCCAACCCATTCCCCATGTCCATTTACGATAATATTGCCTATGGCCCGCGGGTGCACGGCATCAAATCAAAAGCAAAGCTGGACGAAATCGTTGAGCATTCCCTGCGCAGCGCCGCCCTTTGGGATGAAGTCAAAGACCGTCTGAAAAAATCAGCGCTGGGCATGTCGGGCGGCCAGCAGCAGCGTCTTTGCATCGCCCGCGCCCTTGCAGTCGAGCCAGACATCATCCTGATGGATGAACCGACCTCTGCGCTGGATCCCATCTCCACACTCAAAATCGAAGACCTGATGGACGATCTGCGCCGGCAATATACCGTGATCATTGTCACGCACAACATGCAGCAGGCAGCGCGTATTGCAGATAAAACGGCATTTTTCCTGTCCGGAGAAATTGTAGAATATACAGACACCCAAAGCATGTTTAACAATCCAAAAGACGAACGCACCGAGCGCTATATTACAGGCCGTTTCGGTTAAACTGAGCCTTGTAGCAGATTTACAACTTTACAAAAACGTGATAAAATAGGAGCAAAATCAAACGCAGCGCCATTTACTGCGTCTAATCGGAGGAAGCATATGCCGAGAAAATTATTTGACCACGAGCTGGAAGAACTGGTAAAAGAAATGACCGACCTGGGCAATACGGTCGATGATCGCTTTGAAAAAACCATCGACTGTCTGCGCACAGTCGATTTGGAAAAAGCAAAATACGTTGCCGAACACGATCATGAAATTGACCGCAAAGAGCACAAAACAGAGATTCTGTGCCTGAATCTCATCGCATTGCAGCAGCCCATCGCAAAAGATTTGCGCATGATTGCCGCCTGCTTAAAAATTCTCACCGACATCGAGCGCGAGGGTGACCAATGCGCTGATGTCTGCGAGATTTTAAGCACCGGTCAGGTCTACGGCAATACTCTGGTCGTCTCCAAAATCGTGCATATGATGGAGGCCGCCCGCGGCATGTTCCGCCGTGCCATGGACGTCTTCATCAGCCGCGACATTGAAGAAGCCAAAGACATTTGTGCCAGTGACGATTACGTAGACAATCTGTTCTCAAAAATTATTCTGGAGATCAGCGGCACCATTGCCCAAAGCCCCAATGTCATGGGCGATGTCGATCTGCTCCTGATTACCAAATATGCCGAACGCATGGCAGATCATGCCACCAATATTGCAGAATGGGTCATCTACATCGAAACCGGCGAACACCCCGATCTCAATTCGCACGAGGCCACCAGCCCCTACTTCCGCGCCGGCAGCGATCTACCGGCCGATGCGCAATAAAAAGGCGGTACGGCTATGGCATTGGTATATATTACAGACGATGAGCCCAACATTTGTAAATTGGTTGCATTCGGTCTCAAAGACGAAGGCTTTGAAACCGCAGTTTTTACCGACGGAACAGCCTTGCTGCACGCCATTGAAAAACGCCGGCCAGATGCATTGATTCTTGACTGGATGATGCCCCCGCCGGACGGCCTTACCATCTGCCGCACGCTGCGCAGCAAAGCGGAGACCAAGTGTATTCCCATTCTGCTGCTCACCGCCCGTGGTGCCGAGGTCGATAAAGTGCTGGGGCTTGAACTGGGCGCAGACGATTACATCGTCAAGCCGTTCAGTGTCAAAGAGGTCTGCGCCCGTGTCCGCGCCGTGCTGCGCCGCACAGAGTATCATCCGGCTACATCGGAAGACCGTATTACAGCCGGCGGCATCACTGTCGATGTCGTCTCTCATACCGTTACCAAAGCCGGCGCACCCATCGAGCTAACCGCAAAAGAGTTCGATCTTTTGCTGGTGCTCATGCGCAATGCCGGCCGGGTGCTCACGCGCAATACGCTGTTAGACCGCGTCTGGGGCGTCGAATATTTCGGAGATACCCGCACGGTCGATGTACACATGCGTTACCTGCGCCAAAAAATTGAAGATAACCCCGATTCCCCGCAGTTGCTGCAAACTGTGCGCGGCGTGGGGTATAAATTTGTAGGAACCTGAAAGGAGGCCGAAGATGAGAAAGCGTTTGTTGGTCAGCACCGCCGCGATTATCATCGCCGGCTTTTTTATTGCCTTTTCTCTGGTGGCGCATCTGGTGCAGCTCCAATCCCGCCAGGCATTTACACACCGCCTGGATGCCATCGTCACTCTGCTGAAAACACAAACACAGGCAATGGAACAAAACCCACAGGCATTTGCGGTTTCTGCCGGCCGGCAGCTTGCGCAAACCGAACAAACACTGCGCATCACCGTGATCGATGCTACCGGCACCGTAGTCGGAGACAGCGCCGCCACAGATGCAACTGCCCTGCCCGCAGAAACACACCGCAACCGCCCCGAGCTTCAGCAGGCGCAAACACAGTCCATCGGTTATGATCTGCGCACCAGCGCCACAACCGGCATCGCATACTATTACGCCGCAGCCCGAGCAGAAAACGGCTACTTTGTGCGCGTTGCCCTGCCTGCTTCACAGCTGCAAAGCGCCGCTGCACGCATCTGGCTCTGCGCAATGGTCGCCAGTGCCATCAGCAGCGCAGTCGTGCTGCTACTCACATGGTGGGTGTTGTATCTGTGCGCAAAACCACTTCGTCAGCTTTCTGCCGCCGCGCAGCAAATGGCGCAGGGAGAAACCGTTTCTCTGCCACCCGCCGGCACAGATGAAATCGGCCGCCTTTCCGGCGCACTGCAACATATGTCCAACCACACCCGCCAAGCCGTCGAAGAACTGCAGCATCAGCAACACCAGTTAGAAAGCGTCCTGCAAGGTATGCGCGACGGTGTCCTGGCCGTCGATATGCAAAACAACATTCTGTTTTTAAACGATAGCGCCCGCGCGCTGCTGGGCGTTTCCTCCCTGCAAACGGGCAAAGCATTTGAGGGTAGCCTGCTGGTCAGCAAGGTCGCAGCCTTTGTTCAACAAACGCTGCAACAAAACAGTGCCCGGCACGATACCATTGCCGTTTCCGAAGGTGTGCAGGGCGAGCGCATCCTCACCGTCTATGCCACCCCGATCCAAAACAAAAACGAAACCGCCGTGCTGGCAGTCATCACAGACATCACACACGTCAGCCATTTAGAGCAACTGCGCAGCGAGTTTGTTGCCAATGTCACGCACGAGCTTAAAACGCCGCTCACGTCCATTCGCGGCAGCATCGAGCTGCTCAAAAGCGCCAACCGCGACGAAGAAACCTGCAATTATTTCTATGATGTTCTCGACATCGAAGCAGAACGCCTGCACCACCTCATCGATGATATGCTGGTCCTCTCACAAATCGAAAACGCCCGCCCCGAGCAATCCGACCAACGGTGCGACGTTGCGCACGAAATCACACAAACAGTCGCTCGCCTTGCGCCCATCGCAGAAAAACTGCAAGTTACCCTGCAAACGCAGCTGCAATCTGGTATTTTCGTTGCCTGTTCCGCTACGCGTCTGCAACAGATGCTGGGCAATCTCATTGAAAACGCCATCAAATACAACCAACCGTCCGGCACCGTTTTCATCACTGCAGAGATTGTGCGCCAAATGGCCGTCATCCGCATCCAAGATACCGGCATCGGCATTGCAGAAGAGCATTTCCCGCGCCTGTTTGAGCGCTTCTACCGCGTCGATGCCAGCCGTTCCCGCGCCATCGGCGGCACGGGTCTGGGGCTGTCCATCGTCAAGCATCTGGCCGTGCTATACGGCGGCGAAATCAGTGTCGAAAGCACTGTCGGCAAAGGCACCACCTTTACGGTGCGCCTGCCGCTGCTACTCCCTGAAAAAACCTGAATCCGATTTCATTCCGCATTTTCATTGAAAAAATGCGCCCACGGTGATAAAATGATACCATTTCCGTTGGGTTTGATTTGAGAAGGAGCCGATTTATGCCTACCAAACAAAAATTTTCTGCAATTTTCCACAACAAGCGCAAACTTGCCATTATCCTCACCGCAGCTGGTTGCGCCCTGGTGATTTTAATCGTCACGCTGTGCTCCGTTTTTCTGGCAGGTGGCACTCCGGGCAGTGGCGCCTCCCGTGCAGAAAGCAGCTCAGAGCCGGGTTCCGCTTCCTCCGCTGCACAGCAGACCGGTGCCGGCTCTGCCAAAAAACCGGTCTATATTGATCCCGATTACGATGGCATCACCGGTGCTGCCGGTCAGCCGCAAGACGATCAAACTGACCAAACAGGGGACTCCGGCACAGCCGGCACGAATCAAACCGACCAACCGCAAGCGGTCGGCAAGCTTCTGCTTGCTGCCGACAAACAGGTGCTCGTTGGCAAGCAGGTTACGCTTACCGCACAGGTGCTCCCAAGCAGTGCCACCAACAAAACACTCAGCTGGCACAGCAGCGATCCCACCATCGCCACTGTGCACAACGGTGTGGTCACCGGCAAACAACCCGGCACCGCTGTCATCACCGCCACGTCCTCCAATGGTAAAACGGCAAGCTGCACCATTACGGTGCGTGCCAAAACAGCCTACGATTCTCCCTATGACACCACCGCCATTTATAACGAACTGGTGGCCTACGGCATCGAAAAAGGTCTCACACTCGATACGACCCTGACGAAAGCGCAGCACGCCTCGTTTGAGGAATACACCGGCGATGGCTGGTATGAAGATGCACCGCAAGCTTTACGCAGCAAATGCCTGTGGATGCTGGACAACGCCGTGCAAGCTGTCACCGAGCGCACCGGCAGCACAGAAAACCACCGCTTTTCTGTTTCCATCGAGTCCGCCGGCGGAGGAGAATACCGCATTTTCATTCTTTATGCCTAATTGCAAACAGAGACAATCTGTCTCTGTTTTTTCTTTTTCCAGGCATGTCACCGTTCCGCCGCACATATGCTGTATTATCAGGGGAGGGGATCGGTGTGTTCATTTGTTCCGTCAAGCCAAAGCTCAGGCGTTTGGTCATCATCACGCTGGGCGTGTTGGCAGCAATTGCCGTCACGGTCATCGTCTATTTCAATTTTCGCGGCACGCAGTGGGCGCTGGCAACAGCTGCGCCGTACACCGTCCAGGCAGAGCAAGCCGAACAGCGCATCGCATTCTTTGCGCAGTTTGGCTGGCAGGTCGAATCCCAGCCGGTTTCCGAAGAAACCATCACGCTGCCGCAGCAATTCAGTGCCGTGTATGAGCGTTACAACGCCCTGCAACAAACGCACGGCATGGACCTGACCAAATACGCCGGTCAAACCGTCACCAAAGCGGTCTATCGCATCACCAATTTTCCGGCACAAGATACAACGGTATACGGCACGCTGCTGCTGTTCCGTGGCAAGGTCATCGGCGGTGACCTTGCCGCAGCAGAACTCGACGGTTTCATGTGCAATTTTTATGGCGAGCAGGCATAGCCTGCCGCTTTTGTTTTGCCCAAAAATATGGTACACTGTTCTCAAATCCACAAAGGGGGAGGGCAGTACGCATGCAGGAACGGTTGGACAAAATTTTGGCATCCCAGGGCTGCGGCAGCAGAAAACAGGTCAAAGTGCTGTTGCAGCAGGGAGCCGTCACAGTGAACGGCACAGTCGTCACCCGCCCCGAAACCAAAGCAAACGGCGAAGCCGATGCCATCTGCGTCAATGGTCAGCCCCTGCACTTTCAACGGTATACCTACCTGATGCTCCACAAACCCGCCGGTGTGCTCAGCGCCGCCAGAGACGCCAAAGCCCCCACCGTGCTAGATCTCATCCCGCCGCAACACCGCCGCCGCGGTCTGTTTCCCGCCGGCCGTCTCGATAAAGACACCGAGGGTCTCCTGCTTATCACAGACGATGGCGATTTTACCCACCGCCTGCTTTCGCCCAAAAGCGGCGTACAAAAAATCTACCACGCCCGGCTCGATATCCCCGTCACCCAACAAGACATCGCCCGCTTTGCCGCCGGCCTGGTGATGCCCACGCTGCAATGCCTGCCCGCTGCACTTTCCGGCTTCGAAAAAAACGGTGAACCGTGGGCGCAAGTCACCGTCTGTGAGGGCAAATTTCATCAGGTGCGGCGTATGCTGGCCGCCTGCGGCAAACAGGTGCTTTACTTAAAACGCGTCCAAATCGGCGCCTTGCCGCTTGACCCCAACCTGCCCAAAGGCCAGGTCCGTCCCCTCACAAAAGAGGAACAAACAGCCGTTTTTTCCAAAATTCCATAAAAAAGAGCAATGTCTTTGCACAACGCGTTTGCATATGCAAAATATACAAAAAATCACACCTCTCCTTTGTGACAATCATGTTCCAAAACAAAAATTTTGCATAAAATCACATAAATTTATGCGAAATCACTTGAAAAAAATCTTTTATTTGTGTAAAATAAATAACAAACCAATTTATCGAGTTTCAATCAACTCAATCATTTGCATCATTTTTTACAAAAGTGAGGGAGAACGATTATGTCCAACAGACTTTTTCAGGGCGTGATTCATCAAATGCGTGATGCGATCGACAGAACCATCGGTGTTATGGACGAAACTTCTGTCATCATCGCATGCAGCGAGCTTGGCAGAATCGGTGAGGTTAACGAAAACGTCACTGCCGAAACCATGGCTTCTACCGATACCTTTGTCCTTAATGGTTATACCTACAAATCCTTCGGCAGCCGCCCGCGGCCAGAGTTTGCCGTGTTCGTTTCCGGTACTGACAGCGAGGCCGTCAAATTCGCCAATCTGCTTGCAGTTTCCTTGGGTAGCATCAAGCAGTACTACGACGAAAAGTATGACCGCAGCAATTTTATCAAAAATGTCATCTTAGATAATATCCTGCCTGGCGACATTTATTTAAAAGCCAGAGAACTGCGTTTTAACACCGATGTCAGCCGCGTCTGTATGCTCATCAAAATCACCAATAAGTCAGACGTTTCTGCTTATGACGTGATCCAAAACCTGTTCCCCGATAAAACCAAAGATTTTATCATCAATATCAGTGAAACCGATATCGCCCTTGTCAAAGAGATTCGCAGCGATATCGAAATGAAAGATCTGGACAAGCTGGCAAGCTCCATTGTCGATACGCTCTCCAGTGAATATTACATTCATTGCATGATCGGCATCGGCACCATCGTCACCGGCATTAAAGATCTTGCCCATTCCTTCAAAGAGGCACAGGTCGCTATGGAGGTCGGCAAAGTCTTTGATACCGAGCGCACCATCGTCAGTTACGATAATCTGGGCATCGCGCGTCTGATTTATCAACTGCCCACCACATTGTGCGATATGTTCCTCAAAGAGGTCTTCAAGCGCGGTTCCATCGAGTCTCTCGATCACGAAACGCTCTTCACCATCCAACGCTTCTTTGAAAACAACCTCAATGTTTCCGAAACCTCGCGCAAACTGTTCGTTCACCGCAACACACTGGTCTACCGTCTCGAAAAAATCAAAAAAATCACCGGGCTAGACCTGCGCGAATTCGAAGATGCCATCGTGTTCAAAGTGGCGCTCATGGTAAAAAAATATCTCTCCTGCAGTTCTGTCAAATTTTAGCAGAGCACACCGCCAACATCTGCCAATCTCGGCACAGTTCATAAAAATATTACAAAATAATTACAGAAATATTCTTTTGCAGAACTATAAAAACACAACCCATTGGTATGATAAACATACATCACAGTGGGTTGTCTGCATTTTCAAATTTCCCGCCGTGTTTCTGTATTCCAATGCAACCCAACAAATGAGGAGAATTTGTTTTGATAGAGTTTAAAAATGTCTCTAAAGTGTACCCCAACGGTGCTGTAGCGCTGAAAAATGTCAGCATCAACATCGAAAAGGGCGAATTTGTGTTCATCGTCGGCTCCTCCGGCGCCGGCAAAAGTACATTTTTAAAGCTGATCATGTGCGAAGAAAAACCCGCCCAGGGTGACATCATCTTCAATGGGCGAAATTTGTCGCAGGTCCGCACAAAAGAAGTACCATACATCCGCCGCTCCATGGGCATCGTGTTCCAAGATTTCCGGCTGATTGATCATATGACCGTCTACGATAACATCGCATTTGCCATGCACGTGGTCGGCGCCGGCACCAAAGAGATTAAAAAACGTGTGCCGTATATCTGCGGCTTGGTCGGTCTTGAAAAAAAGATGAAATGTAAACCGCACGAGCTTTCCGGCGGCGAGCAGCAGCGTGTCGGTCTTGCCCGCGCTCTGGTCAACAATCCGCAAATCATCATTGCAGACGAGCCGACCGGCAACGTTGACCCCGACCTTTCCTTCGAAATTGTCGACCTGCTCAGCGAGATCAACCGCCGCGGCACCACTGTGCTCATGGTCACACATGAGCACGATCTGGTTCAGCATTTCCACAAACGTGTCATCGAAATCCACGGCGGCGTCGTTGTGGCAGACACCAACGTCAAAAACAAACCGCAGCCCTATGTGCGCGGGGCAACCCCCCATGTCCATTTGCCGAATCCTTCCGCCGATGAGCCGCAGGAACAGCCGGAAGCTCCACAGGAGGAAACGACCTACTATGCCGAAAATTATCAGGACATGCTGAAAAAATACAATATTTTCGAGCAAACAGAAGCCGGGCAAACATCCGGTCCGCAATATGACGACGAGCTTGCCGATTTAGAACGAACAATTGCAGAAGACGAAGATATGCAGGAGGTGGCAAAGGGATGAAATTAGGCTACCTGTTTCGCGAGGGCGTCAAAAACGCATGGTCCAACCGCACCATGACCATCGCTTCGGTGGCAGTGCTGGTTTCCTGCCTGCTCATCACCGGTTCTGCCGTCCTGTTTTCCTTCAATCTGGCGCAGGCCATGGCAGTGTTTCAGGGCGGCAACTCCATCCGTGTCTTTTTAGATGACGGCCTGCCCACCTTAGAATCCGTTAAAATCGGCGAAGAAATTAAAAAGATTGAAAACGTTGCCAGTTGTGAGTTTGTCTCACGTGATGAAGCCGTTCAGCGTCTGATGACCAATCTGGGCGGCGATGGCGACATCCTGGCCAGTCTCACCGGCTCAGACAACCCCCTGCCGGATGCCTTCCAAATCTCCATGACAGATCTCTCCCGCTACGATGAGACTGCCGCTCAGATTCTCAGCATCGAAGGGGTCCAAAAAATCTACGATTATTCCGACATCGCCAACAAACTCACCCGGCTTGATATGATGATGAAGATCGTCGCAGTCAGCGTGGTCACAGTGCTGGGTCTGGTGTCTCTGTTCATCATAGCAAACACCATCCGCGTCACCATGCACTCCCGCCGGCTTGAAATCAGCATCATGAAATCCGTCGGTGCCACCAACGGCTTTGTGCGCATCCCCTTCCTGGTCGAAGGCGCGCTCATCGGCTGCATTTCAGGGCTCATCGCCAGCGGTCTGGTTGCCGCAGTCTACGGCTATGTCATGAAGGTCATGTCCGGCCTGATGTCTTCGTTTGTTCCGCTGCCGCTTGCCACTGTCATTCCATGGACGATTCTGGCATTTGTCAGCGCCGGCATCGTGTTCGGCCTGGTCGGCGGTCTTATTTCAATCGGTAAATACCTTAAAAAAGAGGGGAGCAAGGTCATTGCGTTATAATCTGTTCAAACAAAAATTTGCAAAAACTGTGCTGATTGCAATGCTGGCGCTTGCCGTCACAGCCGCGCCGGCCGCGCATTATTTCAGCCAAACCGTTTCCGCTGCTTCACTCAGCGAGCTACAGGAAAAACAACAGGAGATCCAAAAAGAACAACAGGAGACCAGCAAAAAACTCCAGCAGCTCAAAGAGGATAAAGAAAAGCAGCAGGAGTACAAAGATACACTCGACCAACAGCTTTACAACATCAAGCAAGAAACCTACGTCATTCAGGCGCACATCAATGAGCTGGACGCCAAAATCAACGAACAACAAGCCGCCATGGCAGATAAACAGGCCGAGATCGATGACAATCTCGACCAGCTAGGCCAGCGCCTGCGCGCCATTTATCTGGCCGGCGAGGTTAGCACGCTAGAGATTTTGCTCCAGTCGCAAAATGCAACCGACCTGATGACCAACATGGAGGTCATGCAGAGCATCACCGAGCACGATAAAAAGCTCATCAACACGCTGCAAGAATCCATGAGCCAAATCAAGCAAGAAAAAGAGGCCATTGAGGCAGACCGCGCCGAAGTTGCCGCAGCCAAAGAGCAGCTTGACAAAAAACAGGCTGAAATTAACGAGCTGGTAGCAGAAAGCGAGCGCGTTCTGGCCGAGATCAATGCCAATATCTCTGAAGCAAACGAGCATATGCATTCTCTCGATGAGCAAAGTGCAGAAGCCGCCGCTGCTGTTGACCAGTGGTTCCGCGACTATTATGCCAATAAAGCCTGGCAAGACGAGATTCGGGATACCCTCAACAACGGCGGCAACGGCAGCGGCACCATCATCAACGGCGGTGTCAACTCCCAAGGCTGGATGTTCCCCGCACCGGGTACCCATGGTCTCACTTCCGATTTCCGGGACGGCCGCAACCACGGCGCATGGGACATCGCTACCGGCGGCTGCTACGGCAACCCCATCGTGGCAGCCCGTGCCGGTGTTGTCATCCAGGTCAACAGCGATAGCTGGGGCGGCGGTTACGGTACTTACGCATTCGTTGACCATGGCGATGGTTACGTCACCGTCTATGCACATATGAGCAACCGCATCGTCAGCACAGGTCAATATGTTGCGCAGGGGCAGGTTCTCGGTTACATCGGCAGCACCGGCCAGTCCACCGGCCCGCACCTGCACTTCGAGATTCGTCTCAACGGTGTCAAGCAAGACCCCTACTATTACTATACCGAGATCTACAATAGTCTCATCAAATACTATTAAAAGATTTAACCGGCTGTGCAGCATTGCGCAGCCGGTTTTTTGTCGCGCTTTCCGGCATTTATCATTGACAGACCCCGCCGTGTTTACTATAATAATACATATGTCATTCCCGCCGTCTCTGCGGCGCTTTCATTTACAACAACTTTGCACAAAAAGGTGGTTATAGCCATGTCCAAACCCATTTTTCTCACCGAAGAGGGTCTTGCTGCATTGGAGCAAGAGCTTGAGCATTTAAAATCGGTCAAGCGTAAAGAAATTGCAGAAAAAATCAAAGTTGCCCTCTCCTTCGGCGATTTGTCCGAAAACAGCGAATACGACGAAGCAAAAAATGATCAGGCCATTGTCGAGGCCCGCATTGCAGACATCGAGGTCATGCTCAAAAATGTCCAGGTCATCGATGAAAACGAGCTGAGCACCGAAAATGTTCACATCGGCTCCAAGGTCGAGGTCAAAGTTACCACAGTCAAAACAGGCGATACCCAGGTCAAAGAGTACCGCATCGTTGGTGCCAATGAAGCCAACCCCAAGGCCGGCAGAATTTCCGATGAATCCCTCATCGGCAAATCGCTTCTGGGCCACACCACCGGCGACAAAATCGAAGTCGAAGTTCCCGCCGGCATGATGATCTACGAAGTGCTTCGTATTTCCAAGTAAATAGTACGGGCGGGTGTGCAGGTCACGCTGCCCTTTCATTTTTTTGCACCAAAATTTGAGGAGATGAAACCAAAATGAGCGAACAGCCAAATCAAACGGAACAGCAGCCGCTCAGCGAGCTGCTCCAGGTCCGTCGGGACAAGCTGGCAACCCTGCAAGCACAGGGCAACGACCCCTTTTTTGTCAACACCAGCGCCAAAAACACCAATGCAGCCGACATTCATGCCGATTTTGAAGCCATAGAGGGCAAAACGGTCATCATCGCCGGCCGCATCATGAGCCGCCGCGACATGGGCAAGGCCAGCTTCCTTGACCTGCAAGACCGCTCCGGCAAAATTCAGGTCTATCTCAAAATCGACGAAATCGGGGAGGAGGCCTACAAAAATCTCTCCAATTGGGATCTGGGCGACATCGCAGAGGTCACCGGCTTTGTGTTCAAAACCCGCCGCGGCGAGATTTCAGTTCATGCCACTGCGGTCAAGCTCCTTTCCAAATCTCTGCTTCCGCTTCCCGAAAAATTCCATGGCTTAAAAGATACCGACCTGCGCTACCGCCAGCGCTATGTTGACCTCATCGTCAATCCCGAGGTCAAACAAACCTTCTTAAAGCGCAGCAAGATCATCAGCACCATGCGCGCCTTTTTAGATGACCAGGGTTTTCTCGAGGTCGAAACCCCCATTTTAAACACCATCGCCGGCGGCGCAGCGGCCCGCCCCTTCATCACGCACCACAATACGCTTGATCTCGACCTCTACCTGCGCATTGCACCAGAGCTTTACCTCAAGCGTCTCATTGTCGGCGGCATGGAGAAAGTCTACGAAATCGGCCGCCAGTTCCGCAACGAGGGCATGTCGGTCAAGCACAATCCCGAGTTTACCACCATCGAGCTTTACCAGGCATATACCGACTACCACGGCATGATGGAGCTAACCGAAAACCTCATCAATGCCTGCGCCAAAGCCGTCTGCGGCAGCGAGACCATTTCCTACCAGGGCGAAGAAGTTTCACTGAAAACCCCCTTCTGCCGCATGACAATGCTTGATGCCGTCAAGCAGTACACCGGCATCGATTTCGACGCTTTCCGCGGCGATACGGCAAAAGCGCAGCAGATCGCCAAAGAGCTGGGGCTCCCGGCCCAAAAACATCACACCTGGGGCGATATTCTCAACCTTGCGTTCGAAGAAAAGGTCGAGCAGCAGTTGCTGCAACCCACCTTCATCTGCGATTATCCCGTTGAGGTTTCACCGCTCACCAAGCGCAAAGCAGACCGTCCTGAGCTGGTCGAGCGTTTCGAGCTGTTCATCACACGCCGCGAATTTGCAAATGCATACACCGAGTTGAACGATCCCATCGATCAACGCGAACGTTTTGCGCATCAAATGGAGCTGCGTGCGCAGGGTGACGAAGAAGCCAACCAGATCGATGAAGATTTCATCACCGCACTGGAGTACGGCATGCCTCCCACCGGCGGCATGGGCATGGGCGTTGACCGTCTCGCCATGCTGCTTACAGACAGCCCCTCCATCCGCGACGTCCTCCTTTTCCCGACAATGAAGACCTTAGACAAATAAAAACAGCAAAAACTCAGTGTTTATGCGCTTTTCGGGATTTAGGACAGCCTCACAAATCGATGATTTACATCAAACTTACATCATTTGATGCAGAGATTTGTGCAGAGCTGGTGCTAGACTAAACAACGGACAAAGTTTTTGAAACGATCCTGATGTAGTATAATGTGTACATAGGAGGATTTCAAAATGTCTAAAACTATCAGACGATATTCCAGCGACTTCAAACACGATGCGGTGCAGTATGTCGAATCTCATCCGGATATATCCATGCAGAAGTGCAGTTACTGACTTGCTGGATTTAAAAAATTCGAGTGTGTCAAAACTTCTTTCAAATTTAGTGCAGGCAGATATTATTGAACCGGTATCCGGATACGGAAAAGGAAAATATAAATTCAAGAAGTAAATTATAAGATTTTGCTTAAATTTTCGACACAGCGTGTAGACAATCCAATGCTGTTCTTCAGCAGCAGGACAGAGAAAATAAGAAAACAAAATAGAAATTGTGCAGACCGTCTGCACAATTTAACAGATTAGGTTCATTGAATAAAAAGCCTAAATGGGCATAAATCTTCCATAGATATATTGTATGACTAAAGAGGTGTTTGCAGGTATGCAGCACCTTTTTGAGTTATTTAGAGAAAGATAAAAATATTTTCACTGAATATTTTAGCCTTTTTGGGCTATAATTTTCGATGATAACTTGAAAATCTGATAGAAAACATTTATAATATTGATTGAAAAAGCCTGAATGGGCAGAGATTTTCAATGAAATGGAGTGGACTTTATGGAAATTAAGCGTGATAGTTACCTTGAGCAGTTGATTTCATATCGTTTTGATGGATTAGTGAAAGTAATTACCGGTATCAGGAGATGCGGAAAATCCTATCTTCTTAAAAATATATACCGAGATTACTTAATTGAAAATGGTGTAAAAGAAGAACAGATTATTACGATTGAGCTTGACCTTGCGAAAGACATTAAATATCGTAATCCGCTTATTCTTTCATCGTATGTAAGAGAGAAAGTGGAAAAGAGCAAAGAGGAATATTATCTTTTCGTTGATGAAATTCAAATGTCTGACGAGGTGGCTAATCCATATAATCCGGACGGTAAGAAAATTACTTTTTACGATGCTCTTAATGATTTGAGAGGTTTATC
>CAKSFA010000001.1 GCA_934454125.1 uncultured Eubacteriales bacterium | reverse complement strand
CCACGCTAAAAATCAAACCACATCTCCCGCGCCCAACCGACCCATGCTCCAGCTCCTCACCACTCTAACACCAAACACACCCCGCACACAAACCACGCTAAAAACCAAACTACACTGCCCACACTCAACCATCTCCCGAATCCATTCCACACACCACTTAACTCTAAAATCCAGATCAAGTTATCCAAACTCTCGTTTTCAAATTTCCAATAATCTCAAATTACCACTCAGCATACTCTTCCAAAATATGAATAAATTGTTAAAACTCCTCATTTTTGGTCGCGAAACGGCACTTTATGGTCACAAAACCGAGGTTTGTGGTCACTTCAAACGCAAACAAAACCACAACAAAAACCAGAAAAAGGCCAAATAAAAAAGCAAAAAGCACAGGCAAAACACCTGTACTTTCCGCTATGATATAAGGTATAAAGTTAAGATCTCTTACGCTTTTTCAACAGTATGATTACAGCACAAGCAGCTGCAAGCGAGCACGGCAATGCAATCATAACAACGTTGGTCGAATCGCCTGTTTGATAGGTATCCAAGCTATTTCCAGCCAGATTTGCAACCTGTTTTCCGAAATCGGTAGCACCCTTTACTTCACCAAGCTCATCGCCGCCGTCGGTAGCACCATTCGCACCTGTACCACCACCATTTCCAGCATTGGTACTAGCACCACTACCATTGGAACCATTGCCATTACCGCCTTTTCCGTCACCTTTGCTGTCGATTCCGTTACCACTTTCACCATTGGTACCTTTAGAAACTGTACCACTACCGGTCGTTGTTCCTGTTAAACCATCGCCGCCTTGACCGCCGGTACCGGGGGTAGTACCATTGCCACCTTGACCGCCCTGGCCACCAGTAACTGTAGTGCCTTTTTCAACATGGGTTGTGCCAGTACCTGCATCGATGCCTGTACCACCATTGCCGCCTGGACCACCATTTCCTTTATCTTTCGGATTATTTCCGCCGTTGCCACCGTTACCGCCAGTAACCGTACCTTTGTTTACAGTAACTTTTTTGTCTCCTGCGACAATGCCTGTACCGCCATCGCCACCTTTTCCAGGCGCTTTATCTTCTGTTCCATCTGCACCCTGACCGCCCTGGCCGCCTTTTACGTTACCGCCATCAACTGTGGTCTCAATTCCACTTCCGATACCGGCTCCGCCCTGGCCACCATTACCATCTTCGCCAGTTACGCCTTTACCTCCAACAATCGTTGCTGTTGCACCAACGGTTACTTTTGCACCACTGGGAACACTGCCAGTAGCAGTACCAATACCTGCAGCACCATCCGGATTTTGAGTAGAACCATCTCCACCTTCTACCTGACCATCGCCTTTGGTATCAATAATTTCCAAATCTGTGCCAGGATGTACGGTGCCTGGATCTTTGATTAACTCAATGCCCGGTTTTGCTCTGTCTGTTTTGGTACCTTTATTACCCTTAATCGTATTTCCTTTGAGGTCAATGATTACTTTTCCCCAAGTATCGGGTACTGTTACTGTCTTATCAACATCTTTTTTCAGTTCAACCTGATAACTTCCGTTGCCACCCACAGTTACTTTGACGTTGTTATTCTCTGCACATTCGTCTTTGTCAGTTTTATCATTGGTTGTTGTTTCTTCGCTACCAGTTTTGAATGCTTCCGCAATCTCTTTTGCATCTACCAGAGAGGTTTTTGTTTTAACCGAACCATGAACCGGATGACTGATGGTATATTCGGTGTTTTTCTTCAGATTTTCAACAACACCTTTACCATTGCTATCTGTTGTAACTTCTATCGTTTTTCCATCTGTTTCTGCTACTTGATAAGTTTCATTTGCTTCACCCGTAAATGTAATGGTATGTGCTGTTACACCCATAATAATTGTTTTTACTACAGAATGCTTCGAGAATGTCACCTTCAACGCTTGAGTCTCTTCAATACCAGTAATCTGGTAAGCATACTCCTTATCCAGTGCAATCTCTTTCTCATTCAAGGTTGCTTTGATAATTGGCTGAGCACCAATTGAATCGTCCGGTTTAAACGATACTTTCAGCGTGCTGCCATGCAGTGCAATCACACTGTTTTCATTTTTAATCGTACCTTCTGAGAATTGAGCAGTACCACCGGTTACATCCACATTTACCAAATAAGCATTGCTGAACATTGCATCGATTTTGTGCGATTTAGTTCCAGCCTTGAACTCATATGTGTAGCTTTTTTGATCCCAGTTAAAGGTAACCGAATCTTTCAACGCTACATCAGCAGCATCGTTTCTCAGGGCTGTCAAAATGGTAAAACCATTGCCTGCTTCACGAGTTTTTTCTAGATCTTTACCAACAAATTTCAGCGAAACACTTGTATTCCGCAGTGCAAAAATACTGTTGCCTGTAAGCAATTCATCAGTTACTCTTTTGCCATCTGCTGCGGTATACGTTGCTAAAATATCGCCCTGGCCATCCTTACTAATTACAATCTCAGAGGTCTTGCCATCGCCTTGGCCACCATCTGTGCCTTTGGTAACCGTACCACTGCCAGTTGTTGTACCAACTGAACCTTCGCCACCGTTACCACCTACACCTGGATTGGTACCTGCACCGCCGGTGCCACCCTGGCCACCGGTAACCGTAGCACCAGATTCAACATGTGTGATACCCTTACCTGCATCGGCACCTGCGCCACCTTGGCCACCCTTACCACCGGTACCTGTAACGTTTTCGCCACCCATGCCGCCTTTACCGCCGACTACTGTACCTTTATTGATAATGATTTGATTGCCCTCTGTCTGGATACCTTCGCCGCCTTCGCCACCGGTACCAGGTTTTGTGCCATCAATACCATCGCCGCCTTCGCCGCCTTTCACAGTGCCGCCATCCACCGTTGTTTCAATATCACCGGCAATACCTGCACCACCTTTGCTGCCATTACCAGTTTTTCTAGTTACGCCATTGCCGCCAATCACGGTTGCTGTTTGGCCAACAGTAACTTTTGCATTTGTGGGACGACTGCTGGTAGAAGTACCAACACCCGCTACGCCTTCTGGATACTGAGTTGAACCATTACCACCCTGCACTTTACCCTCGCCTCTGGAATCGATGATATTCAGTTCTGTGCCCGGGTGTAATGAGCCTGTACCTTTAATAAAAGTAATGCCGGATTTTGCTGAAGAAGTATCGGTTGCATCATCACCCTTAATCGTGTTGCCCTTTAGATCAACACCTACCTGCTGCCATGTGTCAGGCACAGTTACGCTTTTGTCAATGCTCTTCTTTAATTCCACTTTATAGTTACCATCTTCACCAACAGTAACTTTTACATTATGGTTGGTGGCTCGTTCGTTTTTATCTGTTTTACCGTTGCTGGCTGTTTCTTCATTACCAGTTTTAAATTGCTCAGCAATCTCTTTCGCATCTACCAAAGAAGTACGTGCTTTTGCAGAGCCATAAATTGCGTTATAAATTGTATACTCCGTAGCTTTTTCAAGGCTTTCAGCCATACCTTCACCATTACCGTCTGTTGTAACTTCCGATGCTACGTTGTTCGAGCCAGTTACCGTATATTTGGTATTCGGCTCACCTTTAAAGGTAATGGTATGTGCTGTTCTACCAATTACAATTGGTTGATCATTGATAACATTCACATCCACTGTAACACTTGCTCCATTTGCTGTAAATGTCAATCTTGTTTTTCCGCTCTTGCTAAAGTTTCTGAGAGGTTCCAGATTGGGTACCATAATATCGCTTGCATCTACAGCATCTCCATCCTGATCCAAAGCCATTACGGCCGCATGCTTCAAGGCCTGTGTTTTGTTCAGAGTCGGCAAATCTGTAGCATTGATGGTAAAGTGATTTGCACCAATCACTGCTTTTCGACCAGTTGCACCCGTTGCAGTTCCTGCACCAATTTTATCCTTAGAAATCGGCGTCAGCTCCATATTTTCTGTAATCACTCTAGTGCTGTCGATATATTTTGTAGTGCCTACCTTTTGCCATGCCAAGAACTCTTTACCCTTCGCTTGAGCCTGCTCAGCATAATGTGTAAATTTCTCAGCAGAAAGCTTTTGTTTGTTTGTCACTTTTTCTGTGCCGATTACTTCACCAGATTGATTTTTAAAAGATACCATATGCAAAACATCAAATACGATATTCACCTCAGTATCATTTTGAACAATCTCAGTATCGTCCTCAATGTCAGTCAATGTATAAACAACACTGCCATCCTCTTTTACTTCGGCCGAAACATTTTTGCCATCTGCTTTAAAAGATTGTAAGCCTCTGTTTTTATTTGGCTTTGCTTTAATAATCAAGCTTGATTTTCCTGGTACAATTTGGCTATATTTACCTTTACCCTGATCTTTCCATAATCCGCTTGATGTATCTAACGTGCCTTCTGTTACCAGAACCGTTACAACATAACCTTTTTCGTATTTTACGTTTACATCCTGCGGTCCTTTAACTTCTGATAAGGTCAATTTATCATCTTTAACTACACCATTTTTACCATTTACCTTTGCTGTAATATACGGCGTACCGCCCGCACCTGCATCTTTGGTAAAGGCCGCCGTCAAAGTCTGACCCTCCGCTACCAGCGCTTCTGTTGTATCATTTTCTGTATTCTGACTTGTCTGCACTGCACCTGTCAGCTTAGCAGACGCACCCACTGTGTGCACTGTTACAAGGTGTGCGCTACCAAACGTAGCGTCTACAGAATGCGTTGCTTTCGTTGCGCTCAATTGATACTGATAGCTTTTAGTATCCCAAGTAAATTGTTTTTTTGCATCCTCAAATTTTGTACTGCTATCTAACTTTAGGCCAGTTAAAATAGAGAAACTCTTTCCATTGGTTTCCTTCGGTGCAAGGGTCAATTCTACCTTGCTGCCGCGTTGCACTGTAATGCTGTCTTCAACGACTACATTCTCTTTTGTCTGACCTTCCTCATCCTGATATTTTGCCATTACCTTGCCGTTACCGGTAGTATGAACATTAATCACAGATGTTTGTCTATCCACTGAATCTGCGTTAACGACCACGTTATCCAAAACAAGAACATTAACTTTTACTTTCTGCCCTTCCTGTTTTGCAACGTCTTCTTTTTGTTCTTCACCTACTGTTACCGTAACCTTATCTTTGCTCAGGTCATAATTTGTTTTTGGTGTAAATATCACATCCACTGTGTCACCATAATATTTGTGCGTTTTGGATGCATCTTTGCCCGAAGCGGTAACAAACTCACCGGTTTTAATGGTCAATGCAAATTTACCCAGATAAAACTCTGTTAAACCATCCTTCGCCGTATACTCGTGGCTATCAAGCGCATTGCCCTGTTTTGTCGCAATAAAGCTGTCTTTCACAGCTGCTGTAACACTGACCCTAGAACCCATAGTTCCTTCGCCACTAGGTTCTTTGACAGTAATATCACGCTGAGAGGTCGATTTATTCTGTACCACATAATCGAATGCAGATGCTTTGCAACCTTTCGGTATTACCACATTTGCTTTGCCTTCTTGATTGCGATTGACAGTAATTTTTTTATCATCCGGGTTGCTGCCGTCTGCTTTGATCTCTTTTCCATCGTGGCGAACCGCTTTACCCTTTGGAAGCTCAGCCTTAACAACATTTTCATCTTTAAAGCCGTCCTTCACATAAACCCGTGCAGTATCTGCACCGGCTGTATAGATGATACCGTCAACCGTGGCTGTACCTCCAGCAGGAATTTCAATATAAGGGTCATCTATGTTCTCTGAAGGAACAACAACCTTTGATGGTACACCATTTCTTCCAACTGCAGACACCGTATATTCTTTTCCGCCCACAATTACTTGCACCGGCGCATTATCACTCACTGCCAGTGTACCTCGTCCCAACGTTACTTTTTTACCAGTCTGATCAATACTTAAAAGCACATGGCTTTCTGCTTTATACTTTTTCCAGTCTTTGGTTTTAAATGTAACGCTTTCTTTTAAAATCTTGTTTTTTGCTTCTGTAACTGAATCACTAATTACCTCAATAGTGTCTCCGTCTTTTTGTGCATCAAATGCTTCACCTAAAGTCGTGTAACAAGTTTGCTTAATCTTTGCATCAGCACCGATTTTTACGGTTACATTCATATCATCTTTGGTGACAGTAATCACTTTTTTATCGCCCAGTGCACGCACACCACCAACAGAGTCTTTCTTTACTGTACCTTTTCCAAAATCCAAAGTTGTGTTTCTGGGTACCCAAAGATCTGCAGTACCTTCTGTATGCCTTGTACCTGCAATTGCCTGTGCCGCAGTACGTGTTGTAGCAGAATAGACTACGTTTCCAACCGGCACGCTGATTTGTGCCCCGCCCATTGCTGCGCCAGACTCATTCGTTACTTTTACCAATACATGATACAAGTCTTGTCTTGAAGCATTTCTCGGGCGAGCACTTGCACTTGTGTTGCCACTCGTGTTTTCCAACACTACATTGGCAGTCAGAGAAAATATTGCTGTACCTTCCGCATTCCACTGCCAAGTTCTGTTACCTCGTGCACCGCTTGCACCGCCATTGCCACCGTTACCACCGGCAGCTGCTATATAGCTATTGCCTTTTTTTAATCCTCTATGCGAAGGTGCTCCACCATTGCTGCGTGTACCAGAACCTTTTGACCCATCAGAGCCATCTTGTCCACCGTTAAAACCACTAGCACCTTTGGAATACAGCATGCCGCCAGTCACAACTAGACTGCCACATTTGCCTCGTACGCCACCATAGCCACCATAACCACCATCACCGTAGCCACCGTGGCCGCCAAAAGATGCGTTGTATCTTACGTTGTTAACAACTACATAATTATAATTTACCTGCGGGTTGCCACCGTTGCCGCCATTGCCACCGTTGCCACCTCTGCCACCATGGCCACCGCCAATGCCAGCTGCATTGCTACCGCCAATTGCTGTAACAGAACCACCAGAGATGGTCAAGTCTGGCCCATTACCGCCGCCGCCATTACCACTGTTACCACCTACAACTTTCCACTTGTGCGCGGTATCTGTAGCTATTAAACCTTTCCAACCGTTTTCTCCGTTTGTACCATTGCTACCGTTTGCACCGGAGGCACCCATACCACCACCAAAACCTGCAGCACCACTGCCGCCTTTTGCGATAACCGTGCCACTTGTAATATGAATGGTACCTGCATCCTGTGCATCTTGTCCGTATTGACCGCCTTGGCCACCTTTACCACCTTTACCACCGGCAACAGTACCTGTGTACTTAGTGGGGTTTTGAGCTGTACCAACACCCCATCCTGCGGCACCGTTTGCACCGTTCTCGCCAGATTTGCTGCGTTGGTTTTTATAACCATATGCTGCAGCAGTACCAATACCTGCACTACCTAAACCACCCTGTGCTGTTACACTACCAGTTCCGCTTACCGTAAGACTTGCTCCCTTCGGTACCAATATGCCTGCACTGTTCAATCCAGTCAGCACATTGTTGCTTCCATCTGCCAAACGTAATGTAACATTCGCGCTATTACACAACTCAATGGGAGCCTCACTACTTGTAATAGATGCATTTTCAAGTGTAAGCGTGACAGGTTCTCGCGTCGTAACTCTTATGCCGCGCCTACCTGATCCGGTTAGGGTATATTCCCCGCCACTGCTAATCGTATGAGTACGTGAAAGCGCCCCCAGATAGATATTTGCCCCCGCCGCAAACGCTGGCATTGCTGACAGCGGCAAAATCGCTGTAATCATACAAATCGCTGTAATCCATGCCAATATTTTTTTACTTTCATGTTTTTTAAACACCTCCAACATTGCGAATGATTGCTTCTCAGCCGTATTTCTTCGGCTTTTGCGTACACGTGGCAAGCTGGATTCATCTTAAATAATAAGAACAAAAATTTTAGATATTGAAACCTGCCACAAATATAACTCCCTCCGGTGCAAGAATATCACTTTGCTGCTATAGGGTCAACCTTACCAAAACGTAATTATAAACTCAATTAGGTTTTTATTTCGGCCTAAAATTTCACTTATTTCATACAAACAACGCTGGTTCAAGGATTATCCTATAGCTGAGCTAATTTTTTCATATTTATTTTCACGGTGTTTTTTTTACGTATTTTTTACAGGCTAATTTCATAAAATTGTTCCATATTTTTTGCTATTTCAACTCAATCCATCGTTTCTGAAAAAACAAAGCTAAATAAAAAAAGACTGAGCATTTAACACATTTTGTGTCTTCGCTCAGTCTTTTTAAAAAAGGCTTTTAGCCGTTTTTTAATTCTTATTCCTGCGTATCTTCCTGCGCTTCGGTTTCAGCCGGCTCCTCCGCTCCACAGGAACAGCCGCAGCCGCAGCTGGTTGGTGCTTGCTCCACAAGCAGCTTTTCACCGCAGCGACTACAGAAATTTGCACTTTTCACATTCATTTCTCCGCAACGTGGGCAAGCAGTTTTGCTGCTCAATTTCGTTAACTGCTCGTTCACTTCATCCAACTCATCATACCTATGGTTAATCAATAAAATAATATCATCAATCTCCTCGGTAGTTTGGATATCTTGTTTACGTGCCTCATAAAGCGCCCTGCCCAGCGCTTCAAAGCTCCGGCGAATATCTCCGTTAATCTCAGCAGCCTGAAGCTTCAATTTAGAGGTATCAACCAGCTCACCCGTTTTTTTACCGACCACATTGGCTGCCTGTTTTGCATTTGATACAAAATTTTCTAAAATACCCATAGCGAGATTCTCCTTTGCTATAATGATTTATTTCTAACTATAGCATACCACAGTTTGGTGAAAAATACAAATAAAACATCAACCGAGCGTTTGCCCATAAAACGCCTTTACCTGCTCCTTTCGGGCAAGCATCTCAGAGAAACGAGAAATATATTCATTGGGAAATTTAAAGTTAAAAATCCGAGTCAGATCTTCTTGGTAAGGATGCTTAAGTTTTGAAACCGCTCCAGCCCCACAAGCCAAAATAGTATGTGTTTCATCCATAATATACACATTATAAAAATTTTCATAACTAGGCTTAGCCCATCCAGTATTTTCCAAATTGCCCACCATACGGCTTTGACGATACAGATAATACGGAATATAACCGCCATTCGTCAGCTGCGCATCAGCATAAGCCAGCATTTCAGAAGCCGCAGTGCCATCATTGACGAACAGCGTCTTACCGCTCTGGTTGATTGATGAAGCACGCTTGAGCGCAAGTGTATGCACCGTAATGCTCTCCGGAGAAAGATCCAGCACACCGGTCAGTGTCCTGGCAAACCCTTCCGGAGTATCCCCCGCAAGTCCCGCAATTAAATCCATATTGATATTGGTAAACCCGTGCGCACGCGCCAAAGCAAAACTGTCAAACACCTGCTCAACCGTGTGCCCTCTGCCCAAACTGTCAAGCACGTTTGGTTCAAGTGTTTGTGGGTTAATACTGATACGCGTAATATCGCGTGTACGCATTGCAGCTAGCTTTTCTGATGTAATGGTATCCGGTCGACCAGCCTCAATCGTAAATTCCCGGCAATTACTCAAATCAAAATGCTGATAAACCGTGTCAATCACCTGCACAAGCTGCTCTGCAGACAGCGTAGTCGGTGTACCACCACCCATATAAATTGTTTCCAAACGTAAATTGCACGCTTTGGCCACTGCGGCAGTATGTATCAGCTCTTTACACAGTAAATCCGTATACAGTGGAATTAGCTTTGCTGTTTTCTCGGTAGACTGCGCAATAAAAGAACAATAAGCACAACGAGTTGGACAAAATGGAATTGAAATATATAAGCTAAACGATTCCGGACGCGAAACTGCCAGAATCGGCTGTTCATGCGCCATAGTACGCACACTGATTGCAGTTTTCTGTGGCGTAACCCCTAACGTATTTTGCAAATATTCCACCGCACGCTCCGCTCCCACCTGTTCAGTCAAACGGCGCAGCAGTTTAATGGGGCGCACACCAATTAACATGCCCCACTGCGGATGATATGCTGTCAATTCAGTTAGCAAATCATATAACAGGCGTGATAATGCAATGCCACACTGACGTTCAAAATCCGGTGTAGCAAGAGAAAACTCTAACTGCTTCTGCGCCGTTTTTCCGTCCAGCTGAACAAAAACAGATAGCTTGGCAACATCCTGCTCTTGTGTATAACCAGTATAAACCAACCGCTCGTCCGAAGACACCGGAATATCGGTAATGGTGATTTTTTCATAAGGAAAAAATACATTGCAGAGGCTTTCAATCTCATAACGATACGCATGCCCGTCAATGACTAAAATCATGAAGTTAGACCTTTCATATAGGGATTGTATACACGCTCATACGCCAGCGTAGTATGGTCACCGTGAGCAGGATAAATCATATAGTCTCCAGGCAACTGAGCAATACGGGCAACCGAACGACGCATGCTTTGCAAGTCAGAGGTAGGAAAGTCTGTTCTGCCCACGGTACCTTTAAAAATAGTATCGCCACTAAATATCCGATCCTCTACAAGCAGGCAACTGCTACCGGCAGTATGCCCCGGGGTATGCAGCACCTGCACAATTAGTGAACCCACTGAAATGGCATCCCCATCCTGATACAGAATATCAGGTGTAAAAGGGTCACAATGGCGCTCTGCCATTGCAACAGAAAGATTCAGCGCACTGTTCGTTGCAAAGTCCTTTTCCAGTGCATGCATATAAATTTTGGCACCCGTCTGCGCAGCAATTTTCGCAACGCCCATAATATGATCAAAATGACCATGCGTCAGTAAGATCGCCGAAAGCTTTGGCAAAACAGCAATCGCATCAAACAAAGACGCATCCAAAAATCCGGGATCAATCACAGCCGATACTCCGGTCACATCATCTGTCAGAATATAAGAATTGGTGGGTAAAATCCCGCCTGTAATCTGTTGAGTCTGCAATAAAACCCCTCCCATTATGCGCGCTTAACGCTGATTACACCTTCTATATTCGAAAGCTTCGAAATCACAGCAGAAAGATGATCAATTCCGGCAATGGTGATCATGGCATAAATAACCTCCGTACCATTTTTCAACTCACGAGAATTTAACGAGTGAATACTAATACGCAAATTATAAAGCTGCTGCGTCACATTTAACAAAATATCATTTGACTGATTCGCAAAGATTTCAAGTGTGGTTTTAAACGCTTCTTTTACCTGATTTGCCCAGCACACATCAATCCAACGCTCAGACTCCGGGCATGCTGCAAGATCCTTCGGCACATTCGAACACGTGCGTTTATGCACTGAAACGCCAAATCCCCGTGTCACAAAGCCAATAATATCATCTCCGGGTAAGGGGTTGCAACAACGAGAAAGTTTGGTCAGGCAATCTCCCCCCATACCCTGCACCAATACACCATTGGAGGCTTTGTTGGGTCTTGACTCTGTTGTTTTGGGTAACTCCTGCGATTGCGGTGCTTCCAGCGCCTTCTTCTGCCGAGCATACTCTTCTTTCAGGCGCGGCATAATTTTCCAAAGCTGTAAACCACCATAGCCAATCGCAGCATAAACATCATCCAGGGTCGCACAATTCTGCCGCTTGATAAAAGGGCTAATAAACTCAAACAGATCCTCCTGCGGCAAGACAATTCCCATGCGCTTAAATTCACGCTCCAACTCTTCTCTGCCCTGCACCACATTTTCTTCGCGGCGCTCTTTTTTAAACCACTGGCGAATCTTATTGCGTGCTTCACCGGTGCGCACAATCTTCAACCAATCTCTACTGGGGCCATGAGAGCCTTCTTTTGCAGTGATGACCTCCACGATCTCTCCAGTCTTGATTTTATAATCAATCGGCACAATGCGCTTATCCACTTTCGCTCCAATCATACGGTTGCCCACCGCACTGTGAATCGCATAAGCAAAGTCAATCACTGTGGAGCCTGCCGGCAAACTGATTACCTCGCCATTTGGCGTAAAGACAAACACCGAATCCGGTGCCAAATCCGTTTTAATGGTACGCACCAAATCCGTCGCATCGTTTTCTGTCTGGTTTTCCAACATTTTACGCACCCATGCAAGATGCTCCTCCAGCGAATCATCCGATGTCACGCCCACCTTATATTTCCAGTGCGCAGCAATACCATATTCGGCAGTATAATGCATGTCCCAGGTACGAATCTGCACTTCAAACGGTATCCCTTCAGACCCAATCACCGTTGTATGCAGCGACTGATATAGATTGGGCTTCGGAGTTGAAATATAGTCCTTAAAACGATTTGGAATCGGATGATACAAATCATGAATAATACCCAAAGCGTTGTAACAGTCAATCACTGTATCAACAATTACACGCACAGCGTACACATCATAAATCTGATCAATCGTTCTGCCTTGAATAAACATTTTCTGGTAGATACCATTAATGCTCTTCACTCTGCCTTCCAAATGCACTTTGGGAATCACAGGTGCCATCTTCTGAGAAATCTGTGTTTGAATTTTCTGAATAAAATCTGCCCGCTCATCACGGTGCAGTGCCAACGCCTGCTCAATCTCCTGATAGCCTGTCGGATCAAGGCAGCGCAAAGAAAGATCCTCCAACTCTTCCTTCACAGCCCGAATACCCAAACGGTCTGCAATCGGAGCATAAACCTCCATATTTTCCAGCGCTTTATCCCGCTGCTTTTGAGGCGTCATATATTCAATGGTGCGCATATTGTGCAAACGGTCAGATAATTTGATGATAATCACACGAATATCTTCCGACATCGCAATCAACATCTTTCGAATATTCTCCGCCTGCTGCTCTTCACGCGAAGAAAACGGCACCTGACCCAACTTGGTCACGCCATTAATCAGCGTTGCAATTTCCTTACCAAATTGCTTGGTGATTTCCTCCAATGTAATGGGCGTATCCTCTACCACATCATGTAGCAATCCAGCCACAACACATGGAGTATCCATACCCAACTCTACCAAAATGCACGCCACTGCAACCGGGTGAATGATATAAGGCTGACCAGATTTTCGAGTCTGCCCCTGATGTGCCTGCGCTGCTACCTGATAAGCACGCGCAATCTGATCCAGATCAAACGGCCTGCCAGAAGCCTCAATCTGGTCAATCAAATCATCATACGTTTTAGCGGGATACGGCATGACTCAACCGTCCTTTCTGTTAGCTTGCAGCGCCTTTAACACCGGGCTTGCAAACAAATCAACCTTCTGCACAGCAGGCTTTAGCCCAATGCGACAAACGGTACTACTTTGATGCAACTCAATCAAACCGCAATCTGCCAGCACATCCAGCGCAAGCTGCAGCTTTGCAAAACCAATCTGCGGGGCTTTCAGTTGTAACAGCAATAGCAAAACATCATGCTGCCAGCCGCCATGCGCTGTTAAACAGCGATAAATCACTGCAAACTCCTCTCGCGTAGGCAATAATTGCACAATTTGTTCATCGGTCAGCGGCTCACCGCGCTTTGCCTTCTCATACAATCTGTTTTGCTCCAGCACTTCCGTCTCCTCCACCCCAGAAAGCCGAACATCCTTTACAAGAATCGACAGTGTTTCAACTTCGCGGTAAACATTTACCTCCAACGAAACAGCTAGATCGAGCAAATTCCCCACCTGATAAGGAAATTCCTGCACCGTTGTGCGAAATTTAACGCACTGCACCTCAGTTCCATCACGTTGCAAACGCAAGCGCAAATGCTTACCGCCCCCCATCGGTATAATCTCCTTAAGCTGCATGCCATACAGTCCAAACAACGGCGGCGGATTATCCGTACCAAACGGCTCCAAATAAGCAAGTTGCTTTGGCATATCCAAACTCAGCGCAGCCGGATTAAGCTTACAATCCAAATGCAAGGTATACGGCGGCACCTCTCCCGGCAAAGACGCCGCAAAAGCATTAATCTGCCGACGAAATTCCGTAAGACGTTCAGCCGGCATACTAAAACCAATCGCCATCGGATGACCACCAAACTTGGTCATCAGTGGCGCGCAATGGCAAATCGCATCAAACAACGAAAAACCCTCCACACTTCTGCCAGAAGCCTTGGCCTGCGTCTCATCGTATGAAATCACAACGCTGGGTTTTCCATACAACTCTGTAATCCGCGAGGCAACAATACCAATCACCCCATGGTGCCAGCCTTCTCCTTCCACAACAACCACGCGTTCATAGATGCGCTGCGGCTCATTTTGCAGCAATTGCAATGCCTGCGCCGTAATCTCCGCTTCAATGCTACGGCGATTGTCATTGTCTCTGCAAATTTCCTCTGCCAAACGCTCGGCCTCCAAAGCATCCTCGGCAAGCAACAAATGCACCGCCCGATCACTTGCACCCATCCTGCCTGTCGCATTGATACGCGGCACCAGCGTAAACGCAACATTGGTTGCCGAAAGCGTTTTCCCCTGCATGCCCGCAAACTCCAGCAAAGCACAAATGCCCGGCCGGTCACTCTGCGAAAGCAGCGGCAAACCAGCACGCACCAATGCACGGTTTTCACCTGTGAGCGAAACAATATCTCCCACAGTGCCTATGGCAACCAAATCGGCATAATTGTCCAGCAACGTCGCAAGATCCGCCTCGTCTCCCTCCAAAGCGCAAACCAGTTTAAACGCAACCCCCACGCCCGAAAGATCTTTAAACGGATAAGCACAGTCCAAACGATGCGGATTCACAACAGCCACAGCCTGCGGCAAAATATCACGCGGACGGTGATGATCGGTAATCACCAGATCCATCCCCAGTTTGCTGGCATGCTCTGCCTCTGCCACAGAAGCAATGCCGTTATCAACTGTAATCACCAGTTGCACGCCCTGCTGATGCAGCTCTGTCAACGCGTCCAGATTCATACCATACCCCTCCTGATCACGCACAGGAATGTGAAACATCACATTCGCGCCCACTGATTCCAGATAAGAGTAAAGCAGTGCAGTTGCCGTTACACCATCCGCATCATAGTCTCCATAAACACAAATCAGCGAAAACTCATCAATCGCTCGGCGAATGCGTGCAACAGCCAAATCCATATCCTTGAGCAAAAACGGGTCGGCAAAGGACGCTGACGTCTCAAACAACGCCTGCGCCTGCTCTTTGGTATAGAATCCGCGAATCTCCAGCAGCATCGCTAAAAAAAAGGGATAGCCTGTCTCCTGCGAAAGCTGGTGCGCTCTATCCTTATTGATTGGAGCCACGCTCCACCGTTTGATCTTCATCTCCCTGCACCATCCTCAATTCTTGCTTTTATTGTATCATTTTTGCACGCATTGTTCAATCCATTTTCAAATTTGCAAAACAAAAAGCCCCGCACTACCATACAGGGGGCTTTTACTTAGCGAGAACGTCCGGTACTTTTTAAGCACTTCACCGGTGTCGAGCACGGTTCATCCTCTTCTACCTTAGGTTTTTCTTTAAACGGCAGCACGCCCTTTTTCACAACAAGACCGTCGTATTTCAGCTTAAACTGCACTTTTCCAGTAAAGCGATGCGTGCAGGTGCGGCAACGAAAATCGGCGCGATAACTCTTATTTTTCAGTTGCCACTCACCTTCACGCAAGGCACGTCTGCCACACAACGCACAGTAAAACGCCAAATCTGAACGCTTAATCAACGGATTGGAAAGATCGCAAATAATCGTTGTCTTAAACGTAATCTTTTCATAAAACTCGTCCGTGCGTGCATTTTGTATAAACGGCAGCAACGCATTCTTTTTATAAAGCCGGCGCAAGCAGCGCAAAGACAGCATGCTGTCATCCAAGGCACGGTGATGTGTCAAATCGCTCTCATTAATCTTCAACAGCTGTGCCGAAGTTGAAAGTCCCATCTGCCCTGCTGCAGTATAATCCAGCATATGCTCACAATAACTCTGTAAATCTACATACTCCTCCAAAAAAGAGATGCGCTCTCCTGCACCAAAATACTGGTTATTGTCAATCAGCGCCAAAATATCAGCCGTACCCCAGGTCATCAGCACCGCTTCGCCCATCCATTTGCGAAAACGGCTCATCACCTGCAAAAACTGGCTCCCATTTGCAAGCTCTTCGTTTGTAATATTCGTCAGCGTTCTGATTTTCCCGCTAATCTTTTTTCCCACCTGCGGTCGCACCAAAGATTCAAAGGTATCCAGAATCCGCAGACTGTCATCCACCTTTATGGCTCCAAACTCAATAATCTCATTCATAAAGCCTTTCCGGCGGCGGCTATAGGTTCCGTTCCACTCCAAATCCAATATGACAAAATTCATTTTGCACTCCGATTATTTTTTGTTGGACTTTTTCATGCGAAGCTCTTTAGACAAAATCCGTTTTCTCATGCGAATATGCTCTGGCGTCACCTCAACCAGCTCATCATCTTTAATAAATTCCAGGCACTGCTCCAAACTCAAATTGGTGTGCGGTGTCAGTTTCAGCGCATCGTCCGAACCAGAGGCACGCGTATTGGTCATCTGCTTCTTTTTGCAAACATTTACCGTAATGTCATCCGATTTCGGGCTAACTCCCACAATCATTCCTTCATACACATCCACACCAGGGCCAATAAATAGCCTGCCGCGCTCCTGTGCGTTATACAAACCATAAGCCGTTGCCTGGCCGGTTTCATGCGCCACCAGTGAACCCTGCGCACGCTGCGGAATATCGCCCTTAAACGGCTCATAGCAGTCAAACACGTGGTTCATAATACCATTGCCGTTGGTATCTGTTAAAAACTCCTGCCGATAGCCCATCAAACCGCGCGCAGGAATCTTAAATTCCAAATGTGTCGTGCCGGTTTCCTTTGTAACCATATTGACAAGCTCTGCTTTTCTGCCGCCCAGTTTTTCCATCACAGGTCCCACATAGCTTTCCGGCACTTCAATAAATAAAGATTCTATCGGCTCATGCTTTTTGCCGTCAATGTCCTTATAAATCACACTCGGGCCAGAAACCTGAAATTCAAACTGCTCTCTGCGCATATTTTCAATCAAAATCGAAAGATGCAGCTCTCCTCTGCCAGAAACTTTAAACGTATCGGCAGAATCCGTCTCCTCCACACGCATGGCAACGTTGGTTTCCACCTCTTTCCACAGGCGGTCACGCAAATTGCGCGAGGTCACAAATTTCCCTTCTCTGCCCGCAAACGGACTGTTATTCACCATAAACAGCATCGTCACCGTCGGTTCATCAATCTTTACAAACGGCAACGGCTCCACACAATCCGGTGCACACGCTGTCTCACCAATGTTCAAATCCGCAAGACCAGCCACAGCAATGATATCGCCCAGTTCTGCCGTTTCTGCCTCCACCTTCTTCAGGCCCTGATACTGAAACAGCTTGGTGATTCTCGCCTGCTTGGTGCTGCCATCCCGGCTGCAAACCACCACCGGCATGCCAACCTTCACCTTACCGCGCTCCACGCGTCCGACACCGATTCTGCCCACAAATTTATCATAGTCAATGTTTGAAAACAAGATCTGCGCACCACCGCTCAAATCACCTTTTGGCGCAGGGATCTCCTTGACAATCGTCTCAAACAGCGGCTCCATGGTGTCATTTGGCTCCATCGGGTCATACATCGCATAGCCATCCCTGCCTGAAGCATACACCACCGGAAATTCCAACTGATCTTCATCCGCGCCCAGTTCAATGAACAGATCCAAAATCTCATCTACCACTTCGGCCGGTCTTGCACCGGGGCGGTCAATTTTATTGACTACCACAATCGGCTTTTTGCCCAAACCGATGGCTTTCTTCAGCACAAATCGCGTCTGCGGCATGCATCCCTCAAATGAATCAACCAGCAAAATCACACCGTCCACCATCATCAAGATGCGCTCTACCTCACCGCCAAAATCAGCGTGACCCGGTGTGTCAATGATGTTGATTTTCACATCTCGATACATCACAGCCGTGTTCTTTGCCAAAATGGTGATCCCGCGTTCCCGTTCTATATCATTCGAATCCATCACGCGATCCTCTACCGTCTCATTGGTACGAAAAATCCCGCTTTGGCGCAGCAGTTGATCCACCAACGTTGTTTTACCGTGATCAACGTGCGCAATGATGGCAACATTTCTCAAATCTTCCCTGATATCCATGCAACTACCTCTTTTTTTACTTGATACGCAAAATCAGAAAACAGCGCCGGCGAGCTTGCCGGCGCTGTTTTATCATGCTGGAGCGGATGACGAGGCTCGAACTCGCTACCTCCACCTTGGCAAGGTGGCGCTCTACCAGATGAGCTACATCCGCAGTTCTTTACCGCGATGACTATTATAGTACAGCGCTACGCAAATGTCAACTGTTTTTGCAATATTTTTTCACCCCCCTGTTTACGCCGGCTTTTCAAATTGCTTTCACATCTGCAATGTGCTATAATGACCGCGAGGTGTTTTCATGAAATTTTCAGTTGATTTCGGCGTTTGGAACGCCGTGTTTGCCGTTCCGTCACAGGTTGTGGACAAACATTTAAAGTTGGCCGGTGGAGTACACTTAAAGGTACTCCTGTGGCTACTGCGTCATTCCGGTGACGATTGCACGCCCGAAGCCATGTCTCAGGCGCTTGGCATCGCTCCGGCAGACATCAAAGACGCAATGCAATACTGGGTCGCAGCCGGCATTTTAACCAATAGCACTCCCCCCTTACATACTGCGCAAAACACAGAGCCACCCACACCGGCAGAACCGGAAAAACCGCCCCTGCCGCCAGAAAAACCACTGCGTATCAAACGTCCCGACGGTCTATGCATCGCCGAACGCATTACAGAATGTCCCGAAATCGGCTTCTTAATGCAAGAGGCACAGCAAATCCTCGGCAGAACGCTCTCCCCTGCTCTATCCTCCGTGCTACTCATGGCACATGATGATTACGGCCTGCCGGTCGAAGTCATCATTATGCTGCTGATGTACGTCAAAAGCATCCATAAAGATAACACCAGTTATATTCAAGCCGTAGCACGCAGTTGGGCGCAGGAAGAAATCAACACACACGAAAAGGCCAATATAAAACTGCACCAACTTTCCGAAACCGCAAAAGCCTGGCGCTGCATTGAACAAACACTGGGCATCGACCACCGCTCTCCCAGCCAAAAAGAAGAGCAATACGCCCACCGCTGGATGCAGCAATGGCAATTCACGCCTGAAATGCTGCGCTGCGCATACGAGCGCTGTGTAGATGCCACAGGCAAACTGAGCCTGCACTATATCAACAAAATCTTAGAGCGCTGGCACAAAAACGGCATCACAACACCACAACAGGCTCAAGACGAAACCAAACAAACCCCCACTAAAAAACAGCCGGCAAAAGCAACCTACGACCTTACTGAATATGAAAACACAGACCTGGACCGTTATTTATAAGGAGGAACTCCCTTGGGATACAGCCGTGAAATTTATGACCGCGCCATGGAAACGATCACACAGCGACACAACCGCGCCATCGCGCAGTGCGATGCACAAAAAGCAGCGTTTTACACGCAATGCCCGCGCGCACAAGAGCTTGAAACTGCGCTGGCAGCAAACGGCGTTGCAGCTGCCAAAGCGGTCCTCAGCGGTGCCGGTGCCAAAGAACAACTCACTGCACTTTGTGAAAAAAATCTTGCACTGCAGCAAGAGCAAGCAGCACTTTTGCAGCAGGCTGGTCTTACAGAAAATGCGCTGGAACCGCAGTTTTCCTGCAGCGCTTGTTCTGATACCGGCTTCATCGACGGCAAAATGTGCACTTGTCTCAAGCACCTGATGCGTGAACAGGCATACCGTCAGCTCAACGATGCCGCTCCGCTTTCCGACTGTACCTTCGACAACTTTTCACTGCACTATTACAGCGGAGACGACACTGCCTACACCCGCATGGAAAAAATCCTGCGTCTGTGCAAAAACTACGCCGCTGATTTCTCCCTGCAATCGCCCAATCTGCTCATGCAAGGCGGCACAGGGTTGGGCAAAACGCATCTCTCACTGGCCATTGCGCACTACGCAATCGAAAAAGGCTTTGGCGTCATTTACTGTTCTGCCCAAAACATGGTCAGCAACCTTGAGAAAGAACGCTTTGGTACAGACAAAACCGGGGCAGACACCAGCGCCATGCTGATACAATGCGACTTGCTCATTATCGACGACCTTGGCACAGAATTTTCCACCTCTTTTGTCACCTCCGCGGTGTATTACATCATCAATTCACGTCTCACCGCGCACAGACCCACCATCATCAGCACCAACCTCTCTATGCAAGAGCTAGAAAATCGCTATACCGAACGCTTTGCTTCGCGTCTTCTGGGTAGTTATGTGCCATTATTCTTCCTTGGCAAAGACATTCGCCAGCAAAAACGAAACAACTAATTTCACCGATAAAACACAAAAAACGCTCGCTTATCACCCATGCAATAAGCAAGCGTTTTTTAATGCTTCGGCTTCCCGCCGGCAGCCTGTGCAATTTTAGAAATTACCACCAAAATTGCAACTGTAGCAACTGCCAGCAACAAAAATACACCATAGCGCCTTGTCTCAGAAAAGCAGCACGCAACTGCAAATAACACGCTGTATACCGCCGCCATCAACCGTACTCGCATCCGACATTTCTCAACCTCAGGCTCTGTCAAGGGCTTGTTTTTGTCTTCTGCGGGTGCAAGTAGTAATATGGTCAGCATACAGCCTGCATACAGCGCCGTCACCACAAATAACGGCAAATTCACGCCAAATGAAACACCGAGCCCTACACTCAGTCCAAACAATAGTACCGAGCTGATGTAACATTTCAAATGACTCCCTGCATGAAAGCCACCCGAAAACGTGCGTAGGGGGATAAAAAACATCAGATAAACCATGCTTTCTATCACACACTGAAACAAAAGTCCGATGATAACGCAGGTCGCAATGCCAAATGCCTGAGACAACAGCAAACTAAATGCAAAGGTAAAAAATTCCGCCTCCTGCGGCGGTATGATATTCCCCTTCACCGAAGCGGCAACGCATTTTTTTGCCAGCCGTGTAATCATATCCCACACCTCAAAAAGAGTCACACACAGACCCGCCCAACACACATCCGGGCATCTTTTCTTAGAAATAGCGCCATACAGCGCTTGATCAACCTTCTCATTCTGATTTTACAGGTGTTCCATGCGCGTCTCTCCACTGCAGCGTACAACGCTGTTCTTTTCATACTTTCAACAAATTTTCTGAAGATCCATTTTTAAAAAATGGCCCGCCAATTATTTTTGAAAGCGTTTCGGCACTGCCGGCACCTTCGGTTGATGCAGCATAAAAGAGCATGCCGAATTAACGTTGGTCACAGCCACCTTTGCAGCTGCTTCAGAAGCCGCCTTCATCATTGTGTTTGTGATTTTGCTTGCGAATTTCATTTTCTTTTCCTCCCAAAATTTTAATATTCGGTTTTTTTCAAACCTGTGTTCAAGTATACCAAAACCATCTTACTTTTGGGAAAATCTGTCATATTTTACCGGTAACTGTGACTGAAATTCACACCTGTTTACAATTTATTCACATTTCTTTTCAAATTCACTCTTTTTCATGCTCCAACGGCAACGGAATCGAAATTGCAAGCAAAAAGAAGCGCTCTCCGTGTTCCACACTTACCATGCCACCATACTGTTCCACCGCACGCCGTATATTACCAACACCAAACCCATGATTTCCACGGTCTGCTTTCGAAGAGAGCAGTTTTCCTTCTTGATAACACACTGGATTCTGCTTCGTATTTTCCACAATAATACTCAAAATCCGTTGCCGGCGCCGCACTTCCAGCACAATCCTGCGTTCTCCATCCGTCACCTCACTGCACGCCTGCACTGCATTGTCCAGCGCATTTGCAAAAATCGTGCAGGTGTCCAAATACGACAAAAACGACAGATCATTATACAAAATCTGTGTCTCCAACGTAATCCCCAACTCCTTACAGCGCTGCGTTTGTTCATACAAAATCACATCAAACGCCGCATTTTTAACACCAAAGCTGCTCAGGTTCATCTGCTCTCGTAGCTGACTGCGCAGTTGCTGCACATAGCTGTCCGCCTGCTCATTGCTCTGTCGATATAAATGCTCCAACATCGTAATATGATGGTTAAAATCATGCATCTGCTTCCGATTTTCCTGCAACCGCTGCTCCAACTGCATGTAATAATTCGCCTGCTTGCGCTGCAAATCCTCAGCCTTACGCAGTTTTCTCTCCAGTTCATACCGTTGTAAATTCCGGTCATACACAAAAAATACCGTAATATTACAAACAATCAATCCCATACACACCAACGCCATAAATATCTGGTGTCCATCCTCAGCAGGCATATACCAGTCCATCTGCACCATCAATACCATATCGGCCACCGTCACTACCGGCAAAACATACAGCAGCAGTCCCTCACGGCTCATTTTGGTGTATGTCGTTCCTTTTTTAAACCAAAAAATAATGCGCACCAACATAAACAGCATCATCTTGCTGATAATCGTCATCGAGATCTGCAAGTCGCCCTGTGCCACGGTTTCCGTCATGCTTTCTGCAAACACTGCAGAATACATCAAAATCGTCAGCACTTCCGAAATCACCGAAAGCGTGCATCCCACCGCCGCCAAAAATACTTTCACATGCCACTTGCCCTCAAAAAACACAGTCGCCAACAATAGCGTCAATAGAAAAACAGTCAACACGTTCCAAACAGAATTTTGAAACGTGTTGACAAACACCAACGCAGCAGCGCAAAACAAAACGCCGCCTGCTCTGCTTAGAAAAAACACACTGCTCCTGCTCTGTCTCTTTTGCAGATAATGCTGCAAAAACAGCATATGAATGCTATATTCTACCACACAAACCAGCGTGCTGAATAGTAAAACAAACATCGTCATCTCCTGATATATTTCTGAAACTGTGTGTGAAACTCTTCCGCTCTCCTTCTAGAAAGATTGATCTCCGTGCCGTCCTCCAGTAAAACCTTCGACTTTGTCATCCCTGCAATATACTCAAAATTCACAATATAACTCTTCTGCGGCACACCAAATTGCTCCGTCGGCAGCAGCGCCAACAGCTCAGCCAGCGTCATCCCTGTTTCATACACATGCTCCGCTGTATAAATCGTCCGCTTGCGCTCATAAGATTCTATGTAGAAAATTTTATCTGTCGAAACATAGCAGTTCCCATATGCACACCGCACTTCAATCTTCCGGTTTTGGCGCACAATACGCCGCATGCAGCAGCACATCGCCTCATCAAACCGCTCCTGAGAAACCGGCTTAACCAGATACCGTCGCGCATTCAAACGGTATCCCTGCGCTGCATACCGCTCATACGAGGTCACCAAAACAATTTCCGCATCAAAACCGTTGTCCACCACCTGCTGAGCAATCTCCAAGCTGTTGACCCCATCTTCCAGCTGCACATCCAAAAACAAAATATCATAAATATTCGGTATCGCAAGCAATTCCTTCGAGGTACACAGCTCATCCAGCTCATACGCAATGTCATGTATCGTGGTAAAACGCTCTAAATGGTCACGCAGCAACAGCCGATGAATCACCACATCCTCACAAATCGCGATTTTCAAGAACATCTTCGTCCCACACCTTTTCACATTCGCGCTCAACGCGTCTCCGGCACTGCCGCACGTCCACGGCAGTTCTCATCCCCCGTCCATCTGAAAAATTCATACAATTTTGTTCTGCTGCACACAATCACCTGCAATCAGGTCGTTTCTGCCAGCGTTCCGGTGCTTTGCGCTTTTAAATATGCATTGATAAATCCGTCCAAATCACCGTCCATTACCGCATTGATATTACCCATTTCAAAATTGGTCCTGTGGTCCTTGACCAGCGTATACGGCATAAACACATAAGAACGAATCTGGCTGCCCCAACCAATCTCCTTCTGCTCGCCCTTAATATCTTCAATCTTATCCAAATGCTCGCGCTCTTTAATCTCCATCAACTTCGAAAGCAGCATCTTCATCGCCGTATCACGGTTTTGATGCTGGCTGCGCTCCACCTGGCATGCCACCACAATGTTCGTCGGCAAATGCGTAATGCGCACCGCCGAAGAAGTCTTGTTCACCTTCTGTCCGCCCGCACCACTTGCGCGGTACACATCAATGCGCAAATCATCCGGGTTAATATCCACCTGAATCTTATCATCAATCTCCGGCATCACTTCCAGCGATGCAAACGATGTATGCCGCCGCCCCGAAGAATCAAATGGAGAAACACGCACCAACCGGTGCACCCCCGCCTCACTCTTCAAAAAGCCATACGCATTCGTTCCTTCAATCAACACCGAAGCGCTTTTCAATCCTGCTTCCTCACCGTCCAGATAATCCAGCGTTTTGACCTTATAGCCATGCCGCTCACCCCACCGGCAATACATGCGATACAGCATTTCCGCCCAGTCTTGTGCCTCGGTGCCGCCAGCTCCGGCATGAAACGTCAAAATCGCGTTGTTCCCGTCATATTCCCCTTGCAACAGTGTCGAAAGCCGCTGCACTTCCAACTCCTGCTCAAAGCGCGCAAACTCGCCCTGCGCCTCCTCCAGCAGGCTCTCGTCCTCTTCCTCGTTGCCCAACTCAATCAACGTCTGTATATCCTCATATAGCTGCACCAGCGCAGCATAACCGCTCACCTTGGCTTTCAGCGCACTGGTACGCTGCAAAACCTTCTGCGACTGCTCCATATCATTCCAAAATTCCGGCTGTGCCGCCTGCTCCTCCAGCTTCTCGATCTCCGCTTGTGCCGTCTTCAGGTCCAGCGCCTCCTCCAAATCGCGCAGATCTCCCTGCAAACCCTCCAACGCCAACTTTAGTTCTTCAAATTGCAGCATACTACCCCATCCTTTTGTCTCACTGTCTACCACAGGCCATGTTTTTATCATAAATTCTTACAAAAAAATTCCACAATTCAGTAACTTTTATATTATAATCGAATTGTTCCTCAAAGTAAAGTACCTTTCCCCCATGCAGCCACAAAATAAATTCGCCCAAAAGCGTTGCGGTTTCCCAAAAAATTCGGTACAATAGTAAGCGATCCGGCAAGCTTCAGGCTTGCAGAAAGGCAAGGTATTCTCCGATGTCAAATTATACCGGCTCCCCCTGCCCCGTTTGCAGCAAACCCTTCTCTGAGCAAGACGACATTGTCGTTTGCCCGCAATGCGGCACCCCATACCACCGTGCTTGCTACGCGCAACAGGGCAGCTGCATCTTTACCGACAAACACGAAAGCGGCCACACCTGGCAGCCAGAATCTCAGGCAGCAGAAAAACATTGCCCCCGATGCGGTGCAAAAAACAGTTCCGAATCCCTGTTCTGCTCCAACTGCGGCCAGTCGCTTGAATACAACAGCCACGCCCACGGGCAAGCTCCTGCTGACAGCGAACAGGCACACCAACGCCCGCCGGCTACTCCCTTCCCCTTCGATCCCATGGGCGGCGTCAATCCCAACGATCACATCGAGGGTATCCCGGCGTCCGAACTGGCAAAATTTGTCCAAACCAATACCCCTTATTACATGGGGCGTTTTTTCAACCTCTCTTCCTTTGGCAGAAACCGATTTCACTTTGCAGCATTCCTGTTCGGCGGCGGCTGGTTTTTATACCGCAAGCAATATCTCCCGGGCATCCTGCTCACAGTGTTTCAGCTTGCAGCCTCTGTAGCAGCAAGCCTGCTGCAAATGTATTACACCATCCCAATTATGGACGAGCTCCTGCCCAACATCACTCCCGCAACACGTTACTACTGGGGCTTTCTGCAGGCATGGGACGCCCTCATCGCAAAATCGCCCGGTACGCTCATTCTGGTCATGCTGCCTACCGTATTGTTCCTGCTGCAATTTGCGCAACGCATTTTCTGCGGTGTCTGCGCAAACCGATTGTATCTGCGCCACTGCGTCAAAAAAATCGGGCAGACAAAAGCGCAGGCCACCAACCCCACAGAATACGATACGCTACTGAGTCAACAAGGCGGAGTCAATACCCCCCTTGCATTTTCTCTGATGATTTGTTATGTTATAATCAATTTCATCCCTTCGATCTTTTAAACAATTTTACATTTAACCTCATACAAAAGGAGCTGTCTCACCGTTGAAAGTTACCAAAGCAGTTATTCCCGCAGCAGGGCTGGGCACACGCGTTCTTCCGGCAACCAAAGCCATGCCCAAAGAAATGCTCACCATCGTCGATAAACCCGCCATTCAATACATCGTTGAAGAGGCCGTTCGCTCCGGTATTACCGATATTCTCATCATCACCAACCGCGGCAAAGACGTCATCGAAGACCACTTCGACCGCGTCCCAGAACTAGAAGAGCGTCTGCGCTCCGGCGGTTCGTCCAAACAAGCCATGTTAGATGATGTCATTCGCATTTCACGCCTTGCCAATATCTACTTCGTCCGCCAAAAAGAGACCAAGGGTCTCGGGCATGCAGTCGGCTGTGCCCGGTCCTTTGTCGGCAACGAACCGTTTGCCGTCCTCTACGGCGATGATGTCATCATCGGTGAAGATCCCGCCTGCGCACAGCTCATTCGTGCTTATGAGGCCTACGGCCGCGGCGTTGTCGGTGTCAATCAGGTTTCTCCGCAGGCCATCTCCAAATACAGCTCCTTAAAGGTCGAACCAATTGCAGGCAACCACTTTCTCTGCACCGATATGGTCGAAAAACCAACGCCAGACAAAGTGTTGTCGCTATACTCCATTCTCGGCCGCTGCGTTCTCCCGCCAGAGATCTTCAGTATCCTCGATCAAACCCCTCCCGGTGCCGGTGGCGAGATTCAACTGACCGATGCCATGCGCACCCTGGCGCAGCAATCCGGCATCACCGCCGTAGAATTTACCGGCAAACGTTACGATATGGGCAGCAAGCTGGGCATTCTGCAAGCCAATGTCGAGCTTGCTCTTTCCCACCCCGAAATCGGCACAGAATTCGCACAATATCTCAAGCAGCTTTCCGCTGCACTTTCCTGAAAAAATCATTGACAAACGCAGTGTGATTATGCTATCATTACTGCGTTATTGTTTTTCAAAAAAATAACAATTCCTTACTCTGCCGTTTGGCAGGGTCACAAGTCCAAAAGGAGGTGCAATAAAGATGCCAAACTTGACACATTCTTACGAAACCATCTTCATCCTGTCCAACACATTGGGTGAAGAGGCAATCGCAGCAACTGTCGAAAAATTCAAAAAGCTCATCGCAGACAACGGCACGCTCGAAGAAGTCGAAGACTGGGGCAACCGCAAATTCGCTTACCCCATTCAAAAACAAACTGAGGGTTACTACACGCTCGTTCACTTCAAAAGCGCTCCCGAGTTCACAGCAGAGCTTGACCGCGTTTATAACATCACCGACGGTGTGCTTCGTTCCATGATCGTCAGAAAAGAAGAAGTCAAACCCGCCAAGGCCAAAAAAGCTCCAAAGCAGCTTGAAGCCGCCGCTGCGGAATAATTGCTGAAAAGGAGGGTGATTTCCGATGCTGAATGTCGCAGTATTAATGGGGCGTCTCGTAGCAGATCCTGAGATCCGCCACACCCCCAACGACATTGCCGTCACCGGCTTTACCATCGCCGTTGACCGTTCTTATGTAAAATCCGGTGCCGACCGTCAGGCTGATTTTATCGACATCGTCGCCTGGCGCTCCACCGCCGAGTTTATCTGCAAATATTTCCGCAAAGGCCAGATGATCGCCGTCCAAGGCTCCATCCAAACCAGAACGTATACCGACAAAGACGGCAATAAGCGCAAAGCGTTTGAAATCGTTGCCGATAACGTTCATTTTGCAGATTCTAAGCGAGATAGCGGCGCTCCCACGGGCGGTACTCCTGCTCCGGCAGCCACACGCTCTGAAGAGATGCCCGCTCCCGCTTACACCAGCGGAGATACCGGCGATTTCGAGGAGATCCTAAACGACGACGATCTCCCGTTCTGATGAATATTTCGTAAAAATTTGTATCGAAAGGAGGCTTCCCCATGTCTGAAAGACAAGAAAGACTTGAAAGAGAGCCCCGCCGTGGCGGTGCGCGCAAGGGTCGCAAAAAGGTTTGCAGCTTCTGCGTTGATAAAGTTGATTCCATCGACTACAAAGACGTTGCAAAACTGCGCCGCTTCATTTCCGAGCGCGCAAAGATCCTTCCCCGCCGCGTTACCGGCACCTGTGCACACCATCAGCGTGCACTCACAGTTGCAATCAAACGTGCTCGCATCGTCGCTCTGCTTCCCTTTAGTAGCGACTAATGCGTTCCAAATAAAACAAGCCACAGGCGTCCTGCCCGTGGCTTTTCTTTATCCCTATCCAAACAAAACAGCCACAAGCGTTCGCCTGTGGCTGTTTTGTTATCCGCCGTGTCGGCTTACGTCCAACACCAGCTTGGCTCCATATTGCAGCACATCTCCTGCCTGTTGGTTCTGGTATCCCACCACACAACCATCTGCCACACCGGCATGATACGCAAACACACACGAAACCTCAAAGCCCTGTTCCGTCAGCAACCGCACCGCCGCGCTGTATTCCATGCCTGCCACTGCCGGCAGCGTCCGCTGCCCCGGGCCCTTGCTGACTACCACCACAATGGTATCGCCTCGCTCCATATGCTCACCAGCCTTCGGTGTCTGAGAAATAATCAAGCCCTGTGCAACCTGCTCATGAAATTCATACCGAGAAATTACTTCATAATCCAATTGCTGACGCAGCACACGCTCCTGCACAGCCGTATAGCTCAACCCGGTCAAATCCGGCGCCGTCATACTGCCCTGATTCACACTGCTCCTATTCTGGCCAGAATATGTTCCCTCCTGCAAAGTCTCGCTCTCCGTCTCACTCCAATAAACCGAAGATTCACTCTCATGATGTTCCGGTGCCTCACCTGTTGCATTAAACAAATACGCAATCACAATCACCGCACCAATCACCGCTGCCACCGCAATCGGTATTCCAATCCAAACCGGCAGCAACCGTTTCTTATCCGGCTCCCGCAAATGCGCGGTAGCCTTGCGCCTGCGCAGCTCATCTTCACTCAATTTCGGTATGCTCTGCGTCTCTTCGATCACTGCCGTAATCGTCGGCGAAGCCGAAAGCTCTGCCCGCAGCCGTTCAAAGGTCTGCGTGCGCGCCTGAGGGTACACCTGCAATCCATTTGCCAGCGAGGTCACCACATGCGGCGGCACTTCTTTCAAGATGCCCGTCGGTATCAGCAACCGTGCATCTCCCTTACGCTTAATGGCTCGTTCCGGCACAAAGCCCGTCAGTGCATAAAAAAGTGCTGCACAAAAGCCATACACGTCCGTTGTCTCATCCAACGGCCGCATCGGGCTATACTGTTCCAATGCCGCACAACCAGGCACCAGATCAGCCGGCAATCTGCCGCCCTCACGGCGCACTGCTTCAATGCAATAGTCGCCCAGCTTCATCCGGCCATCCTCCATAATGCTCAACGCATCCGGAGAGATACCATAATGCCCCACACCCTGCTCATGCATCGCACTCAGAGTAGAGAGCACCGGCATAAACAACTTGCGTGCAGCGTTCCAATCCAATGTTCCGCCACTCTTTTCCACAAAAAAGCGCAGCGACACCTGTTCTTCCCAATCCGAAACGGTATACGCCGTTCCGTTTTCCTCAAAAATATCGTAAATCTGGTCAATCGCATGCAATTCCCGCATGCGCGCCACCGTGCGCACATACTGCAAAAATTCCTCACGATACTGGCAATACAGATCATAACACGCCTCATTGGTCATCACCTGCACACCTTGACTATCCCTATGACACAGCGATTTCGGAAAAAACTCCCGCACCGCGATCTTATTTCCCAGCGTCCGGTCATAACCAATATAGGTAAAACCCTGCGTTCCCTGCTTTTTCACCTTACCAATCAAATACCGTCCCTGCAGCACTGTTTCATAGGGCAGCGCCTGCGGTATCTGCGGCCGGCTTTCCTCATGTCCACATTTCAGGCATACTTCCCCGCCCAACAGCGGCTCCATGCAGTTTCTGCACAGGTGTCTCTCCTCGGCCATGCGCCGTCCTCCTTCCTAACTGCTTCAAAACCACTCAGCCCTCAAGTGGATTTTCCCAGTTATGCCAAACGTTCTGCACGTCGTCGTTGTCCTCCAAACTGTCCAGCAACTTCTGCATTTTAAGCGCAACAGCCTCATCCGCAATTTCTGTATAGGTCGCGGGCACCATCTCCACCTCAGCAGAAACAAAGGCATATCCCTTCTGCGTCAGCGTCTCCAAAACACTGCCAAAATCACTTGGCTCTGTCTCAATGACGAACACATCGTCCTCTGCTGAAAAATCGCTCGCACCGGCTTCCAACGCATCCTCCATCACGCGCTCCTCATCCAGCCCGGCCTTTTCTAATACCAGAACACCTTTTTGCGTAAACAAAAACGAAACACAACCCAGCGTCCCCAGATTTCCGCCAGACTTATCAAAATAATGGCGCACTTCACCGGCAGTCCGGTTACGGTTATCCGTCAACGCCTCAACGATCACCGCCACACCACACGGGCCATAACCCTCATAAACGATGCTCTCAAACTTATCGCCGTCATTCTCACCGGCGGCCTTTTTGATAATACGCTCTATATTGTCATTGGGAACATTGCAAGCCTTTGCTTTTGCAATGCAGTCCTTTAATTTCGAATTCGATGCCGGATCCGGCCCGCCGCCTTGTTTCACCGCCACAGCTAGTTCTCTGCCGATTTTGGTAAAAACCTTGGCTTTGGCGCCATCGGCCTTCTCTTTTTTTCGTTTGATATTATTCCACTTTGAATGTCCTGCCATAAAGGTTGCCTCCTGAAAATTGCTGTTTTTTATTATACTACAATTCACCCCAAATTGGCAACCCCACGCCCTGCGCTCCCAATTTTTATGCGATGCGTTATCCCTCATCTATCTTGCTTACATACAACCCAAATATATTTCCATTCCACACACCACAACCATAGTTTCTAAATATTTCTACCATCTCACTGATTTCCCATTTCTATGCCACGCAACCATTTCCCTTCCCACAAAAACCAAAATCACAGCCACACCATTCCACAGCTATCTCACTCCTACTCCAACCTCCATACAGCAACGCACCACTCCTCCTTCCAACTCACCCAACCAACCACACAAATCCATCCCCCTCCAAACCTTAACCCATCTCCACACAACCACTTCCCACAAAAATCAAATCCCCAGTCTCTCTACGCTCACCAACCGCCCCGCACTCCGACAACAATCGTTCACTACAAACATAAAAAATACGACTCCTCGCACCTGTCGAGTGTCGTACTGCTATTCGTTTTCAATTTATTTAAAAACTGCACCAAAAATGTCAAATCTGTGAAGAACGGCGGTTTATGGTCGCCAAATATCACGTTATGGTCGAAAAAGTAAGGTTTATGGTCACAAACACACCATTGAAATAAAGTCAATTCTTAATAAAAACAAAATTCAGTCTAAATTCAAGTAAGAATCACAGCACACAATATTGATCCATATATGCCTTCATCCCCAGCAAAATCTCGGAAAAATCGCCGCGCATTTTCAGATAATCATAAATATCCCGCACCGTAATCAACGCATGCACATCAATCCCAAAATCCCGCGCAACCTCAGCAACAGCGGTACTTCCAGGCGTCATTCCCACCTCACATCGATTCACAGAGATAAACAAATCCGTCACCTGAACATCCGCACATCCCCGCAAAACAGGCATCGTCTCACGAATCGCCGTTCCCGCCGTAATCACGTCCTCCACAATGATGATTCGATCCCCATTTACCGGCGCATAACCCACGGTATTTCCGCCTTCTCCGTGGTCTTTCATCTCTTTCCGATTAAAGAAAAACGGTTTATCAATTCCATAATTGCGCGCCAGTGCTGCTGCCGTCGTCGTCACCAACGGTATCCCTTTATATGCCGGTCCAAACATCGCATCAAATCCATTTTCTCCCAATGTTTCCTTGATAAACGCAGCATAAAAATCGCCCAACTGCGCGCTCTGCAGACCTGTTTTATAATTTCCGGTGTTGATAAAATACGGCGTTTCCCTCCCGCTTTTTGTAATAAATTTGCCAAAGCGCAACACATCAGCGCCCATCATAAATTCAATAAATTCCTTTTTTGCAGCTTCCATATCCAAGCTCCTTTTCTCAATCTATAAACAGGTGTATTGTTGTATTTTCAATACTTAATAACGCTTCTCTTTTCCCACGGTCGCAAAGCATAAATTGGTGACCACAGCAAACACACGCTCAGCAGCAACCGCAATCAACGCAGCCACGCCCAACACTGCAAACCCCGCAGCAGAGAGCATTTCCAAATGCAGCAAACCCCGAAACAGATAAGCTGCCGCAAAATATCCCACGCTCATCGAGACAAACAAAAACGCCCGCAGTGCATTGAAGCGCCAGCACGCTTTAAATACCGCCAAAATCCCCACAATACCCACAAACAAATACATAATCGTATTGGTCTGCTCTGCAGAAATCCCAAACAGCGGCGCCACAAAAAACAGCACAGCCACACCAATCGCCGTTGTAACCGCATTGGGAATCGCCCTGCGCAAAACAGACGGCAAAAAACGTCCTTTCACCTTCCTACCGTCCGGTTCAAACGACATAAAGAACGCCGGATATCCCTCGATCGCCAAATCAATCAATGTAATCTGAATCGGCAAAAACGGGAACGCCCTGTTGCTACAAACACATAAAATCGCCAGCAAAACCGAATAAATCGTCTTAACAAAGAATACACCTGCTACGCGTGTAATATTGTTCACCACACGCCTGCCTTCAGCCAAAACCTGAGGCAACGCGCCAAAATCTGAATTCAGCAGCACCAGCTGTGCCACCTGCCGTGCAGCGTCGCTTCCCTCAGCAATGGCAATGCTACAATCAGCCTCCCGCAGTGCCAAAATATCGTTCACACCGTCACCGGTCATCGCAACGCCATGTCCTTGCCGCTGCAGCGCCTGCACCAATGCTTTCTTCTGCTGCGGAGACACCCTGCCAAACACCGTGTATTCTGCCGCAACGCGAACCAGCTCCTGCTCTGTGTGCACAGTACTCATATCAATGTACCGCTGTGCGCCGTCCAACCCAGCCTTTTGCGCAATCGCCGCCACAGTAGCAGGGTTATCACCCGAAATCACTTTGATTGCAACGCCCTCTTTTTTGAAATAATCAAACGTCTCCTTAGCATTCTCACGAATCGGGTCAGTAATCACAATCGCTTTCAGCGGCACCACACCGCGCAATGCACCATCTGCTGTCACTGGCTCCTTCGTTACACCCGCCAGAATCACACGGTTGCCATTGGCAATCTCTCGGGTCACCTCAGCCGGCAGCGGTTTGTCTGTCAAGCGCTCAGGCGCACCCAGCACCAATGTGCCGCGCCCTGCAAACGTCATCGCGCTCCACTTGCGCTGAGACGAAAACGGAATCTTCTCTATCGGCACAAACCGCTCGCTTTTTTCATAGTGTGCTGCAAGCGCCTGAAACGTTGCATTGTTATCGTCTGTATGCTGCAAAAAAGAGCCAATCATCGCATCAAACCACGGCATTTCCGCCTCATTCCACAACGAATAAACCGTCTCCACCTGCATATTGCCCTGTGTAATCGTTCCTGTCTTATCCAGACACAATACGTCTACGTGCGCCAATGTCTCCAAGGCATATAGCTCCTGCACCAGTACCTTTTTCTTGGCAAGCCGGCTCACACCCACTGCCAGACTAATACTGATCAGCAACACCAAACCCTTGGGCAACATCCCCAGCAATCCCGCTGCTGTAGAGACCACTGCGTCCTGCATACCGATATTTTGCAGAAAAAACGCCTCCAAAAACAGCAAAATTCCAAGCGGCACAATCAAAAATCCGGTAAAGCGCGTCACCTTCTGCATCGAGGTCACCAGTTCAGAATGTACCCGTTTGAGCTGTTTTGCCTGGTGGGCAATGCTCGTTGCATAATTCTCTCCACCAATATGCTCCACCTGTGCATAACATTTACCGCTGACGACAAAACTACCTGAAAGCACAGTGTCTCCCTGTACTTTAACAACCGGGTCCGCTTCGCCAGTCAACAGCGATTCATTCACTTCTGCTTGCCCCTGCAGCAAAACCGCGTCTGCACAAATCTGCTGTCCGGCACGCAGCACCAGCACATCGTCCAGCACCAGCTCTTCTACAGGCACTTCCTGTTCTTTTCCATCACGAAGCACCATCGCATGCGGTTGCGAAAGCAACGAAAGGCTGTCCACCAGCTTTTTGGCACGCAGCTCTTGCACAATCGCAATCAGCACATTCGCACAAATAATAAAAATAAACAGCAAATTGCTAAATGCTCCCACACAGACCAACGCAACTGCAATCAGCAAATTGAGCAAATTGAATAACGTGCACACATTATCCCGAACAATTTCTCCCGTTGTTTTCGAGATTTTCTCGCTCTGCGTGTTCTGCAAACCCCTTGTTTTCTGCGCCGCCACCTGCGCTGTGCTCAGTCCTGTCTGCACATCGGGGCGTAATCTCTGCTTATCCTTCATACATGCACCTTCCCGCGCACTTCTGCACGATTATTTTCTCTTGTTCTACTATACCATATCCGCACCGTAATACAACACAAATTTTTATAAATTTTTTATAAACATTTTACCACTTTCCCGCAAATATGTTATCATAAACAAAAAGGAGGCTCTCTGTTATGAACACCACCCCGGAAGCTCTGGCTCTGCACATATTGCAAGAAGGTCAGTTTGATACGCTGCCCATCAAAATCTCACATTTGGCCAAAATCAACCACGCAGAATATCTCAACGATTTTAGCCACGAAAAATTTCAAAACTGCACGCAAATCTGTCAGTTTCTGTTAGAAAGCCAAAATCTACCGGCAGATTCTGCCCATGCCAAACAGCTTGCAACACTGGTAATGGCACCAAAATGTGTACTGCGTCACTGCAAACTCAACAATGCCGACGAACTGCACGTGCTTACCGCATTGCCGCTTTCAAAGGCGCAAACCGTGTTTCAAAGCTTGCATGAAACTCCCGCTTCTCCAAATCTACAATCGCTTGAAACTGCTGTCACAGCACAATTTGAACCCTTTATCAGCAATCGTCTCAACCAAAAACCACAGTTTCACAAACCATAATAAAAAAAGAGAATGCTTAGCCATTCTCTTTTTCTGCCTGCTCTGCCGCCTGCCGCTCCCGCTCTTGTTTTGAAAAAATACAACCGCAGTAATCCTGACGATATAAACCATGCTCCCGCGAAAGCTGTATCGACTGTCGAAAGCCATCCTTTTTCTTAAAGTCAGAAAGCAAATACTCCATACCATACCGCTCCCCGACCATCTGCCCCAACTCATTGAGCAGTGCAGAATCTTTGTGCGGGCTAATCGTCAGTGTCGTAGTAAAAAAATCTGCCCCCAACTCTTTGGCCTGCCGGCCAGCTTCCTCTAATCTCAACGCAAAGCATGTTTCACATCGTTTTCCACCCTCCGGCTCATCTTCCAACCCACGCACACGCTCATAAAACAACGCCGGATCATACTCGGCCTCCAGCACCGCAATTTCCTGCTCCAGTTTCATCTGCCGCAGCAGCGCATGTAATTCCAACAGTCGTCTGTCATACTCACTGGGCGGCGAAATATTTGGGTTATAAAACAAAATTTTAATCGTAAAATACTGCACCAAATACTGCAACACATAGGTGCTGCACGGCGCACAGCAGCAATGCAGCACCAACACAGGTTTCCTCTCATCTTTTGGTAGTCGCTTCAGTATGGCTTCCAGCTCTTTTTGGTAATTAATCTTCATGGTATCCGCCTTTTTATCTCTATTTTGATTCTATCGTACCACACCTTTTTTCAAAAATCCACTGCCAGTGCAAAATCCCGTCAAATCCCGTCGCTTTGCCGCGATTTCATTGACAATCCCGCCCGAGATATGGTATGCTACATCTTGCGGTAAGGAGGCATTTTTATGGCAGAAAAAGCAGCAACCAAAACCATTGCACAAAATAAAAAAGCCTACCATGATTACTTTGTGGAAGAAAGCCTGGAAGCCGGCATTGAACTGTGCGGCACCGAGGTAAAATCTCTGCGTCAGGGCAGGGTGAATCTCAAAGATTCCTGGTGCTCCGTAGTCAACGGCGAGCTTCTGTTAAACGGTATGCACATCAGCCCATATGAACAGGGCAACATCTTCAACAAAGATCCGCTGCGTGTGCGTCGGCTGCTTGCACACAAGCGCGAGATCCTCCGGCTTTACGGCCATGTCAAACAAAACGGTTATTCGCTGATCCCACTGTCGCTGTACTTCAAGAACTCCAAAGTAAAAGTACAAGTAGGGCTGTGCAAAGGCAAAAAATTGTATGACAAACGGCAAACTCTTGCCGAAAAAGCCGCAAAACGAGACATCGCCCGTGCCATCAAAGAAAAAAACCGATAACACGGGGGCGTAAAGGCTTCGACGGGGATTGTGAACCAAAGTAAGCGAGTAGTGGTGCGGCCCCACTCAAAACGCCGTATTCTTAAAATTAAACGACAACAAACAAGTTGCGTACGCAGCCTAATTAAGGCTGCCGTCCTCCTTGTGCAACCACGGCACAAGGGCTGGGCGTCGATTTTGTGGTGAACGTGAACTGCGCATTGCCTTGCGCGCAGTCATGACCAAAAGGCTACCGTACTGCACAATGCTCCAACTCATGGTGCAATACGGGAATTTTAACAGTTGGATACACTCGTAGAAAGCTTCGGCAAGCGGTTTTCGGACAGGGGTTCGATTCCCCTCGCCTCCACCAATTCAATCGCAGGTCGAACCCAGCTAGCAGAGTTCGATCAAAACCAAACCATCAGGGGTCAAACGTAATTCGCGTTTGACCCCAATCTTTTTTACCCCTTCAACCGTTGCATCCCAACCGCTTGCAATTACAAATCAAACAAGTTTCATCCCCAAAAATCACACTGTAATCTCAACCGGGCTGCAACGTAGTTTTTCGTATTCTGCCAACAATAGGATAAATGCATGAGATTGTGTAAAAAATTTACAAGGTACTATTTTTATTTTTGATTTGATTTTAGTAGATGTTTGTGCTACAATAACCGCTAATACGACTTGATACCATTTTGTAAAAGGAGCAATTATGAAAAAGAAATTTTTGTTAATTTGTATGCTTTGCTGTGCAGCATTTACACTCTCTGCCTGCACAGCAGAAACAAACACAAGCAGCAACCCTTTATCCAGCACATTGCAAACAGAATCTCAAGCAGAAAGCGCTGCAATCGATGATAGCCAGGCGCCAGCAGAAGAATCGCCGGCGGAAGAAAACCCGGCAGCAGAAACTGCCACGCAGGAACAAACACCTACTCAGGAAGCTCCTGCACAACAGACACCCCAAACTACGCAAACACCTCAAACCCCACAAAATAACTACACACCTCCGGCAAACAATACCCCCACTACTCCTGAGCCATCCTACGAAACACCAGCGCCGGAACCACCGGCAATCGAAACCCCCAGCACATATAATCCTGGCGGCGTGCGCGGCGAAGTCTTTTCTCTGACCAACGCAGAGCGCAGCGCAAACGGCCTGGGGCATCTGAGCTACCGTACTGATCTGCAAGCAGCGGCCGATCAGCGTGCACAAGAAATCATTGATGCCTTCAGTCACACACGTCCAGACGGCAGAGAGTGCTTCTCTGTTTACAGTGATTACGGTGTATCCTATTCGGCAGCCGGTGAAAATTTGGCAAAAGGTCAAAAAAACGCCAGCACCGCCGTTGAACAGTGGATGAACTCTTCCGGGCACCGCGCCAATATTCTGGAAGGACGCTTTACCGGCATGGCCGTTGGATACGCAGAAAACGATGGCAACCGTTGCTGGGTGCAACTGTTTATCGGATAAAACAAAATCAAAAAAAGCAGCCTTTTCAAACAGGCTGCTTTTTTCATCCTTGACATTGCTAGTAAAATATGGTAAACTAAAATTATAGAAGAATATGATTCATTTATCTTTAGAAGATTCAGGAGGTTTTGCATGATGGAAAATATTGTTGTTGCGGTTTTTCCCGTAGAAAGCCAGGTTTATCAAGCATTTTCAAAAATCAAAGACGGTAACACCCCAATGGCGGGCTATTTTGTCTCACAAATGGCAATCGTCCAACGCACAGGTTTCCAACTTCAAACAAAAGATAGCTACGACACCGGCATAGACACAACCAACGATACCTTTGCCGGCGGTCTGCTTGGTGCATTGTTCGGTGTTTTAGGCGGCCCTGTCGGCATTTTGCTCGGCGGCAGCATCGGCACACTCATCGGCGGCTCAATCGATCTTGACGATGCAAATACCAATGATACCATGATCCAAAAAGTCTCGCATACGCTGGCAAACGGCGAAACAGCGCTGGTCGCCTTTGTACAAGAGCAAGATGACCGCTACTTTGACGACATGCTCCACACATTCACCGACGTCACCATCACCCGCTGGGATGCCGCTGTACTGGAACAGGAAATCGAAACAGCACGGGAGCTTGAAGCCGAATTCGAGCGCAACACCCGCAAGCTGTTACGCAAAGAAAAAGCCCAGGAGCATAAAGCAAAAATCGAAGAACGGCGCACAAAAATCAAAGACGATTTTAGCAAACTGAAAGAAAAAATACACAACAAAGCATAAAAAATCTCCCTCTGCTCACCCGTTCCTTTCTACAAATATACAAAAAAGCACCGGCAAATTCACCGGTGCTTTGCTTTTTTACAGCTCACTTCTACCCTCCAAGGCACGGGCAAGCGTCACTTCATCAGCATATTCCAAATCTCCGCCCACAGGAATACCATAGGCAAGGCGTGTCACACGCACTCCCAGAGGTTTCAGCAACCGTGAAAGATACATCGCCGTCGCCTCTCCCTCCACTGTAGGGTTCGTTGCCATAATCACCTCTTGCACGCCGTCGGTCTGCACACGTGCAAGCAATTCTTTAATGCGCAGCTGCTCCGGTCCAATGCCAGAAAGCGGCGAAATTGCACCATGCAGCACATGATACAATGCATGAAACTCATTCGTCCGCTCCAGCGCAAACACATCTCTGGGGTCCTCCACCACACAAATCACGGTAGTATCGCGCTCCGCGTTGCGGCAAACAGGGCATAACTCTCCGTCGGTCAAATTGCAACAACGCTGGCAGTAATGAATCGCACTGCGCGCTTCTAAAATACTGTTTGCAAAGCGCTCCGCTTTCTCCTGCGGCAATCCCAACACGTAATACGCCAACCGCTGCGCCGATTTATGCCCGATCCCAGGCAAGCTCTCAAACTGCTCTACCAACCGCTCCAGCGGCGCAACGTGATACGACGCCATTAAAACATGCCGGGCATATTCAGCCCGCCAGAGAGACGCTCCATCGTCTCCGCCTTTTCAGTTGACGCAGCACGAATCGCCTCATTCACCGCAGCAATTACCAACTCCGAAAGCATGTCAATATCCTCCGGGTCAACCACCTCCGGCTTAATCGCAAGAGATTTCACCTCCATCTTTCCGGTCACAACGGCCGTCACAGCATTGCCACCCACCGTAGCAGAATACTCCTTCTGTTCCAACTCTGTGTTGGCAGCGTCCATTTCCTCCTGCAACTTTTGTGCCTGGCGCGCCAACTGCTGTAGATTGGTGCCGCCTCCGTTGCCGTAGCCCTGTGGTAATCTTGCTTTCATCGTTCATTCCTCCAAAATTCATTTATTCCTCTTTTATAGCAAGTGTAATTCCTGCCTGTTCTGCCTGTTCTGCCAGTGTAGCCAATGGGTCTGTCTGCGCACTTTGTGCCGGCTTTTTCGTATAAGGCCCCAATTTATAGACCTTACCGGTTACCTGCGCAATGGCCTGGCGCATCTGCTCACGCTGTGCAGATTTACGCAGCAACACAAACGCCATCGAGTCCTGCGGCGCATCAATTAACACATATTCTCCGCTGATATAAGCACTCGTAGCAGTAAACGCCATTGCAATCGCCTTAGAATACCCGCTGAGAATTTGCAAAATCTCCGGCCATTGTTCCAGCGGCTGAGCCGGCTCCTCCAACTGCGGCCGCATCACAACCGTCTCTTCCGGCACAGGCTCCGGTTTCAAAACCTCCGGCTGCTGATCTGCAAGCTTTTCCTGCTCTTCCACACACTCCGATTGTACAGCCGCCACCTGCTTCCCGGGCATTTTCGAAGCTGCCACCCGCGGCGTTTCCTCCACCGGCGCCGGTGCGTCCTGTGCTGGTTTTGGCTGCTGAACCGATGCTTGCACACCTGCCACCGGAGCACGCCGCTCCAGCGCCTCTATTCTGCGCAGCAGCGCCTGCGGGCTGGCATCCAACTGCGGTGTGCACAACTGCAGCAAAGCAGCCTCAGCCGTAATGCGCGGGTTTGCACCGCGATAAATCTTTTCAGGAGCAACCTGCAGCACATCGATTCCATGCAAAATATCTGCTAGAGCAAGTGCCTGTGCCTGCCGTTCCAGCGCAGCAAACTCCTCCTGCGAAACTGCAAGCAGCTCCTGCGCATGCTGCACCGTTTTCAGCAACATCAAATCGCGCAGATGCGCCGCCAACTCGTCACACAAACGCGCCATATCTTTTGAATCCCGATACAACCGGTCGATCTCATTAAGTGCAGCAGCCGCATCTTGCTGTATCGCAGTATCCACCAGCGCAAACAACGCGTCTCTCCCGGCAACGCCCGCCGCTGTACACACCACCGCTTCCGTAACATGGCTGTCCACACCGATGCATTGGTCCAAAATCGAAAGCGCATCGCGCAGTGCGCCATCTGCCAGCCGTGCAATCAGCAGCGCAGCAGACTCGTCCAGCGTAATTCCCTCCTGCTCTGCAATATACAGCAGCCGCTCCGCGCTCTCCCGCGGAGAAATTCGCTGAAACGCAAATCGCTGGCAGCGCGATAAAATGGTTGCCGGCAGCTTGTGCACCTCTGTTGTTGCCAAAATAAACACAACATAGGCCGGTGGCTCCTCCAATGTTTTTAGCAACGCATTAAACGCACCGGTCGAAAGCATGTGCACCTCGTCAATAATATAAACGCGATACTTCGCCATCGCCGGCGTAAAGCCGGCCTCCTGCCGCAAATCCCGAATATGATCCACGCCATTGTTGCTGGCCGCATCAATCTCTACCACATCCGTCACAGAACCCTCATCAATGCCCTTGCACATTTCACACTTGCCACAAGGCTCGCCGTCCTGCGGATTCAGGCAGTTAATCGCCTTAGCCAAAATCTTTGCACAGGTGGTCTTACCCGTACCGCGCGAACCGGTAAACAGATACGCATGCGCCAACCGGCTGCTTTGCAACTCCTGCCGCAGCGTCTGCGTCACCTGCGGCTGACCCGTCACATCTGCAAACGTCTGCGGCCGCCACTTACGATATAATACACGATACAATTACTCCACCACCTTTTCCGCACAATAAAAGCAAGGTGAAAACCATGCAGCAGGATATGCGAACGAACAGACCACCTGCATCGCACGGAGACGTTCGCTTAATGCTGCTCGGTTCCCCGCCTGACATGGTTCACGGCGCTCCATCGCGCAGAGCCCGCCCGCCCGCATATCCTATTGCACGCATTTCTGCCTTGCTTTTTCTGAAAAAACCGGCTCACCGGCTGTTTTATTATAACCCATGGCGCACAAAAACGCAATACCAAAATCAGGGCATGCCATCACAGCACAATTTCACCCTCCACGGTACCGTTCAAACCGGCAGCATTTGCTTCATCGGTATCAATATGCACCGCCAAGCCCGCGCTGGCACTCACACGGGCAACCACATCACCAAAAATCAACGCACGCTCATTGTCGCCCACCTTCAGCGAAACAATCTGCTGATCCTGAATTCCCCATTTCTCAGCCACATCCGGCGGAATATGCGCATGGCGCTTTGCAACAATTACGCCATGCTCCAGCGTCACTTCACCCTTTGGGCCAATCAGCTTGCAGCCCGGCGTGCCCGCCAGCTGACCCGATTCGCGAATCGGCGCGTCAATCCCGACCTTACGGGTATCTGTGCGCGAAAGCTCCACCTGCGTCTGCGGGCGCGTGGGGCCCAAAATCGAAACATTGGCCATCTCGCCCTTCGGGCCAACAACCGTCACACGCTCATTGCTGGCAAACTGCCCCGGTTGCGAAAGCTCTTTTTTCACCGTCAACTCCGCATCCGGTCCAAACAAAACCGCCAAATCTTCCTTGCTGATATGTACATGACGCGCTGAAGTTTCCACCAAAATTTTCACAGCACATACACCCGTCTTTCCAATTTAGATTTACCGTTATTTTACTCGATTTTCCGTCGAAATGCAAGCGCCGCATCCTATACAAACTAAATAAAAAGCCCATCTGATCTTTGTGTAGTTTTTTCCGTTTTGCACCTACAGGCTCTCGTGTGGTATAATGCAGATAAATACATACAGAAAGGTCGAATGTGTCATGTACCAAAGCTGGGAAGAACTCGAACAAGCCTGCAAAGCCTGCCGGCAGTGCGAGCTTTGCCAAACAAGAACCAATGTTGTCTTCGGCATGGGCAACCCAAAGGCAAACGTGCTCTTTATCGGCGAAGGCCCCGGTGAACAGGAGGATCTACAGGGCCTGCCGTTTGTAGGCAGAAGCGGGCAACTGCTTGACAAAATGCTGGCCGCTGTCGATCTCGATCGCAACAAAAATATCTACATTGCCAACATCGTCAAATGCCGACCACCCAAAAACCGAGATCCCCTGCCCGAAGAGCAACAGGCTTGCCTTACTTGGCTGCGCAATCAGGTGTTGCTGATGCGCCCCAAAATCATCGTCTGCTTAGGCCGCATTGCCGCCGCCAAGCTCATCAAACCAGACATCAAAATCACCAAAGAACACGGCATGTTCATCGAAAAAAACGGCGTGCTGATGATGGCCACACTGCACCCGGCCGCATTACTGCGCAACCCCAACAACAAACCCGCAGCATTTGAAGATTTTCTAAAACTGCGCCAAAAACTCGACGAACTGGCCCAAACTGCTCAATAACCACAACCAAGCGCTCCCCACTAAAACGGGAGCGCTTTTTCATACACACACCCCACACAGCATATAGACCAATCACCGGCAAACCACAAAATTCCCAGCCACTGCTGCCTCATCTCATTTTCTCAAACCAATTTCAAGCCCATCTTTCCCACATATTGTCCCACAGTGGCATCACACTCCCTTTTATATATCAAAATCTTCATGCCATACACATCAAACTGGTTTTTCATTCCAACCTCATCACTTTACAAACGCTATCTGATTCACCCATTTTCAACCCACAAACCCAGCCAGCCATCTTCCCAAACAAAAAACTCCCCGCTCTCTACAAGCGGGGAGTTTTACACCCATCTTAATCTTTGATCCAGCCTTTACCGCGAATGCAGTCAGGCACATCATAGCCATACGTATTGCGCTGATATTCGTAATTACCCGGCGTTGCGCTCTGATAATCGCCATAGCTAAACACCTTTGCCTCACCCATGCGGCGATAAACCAAACCGGCATAGCAGTTGCCACCGGCATGATGCCACAGCAACAACTCAGAACCAAACGCATTTGCATCGGTATAATTCAAATCATGCGTCACCTGCACACCCTTGTCAAAGCGGGCATATCCGGCGCACACATAACCCTCCGTGCCATCCTGCAAACGCACCTTATACCAACCAGCTTTGCTCTGGCTGTCATAGTTGGCTTGCAACACTTCCAGGCGCACACAGGTGTCCAGCGCACGCAACACCGAAGCCGAGCGACTCGCCGCACTATAAAGCCGAGCGCCAGCAAACGTCACCGTCGCCGGCAAAGAGCTACTCTGCGCAATCTCCGGCGGCACAACCGCATTCAACATAATCTCACGCAAATCCATCCGTTCCGTGCTATTCCAATAGCCCGCACCAATGTTATAAGAAAAACTCACCAACGCATCAAACTGCGCCTGAGTCGCACGAATCCCATTGCTTTGCAGAAAACGATTCACCTCAGAAGTATAGCTGCCAGCATTGATCGACTTCACCAATAGCGACCACGCCTCTGTTTTCGAAAGATTGTTATAAAACTGCACACCCGTGCCAAATGTCTGTCCATAACCGATGGTCGGCACACCGCCAGCCAGCTGATCGGGATAAACCGTAGCGCTATAACCCTCCCAACGCGCAATCAAATCGATCATACTGTCACTGATGCGCCGTGTATCATACGAAGCCACCGTACTGTCCATGCTCCAAACGGTATAAGCGTCCGTCTCAAAGCCCTGCGCCTCCAGCACGCCGTTTGTTCCGGCATACGCCGTCACGCTGTGCTTGCCCGCGCTGCCAAACACAGCCGTTGCCTTCCATACGCGCGTCACCACACCGTTACATTCTTCTGTTGTATAAGTATAAGCGTCCACAATTTTCTGTGAACCGTCGCTCTCCGTAATGCGGAACTGCACCGTATCACGGGTCGTATCCGTCACAGCCACCAGCTCCACTGCCTGGCCCACCGCAGCAATATTTGGCGCAGCATAGGCCGTGCGCACCGCCTCACCCTGCGTCACCGTCACGGTATAAGTCACACCATTTGCACCGGTCACTGTAGCAACACCCGGCGCCACCGCTGTAATATACCCATTGCTGGCCGTCACAACACTCGTATCACTGCTGATCCACCGTCCGGAAGACTGCGCAGCATAATACGTCTTGCCCGCCGGTATCGTCACGCTGCGGGTCACGCCATTTTCGCTCACCTGCTCCAGATATTCGCCATAAGCATAGCCAACCAATCCAGCCGGTGTTTTGATCTTCACCCAGCCGTTCCCGCTTTCCTCCAGCACTTCGACCAGCTCTCCATATACAATCGAGCCAATCTTTGCAAAACCGGTGCCCGCACCGCTGCGCACATTCAAAATATCGGCCGTCACCTGTGCATACTGCGCCTTCGTGCCACCGTTCTCCTGCTGCTCCAACGTCAGGTATTCCCGTGCCACATAGCCCGTCAGGCCACCCGCGGTACGAATCTGCACCCAGCTTGCATCGCTGTCATCCAGCACGGTTACTATATCACCACTGCGTACTGTACCAAGCACTGCCGTGTTCGTACCCTTGCCGCTGCGCACATTGAGCACATCCGCATTCACCATTGCCTGCTTCTCCTGCGGCGCTTCCGGCGTCTCTGTGCTTTCCAGTCCATTCAGGTATTCCCGCGCAACATAGCCCGTCAGGCCACCCGCGGTACGAATCTGCACCCAGCTTGCATCGCTGTCATCCAGCACGGTTACTATATCACCACTGCGTACTGTACCAAGCACTGCCGTGTTCGTACCCTTGCCGCTGCGCACATTGAGCACATCCGCATTCACCGTTGCCTGCTTCTCCTGCGGCACCTCCGGCACCGGTGCAGCCTCAACCGTCACATGCAGCGTTGCCTCTGCTCCATTTGCACGCACGGTGATCTGCGCACTACCAGCCTGCGTCGTCTCCACTTGATAGGTATGTACATTGCCCGAACGCCCTGCATACGTCACCTGCACCGCCCCGGCATTGTTCGAAACCACCGTCGGCAGCGTCTCGTCCGAAACCGTCGCTGTAAAAGTGAAACCCTCTCCTGCTGTCACAGTCCTCTCCTGCTCACTCAGCGCCACGGTTGTGGGAGCTTTCTCAGCCTGCAAATACGCACGACTGCAATATCCTACGGTACCATCGCTTGTTCGCACCTTGACCCAGTTTGCATCGCTATCATCCAACACATCCACCACAGCGCCCTTTGCCAGCACCGTCTGCACACGGTGTCCAAGCCCCGCACCACTGCGCAGATTCAGGTAATCCGTCGTCATCGCACGATACAGCGTTGTTTCCGGCGTTTCCTCCTTTGCACCGTCTACCTGCAAATAGGTTCTGCTGCAATAGCCCACGGTACCATTCGCAGTCCGCACCTTGGCCCAGTTGGCATCACCGCCCTCCAACAGTGTCACCGTCGTGCCCTTTTGCAACACGGTCTGCACACGATAGCCCAATCCCGCACCACTGCGCAGGTTCAACGCATCAGTTGTTACAGCAGTCCCCTGTGCCGCGTCCGTTTCCTGACGCTGTAAATACTGCGCACTGCAATATCCTTCCTTACCGCTTTGTGTACGCACACGCACCCAGTTTGGGTCACTGCTATCCAACACAGTCACCGTCTCATGCAGCGCCAGCGTTCCCAACACACGGTAGCTCAAACCGGCCCCTGCACGCAAATTCACCTGGTCACCGGTCAGCACGCCAATCCCTTCTCCTGTCTGCGCAGAAGAAAGGTGCTTTACATACGTTTTACTGCAATATCCAACCACCCCTGAAGAAGTCTGCACCTTTGCCCAGTTCGGATCGCTGTCGTCCAGCACCGTCACCAGCTCTCCACCGGACAAACTGCCGATGATCGAATACTGCATGCCCGCACCGCTGCGCAAATTAACCTGATCACCGGTCATCGAAGCGCTGATCGGGGCATCGGCCGCCTGCACCTGCACGCCCCCCCGCAACGCAAGTGACGAAAAAAAGATCGTCGCAATACTCAGCGCTGCCAACATTGCCGTCAAGATCCGTTTTAACGATATCCGCATCCCAAAATTACCTCCCATGGCCTTTCCAAATTCCGATTGCTTTGCTAAGATTATATCGAAAAAACCGCCAAAAAGCAACAAAATTCGCGTAATTTTTCAGATGCTTCCCCCGCCTTCTCCGCCTGATTCAGGGCATAGTTTTCTCCAATCCACCAAGCATAGCGCTTACAAAAAATCTCGCCACAGTATCTTGCGGTTCTGCCTAAACATACACACAATCTCAAACAGCGATTCTCTCCCCGCGCAACGCACCGCCATTCCCGCCAATTTTTCCTTGACAGCCGTTTTACAAAATGGTATACTTGTCCCGTTGGTATTTGCGGCAGTGCTGGAACCGGCAGACAGGCACGTTTGAGGGGCGTGTGTCTTTGACGTATGGGTTCAAGTCCCATCTGCCGCACCAGGCTGAGCCTGGACGCACTTCGCGTCTCAGGTTCTTTTTTATTTCCCTCATACAAACTCTCCACCAACCGACCAAATCACATGACATCCAAGATGATATTCCTATTTTAGATAATAAACTCCATTTTAATAAAGATTTTTTCAGTAAAAATAACTAAAATAAAATTGAGAATTATTATTGATATTGCTGGTGAACTTTGATATAATAATCTCATAAAGGAGGTTGAAGTATATGAGCAATGAAAAAACGATTGAAGAATTGGTAGCCCGCGTCCAAGCTTTAGAAGAGCAGGTCGCACTCCTCTCCCAAAAAGTATTAGGCTGCACCGATGACGACAAAGAAAAACGTTGTCTTCCGGGATTCAACTCTTGTACCCTGTAAACACCAAACGGAGCTGAAAGGCTCCGTTTTTTCTTTTCCCATTCCAAATGCTCCAATTTTATTTTTATTACTCTCAAAACAGCATGATTATAATAAAATATAAATTATATTTATATAATATAACAAGAAATAATTTAATATTTTTTGATTTAACAATTTTTATAGTATTAAATCCGATTATACATGATACAACCTTTTACAGATTAACCATGCACGAAATCGATTTCTTCACCTAAAAAAGGATCACCCACAAGCAATCCCCTCTCCATCATCTAAAAACATATTTGTAACTTAATTGAATTAACCCCAAAAGGTAGTGCTCGCTATTGGTCCAAAAATGCACATTCATGGTCGCAAAACAGCACTTTGAGACCACAATTTGTTACGAATTCATGTACAAACCCCCGCATTTTTCCATTATTTATGATATTTTCCGCCCGACTGTATCTGAAAACTCCGGTAAATTTGCTCTGTCAGCACCACGCGCGCCAATTGATGCGGAAACGTCATTTTAGACAAAGAAAGTTTGAAATCAACTCTATTTTTCACCGTTTCGCACAATCCATGCGAGCTTCCAATGACAAAACTCACCATACTATGCCCCGCAACAGAGCATTTTTCTAGCAAATGTGCCATTTCCATCGATTCCATCTCCCGTCCCTCGATGCACAACGCAACCACAAACCCATTCGCAGCTAAACGCAAAATCGAAGTTCCTTCTTTTTCAAGTGCATTGTGTATTTCCGCGTCTGATGCCTTCTCTGAAATCCTCACTTCCCCCACTTCATGCACCACAAATTTGCAAAAACTACCCAATCGTTTTGCATACTCCGCACACGCCTGCACCCAATATTGTTCCTTCAATTTCCCCACACAAACAATCTGAATAGTCAGCATGAAAACACCTCAAAACAGTATAATACCTAAATTCTCATTTTCCCTTTGTGCCACAGAAATTTCATAGTCTCTTTCCTTTTTCAAACCTTTCATTTGCAATGCGCAAAGCGCTGTTTGCAGGGCAATTTCCGGCGTATTATTCTCATGGCTCAAATGCGCCAACAAAAACCGCGCCGTACCAGACTGAGCCAATTCCGGCAACATCTCAGCACAAGCCACATTCGACAAATGCCCTCTATCTGATAAAATTCGCCGCTTTAAATAGTAAGGATAATTTCCTGTGCGTAACATCCCTTCTTCATGGTTTGATTCCAGCACCACAAAGTCGCTGCCCAACAAATTTTTCCGCACCTGCTCAGTCATACAGCCCAAATCCGTCGCAAATGCCAATGTACGGTCATCCGCCGTTGTAATATGAAAACCCACGCCCTGTGCACAATCGTGCTGTATTTCAAATGTTGAAATCCACATCCCAGCGCATTCAATTCCACGTTCCTCCACTAAATTTATCGCAATATCTGACGGCAGCAACTCCAGTCGTTCCAAGGCTTGCAACGTACCAAGCGAAGAAAACACCGGTATTCCATACTTTGCAGTCAACACACGCAACCCCTTAACATGGTCCGTATGCTCATGCGTTACAAACACCGCCTGAATCACATGCATCGGTATTTCCCACTGTTTCAATTTTGCTTCAATCTGCTTAGCACTACGTCCCGCATCAATCAAAATACCGGCCGTTGCCGAACCAACATAGTAGCAATTACCGCTGCTGCCGCTGAATAAAGGACAAATTCTTGCCATAGTATTCCTCCGTGGATGGTATCAAAAAAGCCCGTCGCAAAGGCGGCAGGCTTAGGTATCTAAAATTACATGGCCTGAGGTTTGCTATCCTCCGGCGTGTGCACACGTTTGATGTTTGCGCCCAGTTGCTGCAGCTTTTCCACGATATCTTCATAGCCGCGCTCAATATGGCGTACCTCCTCAATCTGGCTGACGCCATTTGCACAAAGTGCTGCAATAATCACAGCTGCACCTGCACGCAAATCCGTAGCTTTTACAGGGGCAGCATTCAAATGATCCACACCCTCAATCACTGCCAACTTGCCGTCCACCGAAAACTGTGCACCCATCCGGCGCAATTCTTCTACATAGCGAAAACGGCTGTCCCACACACTTTCATTGATAATGCTGGTACCCTGTGCAATCGAAAGCAGCACAGAGATTTGCGGCTGCATATCCGTCGGAAAACCAGGGTGTGGCATCGTTTTAATATTACATTTTTGCAGCGGTTCTGCCCGTTTAATGCGAATCGAATCATCGAATTCTTCTACGGTAACACCCATTTCCTCCAGCTTTGCCGAAATCGACTCCAGATGCTTAGGTATCACATTTTCTACGATTGCATCTCCGCCAGTCGCAGCAATAGCTGCCATATAGGTGCCAGCCTCAATCTGATCCGGAATAATCGAATATACTGTTCCATGCAGGCTTTCTACACCATGAATCTTAATCACATCCGTGCCGGCACCACGAATATCTGCACCCATCGAACTTAAAAAGTTCGCTAAATCAACAATATGCGGCTCTTTCGCAGCATTTTCAATTACAGTCAGTCCTGTAGCCTTTACCGCTGCCAGCATGGTATTAATCGTTGCTCCAACCGAAACAACGTCCATATAAATATTGTTGCCGCAAAGCTGTTGTGCCTGCACGTCCACCATACCGCCTTCAAGACTATACGTAGCGCCCAGAGCAGAAAAACCCTTAAGATGCTGATCGATAGGACGCACACCAAAATCGCAGCCACCAGGCATTGAAACCACAGCATGACAAAATCGACCCAACAGCGCCCCCAGCAGGTAATAAGAACCGCGCATATGGCGCGCCAGCTCATAAGAAGCCACGTGAGAGTGAATTGGCCTTGCATCTATTTCAATGGTAGATTTATTAATTCGTTTAATTACAGCTCCCATATCACGAATAATATGAAGCATATCGTTTACATCTGTAATGTTTGGTACATTTTCAATCCGGCAAACGTCGTTTGACAAAATAGCCGCAGGAATAATGGCAATGGCGGCATTTTTGGCACCACTAACTGTAACAGTACCTTTTAGCGGGATGCCGCCGGTGACTACATATTTATCCAATGAGACACGCCCCAATCGTTTTCTTGTGCGCCGATTGCGCATTGCAATAAATCACATATTTGTACGAAAAAATGCTCCGAACAAAAAGCATCTTTTATGATAATAATACATTGGCACAAAAAAGTCAATCTCTCACAAAAATTTATTCATAATCTTGTTCAAAATAACAGATAGTCTTGTATTTTCATATGATAGCCAAGTCGATTTCGCTAAAACAAATCACAAACCAAAAAAACTTCTTAATTTTATCAAAAACCACATAAAAAAAGACCTTGCATACAAGCAAGGTACTTCTTTTTATTCTCTATGCACGAACATAATTTAGCGGATTGACTGAAACACCATTTTCAATCACTTCAAAATGCAAATGTGCACCGTCAGAATACCCTGTGTTACCAATCAAACCGATGGCTTGTCCTTTGGTCACCTTTGTTCCAGCCTGCACAAGCGCTTTACTTGCATGGCCATACAGAGTTTTTCTACCATTCCCATGGTTTACAATAATGTAAAGACCATAACCAGAATTATCGTATCCGGCAAACTCTACCGTACCGGCATCTGCTGCAACAAAAGTGTGACCATACGCTGCACCATTTGCAATATCAATGCCACTGTGACGAACGCCGCCGCGGTAACCAAAACCACTGCTGATTACGTGAATGGTTGGAACCGGCCAAGTCAGAGTACCGCTGCTCACACCTGGCACACTGCCAGCCGGTGGGGTTTTTGTTCCCTGCGCTACCACTTTAGTTACAGGCTCCTGCGTTACTGTTTGTGAAACATTGGTGCGAGCAGTCTCTTTTCCATTGACATAGGTAACTGCATCAACCAACAAATTTGTACCGTTCATTCCTTCGGTCAACACCTCAGAATACGTGGTATACTGTGAACTGTCCTTCTTCACCTGCGTTTCAAAAGGAATGGTCTGTTCGTAACTTTCCTCTTTTGTAAACGCAATACTTAAAATAGACTTCTTTGCAATCACACTGAGTTTATCACCGCTCTTCAGAGGAGCTGCAATATTGGGATTGAGCACCTTAAGTTCGTTGACTGTGCAACCAAATGTTTCAGCAATACTCTCCCAAGAATCTGTTTCTGTCACCGTATAGCCCATCGGTTTTGCAGAAAGACCGGTCAATTGTGCCTTTATCGCCTCTGCCGAAGTAATCGCAGCCATCGCATACAAATCTGTTTTTATTTCGATTTGATCGGTAAATGCAATTTCTTTGCAATCCTCCGGTGTATTATTACTCAACAAATCCTGCAGCATGATGGTCAAATCTTCTCCGTTTGCTGCCGCACCAATAAAATCACCGTTGAGATAAAGTCCCGCAGCTTCTTTATAAGCACTCGTACTTTTTGCAGCCAAATGCTCTGTGGCCGATACCGTTGTCTTCGCAGATTCTACCGGTGCAACTGCCGTAATCATTCTAGACTGCAACACCAGACTGCCATCTGTATTTTCCTCCATCACACGGTTCACCACCTCATAGGGCTGACCATAAACCGATTGCGTTTCACCTGCATAAACATGCATACCACCGCCAGGAAGAGCCGAAATACCAAAAGAAGCAATCAGCACTGCAGCGCCTGTAAGCGGCGCAATCACCTTAAATATATGCTGGTTATTCTCTGCATAACCAGTACTGCCACTTGATGTAATGCCAGCAGCTTGTGCTGTAAAGTATGCCAGCACCGTTTTTATTTGTATACTATATACTCGTTTTGTCAGGCGAAAAATAGAACTACAAATATTTTTCCAAATTGCCTGCAAATGCGTTTCTTCCGTATTCGTTCTTTTACTTTCTGAATGGGATTCAGACCAGTTAAAATTGATAATGAATCTTCCTCTCGTTACGCATGCAAATATTACATCCGTGTAATCTTTACTACTGTATCTTACTATAATGATTACAAATTTGCAACTATTTTTACGAACAAGAGGAAATTTATGTGCAATTTAACATTTATTTTTCATACTCAAGCTGTTCTATTGTATAATTCGCAATAAACGGAAGGAAAATTTTGGCCTGATTTTTTGCCTCCTGCAAATCATGCTCCAGATAATTCCCGCATTCCACCTCGGTGTTCCCGGGAATTTCTCCGGTAAAATTTGAAATATCTTCCATAATGCGATAAATCAATACAATCGCATCCTGCGGTTGTAAATCACGCACCAAAAAGTAAAAGCCGGTACGGCATCCCATTGGCCCAAAATAAATAATATGATCTGCAAACTCAGAATTTCGGGAAAGCGTAGCAAACAAATGCTCTATGGTGTGCATCGCAGCATTGGGCAAAAAGGGCGGTACATTCGGGCGTTTCATGCGAATATCATACGTTACAATATCGCCGTCCACTCGGGAAGTATAAATGCCAGGCTGTAGCTTGGTGTGGTCCACACAAAAACTGGCAATACGTTTCATTGAGTACTCTCCTTTTTCAAAACACAAAAAGCGACAGCTGCTGAGGTGCTGTCTTGTTTAATGTACTTCCACGGTCCACTGCATCGTATCAGGCAATCTGCCCCATTGAATACCAGTCAGCGTATCATATAGCTTTTGTGAGATCTCACCAATTTTACCATTGTTGATCTCCATGACACGATCTTCCCATTTCAATTGGCCAATGGGTGAAATAACCGCCGCTGTGCCAGTACCAAACGCCTCTTTGAGCTGACCATTCTGATAAGCCTGATACAGCTCTTCAATCGCAATCGGGCTTTCCGTTACTTTTAGACCCCAAGATTTTAAAATCTCCAACGCAGACATCCGCGTAATACCAGGCAAAATCGAACCCTGCAACGCCGGCGTTACAACCTCATCACCAATTACAAAAAATACATTCATGGTGCCCACTTCTTCAACATATTTACGTTCTACGCCGTCCAACCACAGTACCTGAGTATACTGCTGCTCCTCCGCCTCGTCCTGTGCTTTCAAAGAAGCTGCGTAGTTGCCAGCCGTTTTGGCATAGCCCATTCCGCCCTTTACCGCACGCACATACTTGCTCTCAACATAAATTTTAACTGGATCCAGACCTTCTGGATAATAATTGCCTACCGGTGAGCAAATGATGACAAACAGCAAATGCTTGCCTGGATGCACACCAACATGCGCATCTGTTGCAAAAATAAATGGACGAATATATAGTGAAGTACCTGGTGCGTGTGGCACCCAATCTTTTTCAACTGATACTAGTTTTTCAATACATTGCAGCGCAAAGTTCTCATCCAGCTTCGGAATACACAAACGCTCGTTGGAAATATTTAAACGCGCAACATTTTTCTCTGGACGAAACAGCAAAATCCGGTCATCTTGTGTACGGTATGCCTTCATTCCCTCAAACACCGTTTGGCCGTAGTGAAAACACATCGCCGATGGCTCCAGCGCAATAGGAGCATACGGTACAATGCGCGCGTCATGCCAGCCTTGACCCTCATCATAATTCATCAAAAACATATGGTCTGTAAAAATGGAGCCAAAGCCCAACTTGGTTTCATCTGTAGGCTTTACCTTTGGCGTTTTGGTGTATTCAACTCTGATTCCTTGCATGGAGATAGACCCTCTTTCATTATAATTCCTGATATTTTCCATTTTATTGTAGCACGCAATCGATATACTTTCAAGCAGTACACCTGTTAAAAATTGCGCAAACCCTTGGGATATTTATTTTTCAGTCTGCCACCGGCACATTTACCAAAGCTAGTAATCACATCAGCCACTGCAACACCAACATAACCTTTGGCACCAGACGGCGCAGCAAGCTCCTCCCCTTTTAAAAAGCGCAGCAGTTCTGGGTCATTCGGCGCAAAGGTAACTGTTTGTCGCAGATCTTGCGGCCGTGCCGCCATAAATAGCGCATGCGCCGGTTCCACACGATTTTGCCGCTGTTCTCCCAGCAAAATACCGGCACGCAACACACCCAACCCTTGAAACACCGGCAATTCCTCTGGCAACAGAAAAAAATTCTGCTCAAGTCGCAAAATTTTCCCCTCCCACGGTATCTGCATCAATTCCTCCAGCAATGCGTGCGCTGGGTCAATATTTTGCCGTTTTGGCAGTGCAAATGGTGCCACGGTGCACAAATTCTCTTCCACACGGCGCAGCTTTGCCACAAAATGCCCTGCTCCACCGTCCATCGGGTAAATACGGCGCGTCTGCGGAAGACCAATTCCCGGTCTTCCAAACGACACTCCGCAGTCCTCCAGCACAAACTCTGGGTGCCGCTGCAAAAAAGCCAACACGGTATCTTCATTCTCTTCTTTTGCAAACGTACAGGTAGAATATACTAACACACCGTCTGTTTTTACAGCCTGCGCTGCACAATCGAGAATCGCTGCTTGTCGCATAGCGCAAGTCTGCACATGTGCAACACTCCAATCAACCACAGCCTGCGGATCTCTGCCAAACATACCTTCGCCAGAACACGGCGCATCTACTAATACCTTATCAAAAAAACCGGCCAACTTTTCGCACAACACCGCAGGATGACAACTGGATACAATCCCGTTACGCACACCTAACCGCTCCATATTGGACAACAAAATATTTGCTCTGCTCCTTACTACCTCATTTGCCCAAATCAGGCCAGTACCATCCAACAAAGAGGCAATTTGTGTCGCTTTTCCACCAGGTGCCGCGCACAGATCCAACACCTTATTACCAGCCTGCGGCGCAAGCACGGTAACCGCAGAAGCGGCAGAAGGCTCCTGAGCATAAAATGCGCCGGCATGATGCAGAGGCAATGCACCCACTTTTTCAGCAGCATCTATGTAATACGAAAGCGGCGAAAACGGTGCCGGAGCCAGCGAAAACGGCAGATACTCCCGCAAAGTCGCAGCGGTACATTTCAATGGATTCAAACGTACACCTTTTAAGGCAGGAACTGCATAACATTCCACAAATGCAGCGTATGCTTCTCCCAGCAATTTCTGCATACGGCTAAGAAATTCAGACGGTAACGATTGCAAAAAATCAACTCCCAAAGCAAAATTTGGTATAAAACATCCCATACTGCGGCATACTAACCTTGTAAGGAGGTGAATGCACATGGAAAAACAACATGCACAAAACAAAAAAACAAATGCACAGGAAAATCAGACCAACGCACAGCAGTCACAAAACAACGCCTCTCAAAACCAGAATCAAACTACCAAAAACGCTCAGAACAAAAAGAACCAAAATCACAGCAACTAATCGTTCTGCGTTTTGGAAAGCCGCCGGATTTGCACCGCAAACCGCTGCGGTTTTCTTTTTTGCAGTGCTAACGCCCACGATGCTGTCGCTTTCTACGCAGCAACATCCGCAGTGTTTCAATCTCTTCTCCATTTGCTGCAAAACCTTCACCGTTGATTTGTCCAGCATCTCCAATGATGACAAATGCATCATGGTCAATCTCCTTCACCAAACGCATCAAACGATAAACCTCATAGCGGCGCACAGCACACAGCAAAACTTGTCCCTGCTTGCCCGTATAAGCCCCCTGAGACTGCAAAAGTGTTACACCACGCACCATCTGTGAAATCACAGCCTGCGCGATTTGAGCACTTTTCTGAGACATGATAAACAGCATTTTACCCGTGCCAACATCAGTTCCGTATAAAACAGCATCTATGATGCGTGTTGCCACAAAAATTACAATCACAGCATACATAGCGCTTTCAATACTCCCAAACACCACCGCCGATACTGTCACAACACACAAATCAATCAGCATCATCAACCGACCCATCGAAACATGTGGAAACCGTTTTCCCAGCAGTCTGGCTGCAGTATCGGTACCTCCAGTGGTACCGCCGCGCATAAAAATCAGCGCAAGTCCTGCCCCTTCTGTAACACCGGCAAAAATAGCTACCAGCATCTTGTCTCCGCAATAAGTCGGCAGAATCAATGCGACTATGTCAATGGCAACCGAAGTCAGCACGATGGCAGTCGCAGTTTTCAGCACCAAACGATAGCCCAACTCCAACGTTGCCCACACAATCAGCGGCAAATTGAGTACCAGTGCTGTAATACCCACCGGCGTTGCAAACAATGCATTGAATAAAATAGAAAGCCCGGTTACACCCCCGGGGGCAAGCTGATTCGGCTCAGAAAATACCGAAACGGAGATTCCATATAAAAAACTGCCCAGTATAAAACAGAGCATATCATATAGCACGTTTTTAAAACGGCTATGCTGCTGGTTTTGCATCGTCACACTCATCACCTTTTCTGTGTTATTCTCACGCTTAGTGTATGACGATTCCAGCAAATTAACCTACGTTTTCACAAATGATTGTAAATAGTTCTCTCAACCGGTCGATTTCACCCTGTAAATACAAATAGCCAAACATCGCTTCAAAACCTGTTGCCGCATGATAATCTGCCGGTTCCGCATTTTTGGGCACCGATGATCCAGCGTTTCTGCCGCGTTTAAACACAGCCAATTCCTCTTCAGTCAGCACCGGCAACAATACTTGCATAAACCGCGCCTGCGCCTGACAGCACACTTGTTCTACCGCATTTTGATGCAATTTTTTTACCGGACAGTTGGCAAGGCACACCAAACGCTCCCTCACAAATAGCGAAAACGCCGCATCACCCAAAAACGCCAGTGTCAGCGGACTAAGTTGTTTGGGGTCACACGCTCCGTTAAATAACCGTTCCATATGTTCCTCCGCTATTCTACAAAATCAAATTCCAGATCATATAGGCTTACCGTGTCACCCTCTGCAATACCAGCAGCTCTCAGCGCATCAATCACGCCAGTGTGCAGTAGCACACGCTGAAAATATTGCAATGCTTCGTAATCATCAAAATCAACGGTTTTTAAAATCGTAAGCAGCCATGGGGCCTCCACAATATAAATCCCCTCCTGCTTCGTAATCTGCACTTCTTTTTTGCCAAGCTCCTCTGCTGGTGTTACCGGCAATGCCTCCGGTTCAAACACGCGCACCGGCGGCAACGTCGTCAATGTCTGCGCAATGCGCTGTAACAGTGGCTGCACACCATGATCAATCGCCGCCATCATTGGAAAAAACACATATCCTTGCTCCTCTACAAAACACGCAAAATCAGCAATCTGCTCGTCAGTGGCAAGGTCGGCTTTATTGCCCGCCACCAACATCGGGCGTTGCGCCAGCTCCGGGTTGAATTTTCCCAACTCACGGTTGATAATCGCAAAATCCTCTTTGGGATCTCTACCCTCACTGCCAGAAACATCAACCATATGCACCAACATGCGGCAACGCTCCACATGGCGCAAAAACTGGTGTCCAAGTCCCACACCTTCCCACGCACCCTCAATCAAACCGGGAATATCTGCCAAAACAAAGGAGCTTCCCTCCTCCAAATGCACCACACCTAACACAGGTGTCAGTGTCGTAAAGTGATAGTTTGCAACCGTCGGTTTTGCTTGGCTGACCACCGAAATCAATGTCGATTTCCCAACATTTGGAAAACCCACCAGTCCCACATCTGCGAGCAACTTGAGTTCCAGCAGCACCTCAATGCATGTTCCAGGCACACCTGGCTTTGCAAAACGCGGTGCCTGACGCGTCGGCGTAGCAAAATGCGCATTGCCAAAACCGCCCTTGCCGCCTTTGAGCAACACCTGCGGCTCATCGGTTGATAAATCTGCCAAAATTCGGCCCGTCTGGGCATCTTTTATTAATGTACCCTGTGGCACACGAATCAGCAAATCCGGTGCATTTTTCCCATTGCAGCGGTTTTTTCTGCCATTTTCACCGTTCTGAGCAATATATTTGCGTTTATAGCGAAAATCTGCCAATGTCGATAAATTCGTATCTACCTGAAATATAACATCGCCGCCCTTGCCACCGTCACCGCCGTCCGGCCCACCTGCTGCTACATATTTTTCGCGGTGAAACGCAACGGCACCGGCACCGCCGTCTCCTGCCTTAATGGTAATTTTTGCAATATCCGTAAACATGGTATTCCCACCGTTCTGTAATGGTTTAATTAGGTTTGATTGTAACACGAAACCGCTGCATACGCAACGCAGCAACGTATAAAAAAGCCCGAAACACATCGTTTCAGGCTTATCATGCAACTATTTTAATTATTCAGCAGTATATACGCTAACTTTTTTACGGTCGCGACCCATGCGCTCAAACTTCACCTTACCGTCTACCAATGCAAACAGCGAATCATCTGAACCTCTGCCCACATTTGTGCCGGGATGAATATGCGTGCCGCGCTGCTTAACCAAAATATTGCCCGCCAACACGAACTGACCGTCTGCACGTTTCACACCAAGACGTTTCGATTCAGAATCACGGCCGTTTTTGGTGGAACCCATACCTTTTTTATGTGCAAAAAGCTGAATGTTAATCTGAAGCATACTTACACCTCCATATAATCGACTTGCATACAAGCAGGGTATTGCTCCTCAAGTGCAGTAAAATGCAACTTGAGTCCTGCCAAAATATCACGGCAGGCATAGGCATCGCTTGCTGCAATCTGTACTATCATTGTTCCTTGCTCCACAGTAATCTCCGCGGGAATTTTCAGGATCTCGGTAATCGTATTGGCCACCAGATAAGCAGCTGATGATACCGCTGCACAAACCGTATCTTCGCCATAAGGCGCATGGTCTGCGTGACCGCTAATTTCAAAACCGCGTAGCGCACCGTCCGGCTCTGCCAAAAAGCGAATAAAAATCATTACGCGTTGATTGCAGAAATTTCAACCTTTGTATATGGCTGACGATGACCCATCTTACGCTTTGAGCCTTTTTTCGGACGGTAAGTAAATACCGTGATTTTTTTGCCTTTTCCAGTCTTGAGGATTTTACCGGTAACCGATGCACTGTCTACATACGGTGTACCCACTGTCAGCTTCTTACCGTCTCCAACGGCAATCACCTGAAAAGTAACCTCTGTGTTTTCTTCGCCGGCCAGCTTTTCAACATAGATTACATCACCTTGTTGAACTTTATACTGCTTGCCGCCTGTTTCAATAACTGCGAACATGGTTTGTCCTGCCTTTACTCTAGTCTCGCTACCAACGGGTGAGGCTACCCTCTTTATCAAAACCCGCAGTAAGCGGCTTACCAAGTATAGCACACGAAATCCACACTGTCAAGCAGAGCTGCAATTTTTCTATCAATGGGTTCGTTTTGCCAAATATGCCGCCAATTCACGCAAATCGCCCGCCTCCTGCCCAAAAACAGAAAGTGCATCAATAGCCTGTTCGGTCAGTGTTTGTACTGCCTGTTGCGCCTGTTGCATCCCCAGCATAGAAACATAGGTACTTTTGTCATTGGCTGCATCACTCCCGGTTTGCTTCCCAAGCGCAGCCGTTTCTCCGGCCACATCCAGAACATCATCTACAATTTGAAACGCCAGCCCCAGCGCATCGGCATATGCCACGGCAGCAGCAATTTGTTCCGGTGTTCCACCTGCTAAAATACACCCCATCTGGCAAGCAGCAGAAATCAGCGCACCGGTTTTACAGCGATGCATTTGCTGCAATTGCTCCAGCGTTGTCTGCTTCCCGGATGCAAGCAGATCTATCACCTGCCCAGCCACCATACCATGCGCACCGGCAGCATTTGCCAGCACGCCTGCCGCCTTTGCCGCTCGATCCGCGCCAATTGTACAAACCGTTTCCTCCCTCAACATCAGCGAAAACGCCAGCGTCTGCAACGCATCACCAGCCAACAACGCCATTGCCTGCCCAAACTGTTTGTGGCATGAAGGCTTACCGCGGCGCATATCGTCATCGTCCATGCATGGTAAATCATCGTGTATCAACGAATATGCATGAATCGATTCCACCGCACAGGCAAACGGCATTGCCGCCTCCTGCTTACCACCGCACAAACGATAAAATTCCAGCAACAAAATCGGGCGAATACGCTTACCACCACCCAGCAGACTGTAACGCATCGCTTCGATCAACACCGCATATTGAGTCTGATTAACTGGCAAATAACGCTCCAGCGCCTGTTCAATTTCAGCGCAGTATCGCTGCATATTACGCTCCATCAGAACCCTCCTGCATAGTAGCAGAAAGCTGCGTCATTGTCTGCTCTGCAGTCTGCAATTTTTCATAACATAATGTAGTCAAGGCAGCACCCTTTTCATATAATTTCAGCGATTCCTCCAGTGTGGTATCGCTGTTTTCCAGCTTCTGTAAAATTTCTTCCAACTGCTGCATCGCAGTTTCAAATGAAAGGTTTTTCGGCATTGATTTTCACCTCGTTTACGGTACAGCGCAATGCACCGTCTGTAACTGTAACTGTAATTTCTTCCCCTGCTTTGGTCTGTGCTGCACTGCGCAGCGGCATCCCGCCTGCCGTTTGCACCACTGCATATCCACGGGCAAGTGTTTCAAGCGGGCTCATCGCATGCAAACTGCCAGAAATTGCACTGAGTCGCTGCTGTGCCTGTGCAAGTGTTTGCACCATTGCTGTCTGCAAGCGTTCTGCGCAGCGATCCAACCGCATCGTTTGCAGTGCCAGCATATTTTGGGGGCTTTTCATCGCCGCAGACTGCGTTGTCTGTGTCAACCTGCGACGGCAAGCCAATAGCTTTGCCTGCATCAGTTGCCTCAACGTAAATTGGCAAGCACGCAGCTTCTGATATAATTCCGCCTGATCCGGCACAGCAAGCTCTGCCGCTGCTGACGGCGTTGCAGCACGCACATCGGCAACAAAATCACACAAAGTTACGTCCGTCTCATGCCCCACCGCAGAGATGGTTGGAATCTCTGAAGCAGCAACAGCACGCACCAATAATTCCTCATTAAACGTCCAAAGATCTTCCGGGGAGCCACCGCCACGCGCAACGATAAGCACATCAGCAGCATTGCTTGCATTGAACTGCGCAATCGCCTGCACAATCTGCTGCGCTGCCTCCTGTCCCTGCACCTGCACCGGACAAAGCACCAACTCGGCCAATGGATAACGTCGCTTTAGCACCTGCTGAATATCATGCAAAACAGCACCCGTCGGCGAGGTAATCACACCAACTCGATCCGGAAACACCGGCAACAATCGTTTGCGTGCAGCATCAAACAAACCTTCCGCAGCAAGCTTGTTTTTTAGCTGCTCATACGCCGCATGCAGCGCGCCAAGCCCTTCCGGCTGCATATCTTCAATATACAGCTGATACTGCCCGCCCTGCTCATATAGCGAAACTCTTCCACGCACAAGCACCTGCATTCCATTTTGCGGAGCAAAGCGCAGGCGAGATGCGGCCGAAGCAAACATCACCGCCTTAATCACACAAGTATCGTCCTTCAACGAAAGATACAGGTGACCAGAACGATAGTGATCCGTAAAGTTCGAGATTTCCCCGCTCAAAAATACCTGCGCCAGTGCAGCGTCGCCGTCCAACAGCGAACGCACATAGTGATTGACTTGCGAAACCGTCAGCACTGTTGGTATTTTCACCTCAAAACCACCCCTCTTTCAACGCTGTAAGAACCGCAATTCCCGCAGCATTATCCGCAGAAAACACTGGCGGCGCAAAATACGCACCATAGCCCACGGTAAACGCATCGCGCAAAATGCTGTTCGACATCACACCTCCGGCAAACAGCAACGGCAAATCGCCATATTGGCACTGCAACGCCTGCACACATTTTTCCAGCGAAGCACGCAGATACTCCAGGCAAAAACGCGCAATCTCCGCTTTTGGCCTGCCTTGCTGCAACATCGCACTGCACTGATTTTCCACACCAGAAAGCGAAAAATCACAACCCTTCATCGCAGGTCTAACGCTGCACGGCTCCTCCCATTGCAGTGCAAGCGTCTCCAACGCCTTTCCCGCAGGAAATTCCAGCCCCAGCATACCGCCCACACGATCCACGGCCTGCCCGCCTTTCAGATCCAGCGATGCCGCTACCAATTTACTGTCAAAAATACGTTCCCGGTGCGGCTTAACCAGCAGCACTTCTGTCGTGCCGCCAGATACATGAAATGCCAAAAACGGTGCAAAACGCAGTTCCATCTTCCCGCTGCCATACAACGCAGCAGCAATATGCCCACTTTGATGCGAAAAACGATGCAGTGGTACGCCATGCGTTCTGGCTAGCATCTGTGCTGCACCCGCCCCAACAGTAAAACACGGCATATAAGAACCAACAGCATCACACGGAGTAACCGAAGCACCCACAGCAACCAATTCAAACGGCCGCCGCCACAGTGCATCAAGCAACTCCGGCAACTGCTGCGTATGATGAAACACTGCATCGCTTTGGCGCAAACCCAGTGCCCCTTTGGGCACAGGCAGCAAACGTTTTTGCTGCTGCAAATCCCCATGCTGCTCCAGCAATGAAACCGAGGTCGTATAATTGCTGGTATCAATCCCCAGGCAAACGTCAGACATCGGCTTTCTCCAATTCTTTTGCCACAGAACCCAACACGCCATTGATAAACGGCGCGTCCTCCTTGCCGCCATATTTTTTTGCTAGGTCCACCACCTCATTGATAGAAACACTCAGCGGTATCTCCGGCAAAAAGCACATTTCATACACCGCCAAACGCAGCAACGCCAGCGAAACACGCGGCAAGCGGCGCAACTGCCAACCACGGCTGTATTGCGCAATGGTTTGGTCAATGCGCTCCTGCTGCTCCTGTGCGCCTGTTGCAACGCTGCGTGCAAAAGCAGAGGGCGTCAAATCCCGCGCCTGTCCGGCATTTTCAATAATCTGCGCCACCGACTCTTGATTGATGGTATATTCAAAAATCAAAAGAAACGCCTGCTCCCGTTCGTCACGTCTGTTCATATTTGCCTCCTAAAATCAGAAAAAACCGTCCATAGCTGTAGACGGCTCTTTCTTTGCTGCGCATCCCGCTTATATGGTATCAGTATACCACAAACAGGCAAACTGCGCAATTTGATTTTACAGGCGCTGCGCTTCTTATTTTGAAACAATGGTAACCTTATCTGCAGTGATTTTTGCCTGCGTCACCACAATATCTTTAATGGCAATGGCATCGGCCGAAACAAATTCACCGTCTTTTTGCACCACAACACTGCACGCGCCGTTTTGCAAAAAGGCCACGCAGTCCAAAAAGCCCTTCGACTTAATCAGATTTTCAATATTGGTTTCCACAACCATATTTTGCGAGATTTCAGCCGCCTGATTTGCCGCTTCTGTTTTGGTGTTGTCATCCGCGGCAGCATCATTAAGCACCTTTTGCACCAGCTCCTGAGAAGCATCGCGTGTCTTTTGACGCTCCAGTCTTGCCTGAGCAAAATATGCACTCGTTTCCGCCTGCGCATTCACTGCCTGAGAAACTGCCTCAGACGCAGTCTGAGACGACTCAGACTGCACCTGCCCGTTTACCAACTGCGCTGTGCCCAGCTCCTTTTGCGAAGCAGTTGCTCCAACATCTACAATCTGACTGCTCCCACCAAATTGCCAATTGAGATACACCGCTGCACCAAGCGCCACCACCAATGCAGCAAGCACCAGTTGTCTTTTTCGAATTGCCATATACATAAAGCTCCCCTCTTTTGTTTAAGATAGATGTTTACTTTGACTGAATCACACACACGCGCGCCGAAGAAATATGCAACGCTGTGGTAACGGCGTCTGTAATATTCTGGCGCGTTGTCGGGTTCTGCGCACCAGAGCATACCACAACCACGCCCTGCACTGTGGGCTGCACCTCCGTCACAGCAATCGGCTGCTGGGTGCCGTCCGCATTTTTGATGATGAGATATTTTGTCTCACTGCTGCTGTTCGACTGATTTTTCCCTGCAGCGCTCTGGCTGCCATCCTGTTGCGTCTGGGTGCTTACTTTTTCTTCAGCAGCATAAACCTGTTGCGCACTTTTTTCTATGGTGACCAGCACATTGGCATTTTCCACCCCTTCAATGGTATTAATCAGATCAGTCAGGCTTTTTTCTGTCTGCACCTTATAATCCTGCACCGACTGAACCGCCGCAGTCTGCACGGCTTGTTCGGTTTGCGTGCTTGTTGAGCCGCTCCTGCCAAAAAAGCTGGAGAGAAAAATGGCAAGTACCGCCGCCACACCCACTGCGATGATAATCTTTCTGGTATGTTCGTTTTGCAGCAGCTTTTTCAGCGACTGTGCGGCGGTTTTTACATCCTGTCTGTTTTCGTTATCCCGCATCAATGATTACCTCCGTTTGCAAGCCCAAAATACTGCTCAGCTGCTGTTCTATAACCGCCTGCGATGCCGAAACACCGCTCACAGTGACCAATACCTTGCTAATTGATATGCTGCCATCGTCGTTTTTATCCATCACCAGTGCAACATTTTTACAAGTGATGCCCGCTTGCACCAATGCTGTCGTCACAACGTTCTGCACGCCGGCCTGTGCCGCAGTATAAATCTGGCTGTCCACCGTGTCCGTCAAGTCAATTGAAGTAACCTGCGTATTGTCCACAGAAACATCAAACCCATTTGCAAGCTGCGGTAATAATGTTAAAATCGGCAGCAAAACGCCATACAGCACAAATGCGCCCAAAACCAGCTTCATCACACGCTCCATTGCCCCATTGGGTGATAAATACTGCAGCAGCGCCGCCGCAGTCACCGTAAAACATACGCCCGCCGCCCAAGCCTGCACGCTCTCCATTATGCCGCACCCCCTGTCAGCAACACCACCACGGTCGAGATAGTCAGCATTGCCATAGTACACAGCAAAATCGCCAGCATCATACTAATCACCTTAGCAGCCGCCTGCAACACCGCAGTCATTTCCTTCAGGTCAAAAATATCTCCAATCGCAGCGCCCAAAGAGAGTGTAACCTGCCACAACAGACACTCCAGCAACACCGGCAAAAACAAAAATGCCACCCCAAGCACACCAAATGCTCCCACACCACTCCTGAGAATCTTCAAGCAGCCTTGCACGGTAGAAAGCGCCTCGCCCAGCGCATTGCCCACCACCGGCACAAAACTGCTCACCACAAAGCGCAACGTACGGTTGGTTGTCACATCCACCGAGCTGCCCAGCAAACTCTGTAGTGTCAGCAATCCGGTAAATACACTCATGCAAAAACCCAGTACCCATTTCACAATCTTAGCAACCGTGCCGCACAGCGTATGTAACCGCACCCCCGGTGAAATCGCAGAAACCGTAGAAAATGCAAGAAAAACATTCATAAACGGAGTCAAAAAATGCGCAGAAAGAAACGCAATGGAATTGGTAGTTCCCAGCATCAACAAATGATAGGAGCTGGCCGAGGCTGTCTGCCCGTTTGCAACCATCACAGCGGTCAGCACCGGAATACATGCCAGCATAAACGAAGAAGCTCCCTGAATCACACCGGTCACCTTGAGCACCGTTTGCACAATGGGCGTAATCACCGTCATACAAATACACAGCATTCCAATCACGTTCATCACCCCGCCCATACTGCGCTCACCCAACGTAATGTTCATACTGCCAACCAACGCACACAGCAGCATCACCCCCAGCAACGAGAGCAACGCCTGCAGCGGTGCCCGTATCCCCTGTCCCAACATCCGCACAATCTGCGAGAACACATCGCCTGGCTGCAAATTCTGCAAATCGCTCCAGTTTGCACCATTTACACCCAGTTCAGCAAGCTGATCCCGCGTCTCCTGCGGCAAAGCATCCGGCAGGTCATTGGCACCTGAATCCTCTGCCTGCTGTTCATAATACTCCGCAAAGGCATTTGTGCCATCAGCCGTACTTTCAGCCGCAAATACAGGCGTTCCAAACAGTAGCATCAACACTAGGCAGCATAAAAACTTTTTCACGTCCGTTATCCTCCAATCAGCGCCACTGCAGTATTGGCAATCGTTTGAAACAGCGGCAACGCCGTTAAGATCACCGCAGCCTTACCGGCTAGCTCCACGCGAGAGGCAAGGGCACTCTCACCGGCATCCCGGCAGGCATCCGCAGCAAACTGCGCCAAAAAACAGGTGCCCAGCGTTTTCAGCAGCACACCGGTATATTCTCCGGAAGCACCGGAAGCAGACAGCAGAGCCGTAATACCGCTCAGCGCAGGCACAAAGCTCTGCAACAGCAAAAACAGAATAAAACCGCCGCCCAGCACAGAAAGGAGCATGGCATATTCTTTGTGATAGCGGCGCAGCAAAGCAGCTATCACCGCAGTCAAAATCGCAAGTCCAATAATCGCAAACAGATTCATACGCTATAACCCGAAGATCGACTTGATCGACTCAAACAACGTACTGATCTGTTGTATCACCATCATCAGCACCACGATCAATCCGGCCAGCGTGGTCATCATCGCCTGCTCCTCCCTGCCTGAGCGAATCAAAACCTGATTGAGCACCGCCACAATAATCCCAATCGCAGCGATCTTAAAAATCAAATCAATATCCATGTTTGCAATTCCTCCGTTTTAGCATATCAACAGTGCAACACCTGCGCCACCGCACAATCCCAACACCGAAAACAGCTTTGACTTCTTTGTTTTTTCTGCTCGTGCCTGCTCAATCTGCACCGTGAGTAATGCCTGCGTGGTACGGCAATGCGCCAACTGGCCTTCTATGTCGCTGTCGCCCAACCCCGTGCCAAATTGTTCCATCAGCGCTTTGTCTTTTTGCTTCAATCCCTTGCCCTTTGCACTTGCCGCAATTCCCGCCTGCCACGCCTGCGCAAAGCTTTTACCGGCTTCAAGCTGAACTTGGCAATGGCACAAAAACGCAAACGCATCGCTGTGCCTTGTCACAATCTGCCGCAAAGGCAAAGCATAATACCGCATCTCTGTTTCGATCACTGTGATTAGTGTCAAAAAACGCTCCAGCGCTTCCACACGCAAATGCAGTTTATACGACTCCATGCAGCCAAGCAATGTGGCCGCCGCAATCAACACGAGGCTGCCTGCCAATTTGATCAAGTAAATCACCCGCTTTATGTAATTCCGTCACCTGGCAAAGTGCCGTACCGCTAAGCATTGCCACCGTATCAAACGCGCCGCTTCGCAGCAAAGTTTGTCCCTGTTTTTTCTGTAGCAACTGTGCAATGCTGCCCGCATGTACCGTCGCAATCACCGCCACGCCCGCATGCAGCCCCTGCTCCAAAGCAACCACATCCTCCTGCGCTCCCAGCTCATCACAAACAATCACCTGCGGTGACAACGCGCGCACCGCATGCAAAATTCCGTCACCCTTCGGGTAATGGTCCAACACATCCGCACAAAGCCCCAAATCATGCTGCGGCACACCACCGCTAACACCCGCCAGCTCACCGCGCTCATCAATTACAGCCACTTTTTTCGGCATACCGCCCACACCTGTCGCCAATGCACGTGCCAAATCTCGCAACAGCGTCGTCTTCCCACAGGCCGGCGGCCCTACAAGCAACAACCCCTGCTGCCAATCCTGCCCAATGCAGCGCAGCAGCTCGTCAGCAGCGCCCCGCACCTGCCGCGCAATCCGCAGATTCAGCGAAGAAATATCCCGAACCGTCGCAATCTGCCCCTGCTGCACCACTGCAGTACCGCAAATCCCCACGCGGTGACCACCCTGTATCGTCAGGTAACCCTGCCGAATCTCCTCCTGATGCGCGTAAATCGAAAAGTCACACAGGCGGCGATACGCCTCATTGAGATCTTCCCTGCGCACAATCAGCTCCAACGGCTGCACTGTCATAGCCGTATGCAACGTCACCGGCCGGTCCACACGCAGCCGAATCTCATTCACCTGATTCTGCAATGCAACCGGCTGCGCCTGCAAGGCATGACGCAATCGCTGACCAAAAATCAACACAGCGCTTTCAAACGGCGTCTGTCCAGTCTGCACCATACCAACCCCTCCTTTTCCTGACCACAAACACCCGCGCCACACACCTTTACAAAAGCAGCGTTTGTGCTTCTACTCATAGTTATGGACAACCCCTTCAAAATAGAACCACCCCGCAAAAAAAGTTTGTCCTGCTTCTTTTGTATGCCAGCTCGCAGAAAAAAATACCTGCCTTGCAGCATGCAAAGCAGGCAATCAAAAATCCTCAAATACAAACACATCTTGGCGACATGAAAAAAACTCCCGTTGTTGGGAGTTTTTTCATAATACAACCTGTCAATCCTCCGGCAGCATCTCCATAAATTGCTCTTCAGAAAGCACTGGAATACCCAACTGCCGGACTTTCGCTAATTTGCTGCCAGCCTTCTCACCGGCAAGCACATAGTCGGTATTTTTCGAAACAGAGCCAGTCACCTTCGCTCCCAGCGCCTCCAGCGTCTCTTTGATCGAATCACGCGTAAAATGCACCAGCGTACCGGTCGGCACAACGGTCTTACCAAAAAACGGGTTCTCCTGCGAAACCGCTTTGATTTCAACCTGAGCAAAGTGAAGCTCCGGCAACAACCGCAACAGCATGGCACGGTTTCGTTCGTCTGCAAAATAGGCCTGCACATTCTGGCTCACCACTGTGCCAAAATCACGCAGCAAACTAAAATCATAACCAGAATCCACCTTTTCTATCAACTTCTCCCAGTTATAATCGCAAGCCTGCGCCAAAATCTTCGCTGATTTTTTCCCCACATTCGGAATCCCCAGCGCAACTAAAAAGCGATCCAACGTGACCGTGCGGCTCGCTTCAATGGCGTTCCACAGCTTTTGATACGATTTCTCACCAAAGCCATCAGTTTCAATCAAATCCTCCCGGTGGTCATCCAAATGATAAATATCTGCAAATTCTTTAATCCAGCCCTTGTCGATCAATTTTTCCAGCGTCGCAGCAGAAAGACCAGCGATATTCATCGCCGGCTTGCTGACAAAATACACAAACTGCTGCACGCGGCGGGCAGGGCAATCCAAATTGGGGCAAAACAGAAACTGGGCATCTTTCGGCCTGCGCAGCTCCAGCGCGGTATCACAGCAGGGGCAGGTATCCGGCAAAACGCAAGTGCCACTTTGCGTCAAATTTTCCTCAATCTGCGGAATAATCCGATTCGCTTTATAAACGGTAATCGCATCTCCCTCTCCAAAACGAAACGCGGTAAAAATATCATAATTATGCACGCTGGCTCTGCGAACCTCCGTGCTGTCAATGATAACCGGATCAAACAAAGCCGTCAAACTCACCATCCCGGTTCGGGTCGTATTCAGCTCAATCTCACGAAAGGTCGTCTGCACCGTTTCATCCGCCCATTTGTAAGCGATCTGATTATTCTCGTGATGATCCGTCGCCCCCTGAAGTGCCCCAAAACGCAAATCGTCATAGGTAAAAATCAACCCGTCCACCGGATACGGATAACGCCGCGGATCAAACCTTGCAATGCAATCAGAGAGCACCTGTTCACCCGAAAATGTCTGCAACGCACGGCCCACAACCGCAAAGCCGTTTTCCTCCAAAAAGGCAAGCTGTTCGTTGCAGGTCTGTGCCTGCAAATCCGGCGCCTGCACAAGCGAAAACGCCAAAAACTCCAAAAACCGCTGGCCAGTCACAGCAGAATTGAGCTGCCGCACGCTGCCAGCCGCCAGATTGCGCGGGTGCGCATACTGCTCTTCCAGCGGCAGCGCAGCATTAATTGTCTCAAAATGGTGCCACGAGATCACGCCCTCACCGCGCAATTCCAGTGCCCCCTGATGCGGAATCTGCAACGGCACATTGGTGAACATCTTCAGCGCATGGGTCACATCCTCTCCCTGTTCACCGTTGCCACGGGTCACCGCCTGCTGCAAGGTGCCGTTTTCATACCGCAGCACCAGTGTCAAACCGTCCAGCTTCCATGAAACCAGAACCGGCTGCTCACCGCAAAACTGCAACAACTCCTGCAACGACTTGGTCTTCTTTGCAGACAGCATCGGCTTGGTATGCGTCACTTTGGCAAGACTTTCCAAAACCTCTCCCTGCACGCGCTGTGTGGGAGAATTGGCAAACACCACACCCGTCTGGCGCTCCAGCTGCTCCAATTCGTCATACAACTGATCATAAGCCTTATCGGTCATAATCGGCCGATCATATTTGTAATATGCCTCACTTGCGCGGGAAAGCTCCTGCACCAGCTGCTTCATTCTTGCCAGCATAGGCCGTCTCCTTTTTTGTTGAACTTTTTCTTATTATAACGCGATTGACAAAAATTATAAAGCCTATTTTTCGCCCTGAGCAGCCGTCAAACCAGGCAGCTGCAAATTGGCATACGTTTCCGGTACCTGCCCCACAATCACCGTCTCGGCCACAGCCACCGTAGTCGAAACATCGCTCTCCCCTTTCACACCGGTCAGGTAAGAATAGCAAGAAGCCGTCACCGTTAAATCAATTTTATGTATGGTTTGATTAATGCCTGCTGAAGCAAAGCTGCTTTGAAAATCAATCTGTGCATTTCCAATCAACCCCACTTTTAGCGGCAAAGACGGCCCACGCCCACGCAGCAGACTACCGCCCAACAGCGTACCCACCGGCACACCCACCGCCGCCGAACGCGTAATCAGCTTTTGCTGCAACGCAGAAGAAAGCGCCGTCTTAAACCGGTTCATATTGACCACATTGGTGGTAATGCCCAAAATATTACCGGCAGCATCGCGCTCAATATTGATAAAATCGGCATAATCCACCGAATCCGCAGCCAGTTGTTCTTTCACTGCTTCTTCAATCGAAATCGTCACCGCCTGCTTTGCTGCCGTAATCGTGATAGAACGCAGCATCGGTTGCAGCTGAAAGCTGAAAAAACAAAACAGCGCCACCAAAATCACCAGCAAGGCAACGCGCTTTTTGGGGAACCGTCTTCTGCCTCCACGACGGCGAAAGCGCTGAAATCTGCGCACTGCACTCCTCTCCTTTCTCCGCACCATTGCGGTGCGCCGCTATCATTCTACGCAAAAAAAGGGCAGAACGTGCCTGTCTGCCCCAAAGTCTTTTGATTCAACTGCAAAATAAAACAAAAACATGATAGGGAACTCCCCCATGCAACCGCTAATCCTCCTGTCCCAAAATCACAAAGGGTATGGCCTGTTCCAGCAAGTGGCGCGGCACCATCGCGGTGATGCGCAGCCCCTGTTCTGTATACTCCTCGTGCAATACAGCACCCTCTTTTCGAATCTGCGCAGCAAGTCCACTCTGTGCAAATGGCAGCAGCAACTCTGCCTGAACATGCTGCTTGGGCAAATTTGTTTCAATGGCCTGCAACAGCTCATCAATCCCCTGTCCGGTTGCCGCACTGATGCGCACCGCACCGCCAATCATCGGCATCTGGTGAATCTCCGGCACCAAATCGCACTTGTTGAGCACCGGCAAAATCGGGCGATCCTGGCACCCCAACTCCTCCAGCAAATCTCTGGTCACACGCAAATGCACCTGCGATTCCGCACTGGAGGCATCGCACAAATTCAAAATCAAATCTGCCGTTGCAGCCTGCTCCAGCGTCGAGCGAAACGCCTGCACCAAATGGTGCGGCAAACGGCGCACCAAACCAACCGTATCAATCAGCATCACCGTCTGGCCACTCGGCAAACGCAGCGCACGCGCAGTCGGGTCCAGCGTAGCAAACAGCATGTCTTTTGCCAGCACACCCGCATCGGTCAAGCGATTCATCAATGTGCTTTTCCCGGCATTGGTATATCCCACCAGCGCCACTGTCACAGTGCCGTCCTTTTTCCGGCGGCGGTCAATCTGTGCCCGATGCTTTTCCACCTGCGCAAGCTGCTCTTTCAGTGCCTGAATCCGCCGATGAATATGGCGGCGATCCGTTTCCAATTTCGTCTCACCCGGTCCACGGGTACCAATGCCGCCCCCCAAACGAGAAAGCGCAGCGCCCTTACCGGTCAAACGCGGCAGCATATATTTCAACTGCGCCAGTTCAACCTGCAACTTGCCCTCTTTTGAGACAGCCCGCGCCGCAAAAATATCGAGAATCAGCATGGTGCGGTCAATCACGCGCACACCGGTCAACTGCTCAATATTCCGTATTTGTGTCGGAGACAGCTCGCAGTCAAAAATCAGCAAATCAATCTCCTGCTTCTGGCAAATATCCGCAATTTCAGCAATCATGCCGCTGCCAACGCACGTGGCTGTCTCCGGCGCAGGGCGCTTTTGCGTCATCGCGCCAAATGGCTCCGCCCCCGCAGTTTTGACCAACTCATACAACTCAGCCAGCGAGGCCTGCACATCATAATCCCCAGTATCCACCGCCACAAGCAACGCCCGCTCCGGCGTTTGTATATTTTCGTGCAGCTCCATTGGCAACGCCCCCTTTGCAACATTTTGTGTTCAGTATAACAGATTTCCAAATGCAAGTAAATTCCCCAAAAAACGACGACCGGAGCAGCACAACATACTGCTCCGATCTTCTTTTCCCTCTATATAGAAACCCCAACGTTGTGGTATTTATGCGCGCAAAATGCTCAAATTCAAAAACAGCAGCCAATCACACGCCGTTTGTAAAAATCACACTGCAGTTCAAATGCGCCGGCAACAGCGCCACAATCACCCGGGCCAGCTCCTCCCGTGTGCGATCGCCCTGCACCTGTGTCACCGTCACCTCAACCGTCTGTGTGCCCGGCGATTCATGCACCTGCGCAGTTATTCCCTGCGCACGCAATGCCTGCAAAAACGTTGCTTTGCTCACCGCATCCGTATTCGTCGCCCCGCGCAGCAGCAACCGCTCACGCCGCTCCTGTACCGTTCCGGTGCACGGCAGCATACCATACAACCGCTCACGCAGCTCCAAACCATCCGCCTGCGCCGTTGACACAAATCGTTCCCGCAGCAGCTCTGCAAACCGGTCATGCAAAAGCTGCAACCCTGCATCATACGCCTTCAGCTCCGCAAACAGCCGCGCATCCTCCGTCACCCGATAAATGCCCACCGCCAACAGTGCATTGGTCATTGCCGTCAACGAAATGCTCAACTCAAATCACTGCCTTCCTCAATGGTAATGCTCCCCGGCATCGCCAAACGATTCTGCGCCAGTTTCAGGTCAGCTCCGGTGTCCACTGCATAGTTGTCAACCGCGCCGGTTTCCAGCAGTTTCCCGCACAGCGCAGCAATGCGAAACGTTCCGCCAATCTGCAACTGCATAAAATAATCATCAATCACCGCAAGGCACGCCGCCTTGGCCTGCGCAAACGTATAGCCCGGGGCAACCTTAATCCGCAACCGCAGCGGTATTTTCTGCACAGCCGCCGCCTGAACCGTCACAGCAGTGTTCAATTCTCTGGCATTGTCAAACTGTGCCTGCAACTCTGCAATCACATCCGCATCCGGCACACCACCCATCGCAGCAACATATACCGAAACAGTTCCCACTCCATTTTCCTTTGGCACCACACCCACCGAATAAACCTGCGGGTGCTGCAAGGCCAGCGCACGGTAAAACGCTGCATTTGCACCCGTTGCAGGTGCCTCACAGTGCGCCAGCAACCGCGCACGAAACGCCGCATCGCCTTCATCATCGGCACCACCACAAAAAGCAGCTTCATTGGTCACAGTCTGCACGCCCGCCGGCACCGTAATCATCACCTTCACCGTATTGGCCGCCGTATTGCCGCACACGCCGCCCTGCTGTGCCTGCGCCGGCACCGTCACGCTCAGGCTGTTTGCCGGCAGCGTTGCCGCCTGCGTGGTCACATACCGCACCGTATCCTCCTTGCTCACAGCGCACACCGTTCCCTTTGGTATCAAAAGATCATAACTCAGCGCACTGGTCCGCGCAAAGGTCAGGTTACCGGTAGCGCACTGCGCCTGCTTGCGCTGCAAACCGTGTTCCTGCCCGTGCATGGTCAAATATTCTCCCTGCGCCGTCTGCGGGAACATCTGTCGTTTGAGCCACTGCGCATTGACAAGTCCGCTGTAGATTTCCCCAGCCAATACCTGCATCCGAATCTCCGCATCGCTGCCTTCCTCCACCGCATAGCCCGCCTGCTGCGCAAACGCCTGTTTCATTCTGGTCAAAACCTCTTCATAGCGCTCCATTTACACACCTCCCTGCAACGGTATTCGCACTTTATCACTGCCATATTCCGTCACTACAGTCACTGTCACCGTGTCTGTTTCGATCCGCACCTGCTGCACCTGCACCTGTGGCAGTGCCGCCATTGCCTCCTGCACAGTCTGCAGCACACGTTGCTCATAGCGCGGTGTATCTCTGCTGATGCAACACAAGCTACTGCCCAACTCCGGCGCATAGGGGAATGCGCCCCTGTGCGCACAAATCTGAATCCAAATCCGCTGCATCAGCGCTGCTCTCCCACTAATGCGCAGTGCAGCACTGTCACCATTTTGTATCAAACTATCCGTCACACTGCGTCCTCCTAAACTGTTTTTGCAGCAAACACCTGTCCGTTAATTTCCACCTCACCGTTGTTCTTCAGGTGAATATACGCTCCGCTTGCCGCACGCAGCATCAGCTCTCCGGCAGCAAGCCCCTCCGGCTTTGCTGTCACACCTGCACACAGCGGCGTGCCATCCGCCTGCACCACCACCGCCTGCACACCCCTGGGTGGCAAATACGTGATCCCCCACGGGGTCAAAAGCTGCACATCATCATACCGCCCGTTTGCCTGTATCACCAGCTTCTCTTTGCCGTTTTGCACCTCTCCCAGCTGATGCCCGCCTTCTTCGCGCTCCAGCGCGCTCACTTTCTCCGAGATCCACATCTCCCGTTCCCCCACTTCCTCAAATATCCTCGCAGCGCAGCAGATATGCACAACGCTCCCCGCTCACGCTCTGGGTATAGGTCCACCCCGCCACGCTCAGCTTCTCCAACGTGCCCAGCACATCGTCCCGCAAAACCGCCGGTGCCTTCAGTCCACTACGCACGCCACCCGGGCACACCACTGTGATCTCCTCCGCCTTGCGCCTGGCGCTGTCAATCATGCGCGCACCGCGGTAGTTGTTCGCCACAGCAAACCGTCTGCGAAAAATCCCAAGCCGGTGCGCCGTCGTATCATGCAGAACCGCCGTATAAGCCTTGCCTGCTTTGGGCTGTAGATACAACTCACTCACCCGCTTGTAAAATCTGCAACTGCGCACTGCCGAAAGATACGGCAACGCTGTCTGATCGGCATTGTCAAACACCAGTGGAGCACCAGACAACTCTCCGCTGCAATCGAGCACGTCCTCCGCTGTCACGCGCGGCACCGTACCAAAACAGCGAATACAAAACTCTTCAACCACCTGCCAGTGACTCATTCCCTTTGTCACATTCAGCTTCGTTGCAAACCGGCCGCTGTTGCCAACAAATCCACAAAATCCATACGGCTGCACATACGCATCATACAACTCTTGCAAAGAAGGGCTGCTCCACTCGCGCGGCATGGCCTCATTGTCCAGCAAAAGTGCCGCTCTGCTGCGCGCCACCAGCTTCAACGTCGCCCCGCCCTGCGTCACCTGCATGGTTTGCTCGTCCACCACACCCGAAAACACTGCCTGCGCTCCGTCAAACACCCGCACGGCAGCAATCGCCGGCACAGCCCGTTCCAATGCAAACACAGCCGTCAAATCATCCGCCGGTGCATCCTCATGCGCCTGTATGCGCACTGAAATTGGCGTTTGCAGCGCCACCGGCTCTCCACTCACGGTATAGCAACAATACCTCATGGCAGATACACCCGCTCCCCGGCGGTCAGATAACTGCACCATGCAAGCTGTTGGTTGCATGCAACCAACCGTTCCACCGTTGTGCGCACACGATTTGCAATGCTCCAAAGACTTTCACCCGTCTCCTTCACCGTCACAAACGCCTTGTGTACTGCCGTTTCCGGCACGCTTTCGCGCTCCTCCCAAAAGGTAAACTGATACCGCACCAGTTCCTCCCGCCTTGCCGCCTCATACGTCAACTGCACCGGCTTTGCCACCACCGGTTCACCCTGCGGCAAAATCAGCACACCGCTCTCTCCGGCAGCAAACAGGGTCTCCAGCTTGCCATACCACTCCATGCACTGTGTTCCAACAAACTCGCCCTGCCCGGTGATTACCCGCTTTTTCCGCCCAAAATCCTGCAAAAGCGGCAGCTCAAACGGCACATTCAGCGTTTTGAGCTCCCTTGCCGTCACCACCTTCAGCGTTTCCGGGTTCTTCGGCCATACAAAATCCCGAAACTGCATCCGCTGCAACATCAACCGATCACCTCTCCGTCCAGTCTGCGGGCATAGCGGCGGCAATCCTGCTCCAGTTGTGCCGAAACCGCAGCCAACGCCTCCCCCTGCTCCCATTCCTCCTGCTTTTCTGCTTCCTCCATCTTGTCCCCTCCTGTTTATTGCTGCGCGGCCTTCTGCAGCACTGCACATACATAAATTGTCTCGTCCTGCAAATACACCGCCCTGCTTTTTGTCACCAGATACACCGTGCCATCCTGCTCCAGCCGCACCTGTTCCAGCTCTTTGTCAAGCCGGCATGCTGCCGGCCCAAGATACACATAGCCCTCATCATCGCTTTCATCAAACGAGATTCCCAGTTCATTCGAGCTCGGCAATTTCCGGTACGAGATCGGATAAATCAACCCCCGCACCCGGCATTCCGCACGGTAGCGCGGCCGCACCGCAATCTCCTGGCCATACCGCTCCAACAAATGCCGCACCTGCTCTGCCCGCGTCATAGCTTCATCTCCCAAAAGCAAAACTCCGAATCCTGCAGCAACGGAGCCGCATTTCGTCGCGCCTGCTCCCAAAATTCCCTGGCACGCTCCACGCTCTTTCCATTGTGCGTAATCTTAATGTCCCCCGCGGTAAAATCCGGCTCCTGCGCCGCATTCTGCTGCAAGGTATATTGATAAAACGCCAATGCAGCAGCCGCTGCGCAAACCAAATCTCCGCGACTCTGATTGCTGCGCTCCTTGCGCTGCGATTCCAACAACACATAAGCGTCTCCACAAAGCTCCTGCCACTGCGCTGCTGCTTCCTCGCTCAGTCCGGCCAAATGCGCAAACCGTTTCAATACTTCTTCCATACGCTCCGCCCGTTACGCTGTATAAGATAGTGCCTTTGCTGCACCGGTAAAGATTTTCGCAAAACCGGCAATCGTACTAATCGTCGCACGCTCCAACTGACGATCAATCAATTTATCATAATCAGTTGTCACATCGCCAGCCTGCACCATTTCCAGCGCACAGTTCTTGTCTAAACCAATGATCGTCTTATCCTGCAAATTCGGAATATGCAGCAACTGCGCACCCAGTGGTGTGATCACTTTACCCGTGCCATGAAAATTCAGCCCGGCAGCCGCATCCTTAAATTCATCAATGTTCAGCAAATCCTGCATCGTCGCAGTCGAAGCCAAAATGGTATTAAGCTCATACGGTGCCAAATCGCCCCACAGTTTTACCATATCGCCATAGGCCGGCTTTGCCTTCAGCGCCGTAGACTGTATGCCGTTGTCATTTCCGTCACCGTTTAGCAGCACCTCCACTGCATCCTGCAACTGCGTTCTGGCAATATACGCACCAATCTGCCGCAGCGTCACGGTAAACAGATCCAGTTTCTGAAAGCGCAGCGCTTCATATGAGCTGACCAACATTCTGCCGCGCTTGTGCAGCTTGACCAAATGATCCTGCGTGCGCACCACCGTCTGCGGGATCTGCGCACCCTCCGCCACCGGCTTGAGCTCCTTGTCCGCCTCCACCGGGTCGGCAGTAATCGTGCGATAATCCATCGCCTGAATCGTCGTTGTCGTTGCCACAATCGAGGGCAGCAAATTGGCATATTCCATGCCCTGCTTCACTGCACGCGTCACATATTCCGGGAACAACGCGGCGCTGTCGCTGGTCTGAAAAAACTTCTCTACAACGTCCGAGCCTTTGCCGCCCACCTTAATGTCAAAGCGTTTGAGCTGACGCTGATACGCATCCAGCCCCTCCAATTCCGTGCCCACATAGTGCTTTGAGCAATCCAGTTCCTCCAGCACCTGTGTAAAGCTCTTGTCTCCCGCGTGATACATACCCTTTTCCAGTTTCAAATTATCATAAAACGCCATTGTCCATTCTCCTTTTCTCTCAAAGAATAATTCCGCAGGTCGAAGCTGCGGTGTCCACTGCAACCACCAAACAAGCTCTGCCACTCTCAGCAGCCTCCGCACGTGCTCCGGTCGCACCCAGCTTCACATAGCCCACCTGCACGCCACTTCCGCTATACGGCAAATTGCCATAAAAACCCTGCATCTGCACCGCCGCATAACCATCGCGCACACCCACTGCAATGCCACAAAACGCCTCCTTAGCCGTGCAAAGTCCCACTTTGCCGTTTCCGGTCATTTTCACCGGGCTACCAACCTTCACATCGTCCTCTGCTTCCAGCGTTACCACATTTTCTCCATACCCGTTCAAAGATACCTTCATACCAATTCCTCCTAAATTTTAAATGCAAGATTTTTCCCATGCTCTGCCGCTGGCGGCTGCGCAGCCGCCAACTGCGGCGTCAGCGGCAAAACTGTCTCCGCCTTGGCATAAAACGCCTTTTCAAACACCTTCAAATCCGCCAGACTCATACCCTCGGCCACCCGCTTGATCACCGCCGCTCCAATCTCCGGCTGTGCAATGCCACACAGCTTCACCACATTGCGGCTCACCTCTTCGCGGTACGCCTTGCCGCAGTCGGCAAATTCCGCCATGCGCTGCAAATGTTCTGCCAGTGCATGTGCCTCTTCTGCCAACAGCGTCACCGACCCCTGCGCCTGCTCCAGCGCTGTCAAAAGCTCCGGCACGCTCCGCTGCATACCCTTGCGCATTTTGATCACACCGGCCTCCCGCTGCGCCGGCACTGCCACAAACGACCACTCATACGCGTCTGTCGGCTCACACAGCACGGTGCAGCAAACCTCCTGCTTTCCGTGTACGTCATACGTCTCTCCCTTGCGATGCCGGCACACTTCTTTATCCAAATGCGCCCCGCAAATCGAGCACTCCCGCCTTGCCACAGCACAGCCGATGCTCACCTCTTTTTTCATGCCGCTCTCAATCTCGGTGATCAAATCCGCATTTTTGTCGCACCTTGGCAAATACGCCTTTGCCACCACACGCACATACGGCTCCCCGAACGAGGTCACCTTGCCCTGCACCTGTTCCACCGCCGTATCATAAATGCGCGCCGCCTGGTTTCCCGCGCTTGCATCATGGTCAAAAATTCCTGTCTTTCCCAAAAACAAACGGCCCAAAACAGGCAATGCCGCGCGCTCAAACCGCTCAAAATCGCGATCAATCTCATTGTCACACAGCACCACCGAAAAGGTATACACTTCCTGTGCGGTAAACGCCCTACGCGTATAGCGGTTGATCTTCTCCAAATCCGCCGTCATGTCTCCCTGTTCTTTTCGAATAATTCTTCCGTTCACTGCGTCCTCCCCTTTGCTTTTGCATGTTGTAGTTCCCATTCCAACTGCGCTGCCTGCGCATTTTGCAGCCGCGCCTGCGCGGTATCCACCCGATCCTGCAACGTGATCTCATTCCATCGAATCTCAAATTCCGGGTCATACCCATGCAAAACCAGCCACATCGCACAAATCTTCCGAATCGACGGATTGAGCAGCATGCGATACGCCTGCATCTCACTGGTCAAAATATCCGCCTGCTGGCTCGACATCCGCTCCGTCGAAGACCAAGAAAGCCCCAAAATAAACGGCGGCAATCCCAGTCTGGTGATAATCTGCTCCATCATCTGCCGCACCGGCACCTCGCTGTCCAGCACCTGATTATCCGCACCAATCACCCGAATCCCAACGTCGCCCACAGCCACAAAATCGCTCACATCTCCGCTGCGCATCGCGCGACTCCATTCGGTGGCAATCTGCTGCGCCCGCTCCTTGGCATACGCCTTGTCCAGCTCTCCGCTTGGTTTATATGTCACCGCAAAGCGCACATTTCCAACCCGCTCCCAGTTGATACCCACCGTCTTGTAAATTTTCAGCAGCACCTCACTGATAAACGGCAAGCCCCGCAAAATCGAGACCCCGTGCGCGCTGCCATGCGGCGGGTTGAGCGCCGTCATCAGCAACAACTCCGGATAGCGCACCAACTCGCGCTCTCCCAGTTCATTGCGCACATAAACCTCCACGCTCAACTGCTTGTCGTCATGCATCAAATCCAACCGATCCAAATCCGCCACATACAGTGCTCCAATGTCATCGCCGCTCACCGTCGGCACGATCTCGGCCACCGCAGTGCCATACGTCAGCAGCTGGTCAAAATAACACCCAATAAAGCTATAAATCCCCTGCTGATACGTATTGACCTTCACATGCTCCAAAAAATGTGTCAGCGCAGCCTGCGCCTGCTTGTCCGCACATTCCACGGCAAAACTGCCAATCAGGCGCAGCAGCTTGTTAATCGCCGAATCAATAATCGGCACCGCCTCACGCAACGCAGCATAAAGCCGCCGCTCCGCCGTCACATTTCCCCCGCAGCACTGCAGCGTCAAAAAATCCGGCTGCCCCGCCGCGGTCTGCACTGCCCGCACTCCGCAGTCCCGGCCCGCCTCCCTTGTCCGCTCTTTTTTTCTCCAAAAACGCAATGCAAACTCCCTTCTGTTCCAGTCACTTTTTTGCGCCAAGCTCAATACCGCCTTGCCGCCAGCACAAAAAAATCCTCTTCCTCCTGCAAAACCGTTGTCACAAAATACCGTATGTCGTCCATCGCATGGTCATGCTCCTTCACCGGCGCATCCCGATGCAACCCGTCCTGCCAGCGATACAACCCAAATTCGCGCACTGCATCGCTGCAGCAGTCGCAAATACGAATCTCTCCGCGCCTGAGCGCCCCGCTCACCGCACGAATCCCGTCCAGCACGTTGTTTTTTGCCGGTGTCACGGTATACCGTCCCCTGCGCCGTATCAGCGTGATAAAACTCGCCGCAGAAGGGTCCACCACAATCTGCTGCACCTTTCGCCCGCCGATCAGCTGCTCCAGCGCAGAGTAATGCTCCTCATCGGTGCGGCAAACACCCGTCAGCCGCGCATCGTAGTAATACTCTTCCAACCGATACCACACGCCGCCCTGCCTGCCCCACAGTCCAAATGAGGCAGGGTTCACCGTCCCATAATCGCAAGACACCACATACGCATCAAACGCACCTGCCGGCACTTTGCAAAAACGCCCCTGCTCCATAAATGGGTACACCAGCCCCTGTGTACTCACCCATTCTCCCAGCACAAATCTGCGATAAAACGTTCCTGCATACATCTGCCGATACCGCCTGCGCACCCGCTCCGGCAACGCCGGGTTATCCTCCATCAAAAAATGCAGATACAACGCCTGTTTCTGTTCCGCCTTGGCAATCCATTCGCAGTAAAACCAGTGCTGCGGCGTCTCCGGGTTGCAGTTGAACCACAGCTTGCTCCCCTCGTCAGAGCACCTTGCCAGCGCCTGCTCCACAAACGAGCGCGGCATCAACGCCACCTCATCCAAAAACACACCCGCCAGCGTCACGCCCTGAATCAGCGCCGCACTGCCGGCATCCTTTCCGCCAAACAGATAAAACCGGTTCTCCCTGCCACAAAACCGCACATAGATGCAGTCCTCACTGTCACTCAGCCGGCAGTCAAACCCCAGCTCCCGCAAGATTGGCAGCACCGGTGCCACCACATTGCGCTTTACCGCCCGCACAGTCTTGCCGCATATCCCAAACGCCCGCCCCTCAAACCGATAAAACGCCCAGCAAAAAAATGAAATACTCATGCAAAGCGTCTTACCGCTGCGCACCGCCCCATCGCAAATCACCGCCGTATGATCCGCATACGGGCTCCCCCGCTGCCACCAGCTGAGCACCTGCATCTGCTTTTTCGAAAACCGCTCAAACCGCATCACCCTCTCGCTCCTCCTCTTCAAACGATTTCACACCCTGCTCCAATGCATGATAAAACCCCGCAGCGTCCACTTCTTTTCCACCATAAAGCTCCTGCAACGCCCGCAGTGCTGCAAAGCGGTCATAAAATTTAATCTCCACGCCACCGTCCTTGCGCTTGCAGATTTCCGAAACCGCAAACAAATCCAACCGCCGCAAAGCACGAACACTCAACTGATCCATAAACAGCAGTTTCACGGCATCGCCCACATTGGCATACGCTATCCGTTCCAGTCCCTGCACCAATTTCTGCCGCACATCCTCCTGCTCCATACACGCCCTCCTCTCAAAAAACCCGTTCACTATACCCGCAAAATCCCTCCAATTTCCGCCTGAACCATGCAAATTTTTCAAAAATTTTTTCAAATCCCAAAAAAAGAACAGCTTCTCGCTGCTCCAATCTATTCTCTCACAATATTTCTCCCATTTTAAACCTCCCACAATCACATCCAAAAAACACCAACAATCCAAGCCAACTCCTTACCGAAGCTTCCCCCATCCAAAAAAGCGCAAAAAAAAGCAGCGTCTCCGCCGCCTTTGATCCTCAACTCGTCCGCTGCAAAATCACCGTCTCAACAGTAAACTCCTCTTGTTCGCTGCCCGTTCCGCGCTGCACCCGCAGCGTCACATGCTGTCCCACACGATGCACGCGCAACTGCGCATACACATCCTCCAACGTGCGAATCTCCGCACCATTCAGCGCCACAATGCGGTCACCCGCCTGCAACTGCGACTCCTTCAACGGGCTGGTGCTATCCACCTCAACCACCTGCACACCCGCCGCCACAGCATACGTCTCTCCCTCCTGCTGCAAATACTGCGTCATACCGGTAATTCCCAGCCGACCCACCGCAGCAATGCTACCCTGCCGAATCAGCGTGTCCACAATCTGTCCCGCCTGACTCATCGGTATCGAAAACCCCATCCCTTCATAGCCAGACGCCACCACCTTAATGGTATTAATGCCAACCACCTGGCCGTGCAAATTCACCAGACCACCACCGCTGTTGCCAGGGTTAATCGCCGTATCAGTCTGAATATATGTCACCCCGGTGCTGCTGTAATCCGCCACACTGCGATTCAGAGCAGAAACAACGCCCATCGTCATCGAGCCACCAAACCGCACGCCGCCCGGGCTGCCGATAGCCATCACACTTTCGCCCACAGCCAGAGCCGTAGCATCGCCAAACTCCGCCGGTATCAGCCCCTGCGCATCGACTTTCACAACCGCCAAATCAGCATCGCGATCCAACCCGACCACAACGCCGGCATAGCGCCGCTGATCACTGGTCACCACCGTCACCGCAGCCATTCTGTCATAGTCCAGCACATGCGCATTCGTAATCACATATCCATTTTCCGTCGCGATCACACCGCTGCCCTGCTTGCTGCCGCTCTCGCTGTTTTGCGTCTCCGCCAAAATCCCCACCATCGAGACAACCGCTTTCTCATACGCCTGCTGCGCCGTCAGCGCATCTCCCTGCGCACGCTGCAAAGTCACACCGGCAAACTCCGGGTCTGTCGCGTCCACCGGCTCCACCTGCCACTCCGACGTCACTTCTGTTTGATTTTCGCGTGCCACAGGGGTCTGGTGCAGTGTTACATACGTTCCAAACGCAAAAAATCCGCCAAGAAAGCAAACCGCCAACGCGATCAACACTGCAATAAATATCTTCACGCCCACCGGGGTCTTCAGCGGCGGCTCCTGCAACGGCATGCCGTTAAATGATGGCGCCCAGTCCACATCACCACCTTCCAACGATGCCGCACAATCGCGACCCGCTTCCGGCACACTTCCGGCAATCTCCGGCTCCACTCCGCCAGCCGCATCACCCTGCTCCGACTCCAACGATGCCGCACAATCGCGACCCGCTTCCGGCGCACTTCCGGCAACCTTCGGCTCCACTCCGCCAGCCGCATCACCCTGCTCCGACTCCAACGATGCCGCCCAATCGCGACCCGCTTCCGGCGCACTTCCGGCAACCTTCGGCTCCACTCCGTCAGCCGCATCACCCTGCTCCGGCTCCAACGGCTCCGACCAACCAGCTCCCCAAGGCTGCGCAAACGGCATTACCTCCGGCTGATTGCCGTTTCGTTTTTGCTGATTTCGTTCCTCCATACCCATCTCACCTCTCAAGATTCCTTGTCCTGCGGGTCCACAACCTCCACCTCCGTCACTTCAATGACCTCCGGGGTTACGCCGCCCTTCTTTTTGCCTTTTTTATCGCCCCTGGCAGCCTTTTTGTCCACAAACGACACTTTTGTTTCATGCACATCTTTTTTATCGCTTCCATTTTCCTTGGCCGCCCGCTTTGGCAACCAAAACTCAAACCGACAGTACGCATTTTCCTCTCCGGTCACACCAATTTCGCCGCCATGCAGCCGCACAATAGTCCGCACGATATAAAGCCCAAGTCCCATACCATTTTTATCCTGACTCCGCGACTTATCCGTCTTATAAAACCGGTCAAAAATCATCTCCGCCTCATCCGCCGGTATCCCCGCGCCACTGTTCTCAATGGCCACAGTCACGCGGTCATTGGTCTCCGTCAGGCAAATCAAAATATAACCACCCTCATTGGTGAACTTCACCGCATTTTCCAGCAGATTATACAGCACCTGGTGTATCATATCCGGGTCTCCGTCCACAAACAGGCTCGTCTCCGTCTCCAATCCGCGTATCTCAATGTGCTTATCCTCAATCGCCTTTTCAAACGAGAGCAACGTCACAAACACCGTATTGCTCAAATCAAACCGTGTCGGCCGCAGCGTCATCTCCCCGCTGTCAATCTTCGAAAGATCCAGCATCGTCTTGACCAACCGAGAAAGCCGCTTCACTTCCTGCGATACAATGCGCAAATAATACGCATGCTTCTCTTTTGGTATCGTTCCGTCCAAAATACCATCCACAAATCCCGCAATGGTCGTCATCGGCGTCTTCAATTCGTGCGAGGTATTGGCAATAAAATTCCGCCGCATGCTCTCGCCGGCAGCTAACGCTTCGGCCATCTGGTTAAATGCCGAAGAAAGCTCGCCGATCTCATCCCTGCTGTCCACCGACACACGCACAGAAAAATCTCCTTCACCAAAATGCTTTGCCGCAATCGCCATCTGGCGCAACGGCTTTGCCAGTTTATAAGAAAACGTCCACACAATGCAAAACGAAACCATAAACGTCGCCACAGCCGCCAGCATAAAAATCTTAATCGTCTCATCACGAAACATATGCAAAATCTTCAGGTCAGAAGCCCCAAACACTGCACCAACAGCCTCCTTAGTGCCATCTGCAGCAGTTGTCATAATCGGCACGCCCACAATATAACAATTGTTGCGATACAGCCCGTTCATCGTTCCCGTTGCAGCAAAATAGCCCGTCATCACCTGCTCCATCGTCTCCCGGCTGATCGGCTCCCGCGCAGTCAGCTTTTCTCCGCTCTCCAGCTCCCGTATGCTGTAGCTCGAAATCATCTCCACGCCATTTTTGTCCACAACAAAAAAATCCGCATCTTCATACTCCGAAAACGCCTTGATAAACTGCTCCATGCGCTCCTCGTCCAGAACATAGCCATCATTTTTCTGCTCCACGCTCTGTCCGGCCAGCGCCGCAATGCTGCCTGCGTCCTGTGCAAGCTGCGTCTGCTTTTCCGCCTGAAAATACTGCGCAACAAACACGATCATAATCGTGCCCAAAAACAAAAAGCTCACGCCAATAATCAGCGAGGTCACGCTTAAATATTTTTTAAACAAGCTTTTCTGCACGCACAACAGCTCCCGTCTTATTCCTTCAGCTCAAATTTATAGCCAACGCCCCAAACCGTCTTCAGCGCCCATTTGTCCGAAACGCCCTCCAGCTTTTCGCGCAAACGCTTCACATGCACATCCACCGTGCGCGAATCTCCGTAGTAATCAAAGCCCCACACTTCGTCCAACAGCTGATCCCGCGTAAACACGCGGTTCGGGTTGCTCGCCAGATGATAAATCAACTCCATCTCCTTTGGCGGGGTGTCCACCGGCACACCGTTCACCTTCAGCTCATAATTGGTCAGATTAATGCTCAGCTTATCATACCGCACTTCCTTGATCTCTTCCTCCACCGTGCTGCCCGTGCGGCGCAAAACCGCCTTGATGCGCGCCACAACCTCCTTGGTTTCAAACGGTTTTACCACATAGTCGTCCGCGCCCAGCTCCAGGCCCAGCACCTTATCAAACACCTCGCCCTTGGCCGTGAGCATAATAATCGGGCACTGCGACTTCTTCCGAATTTCCCTGCACACCTGCCAGCCATCCAGCTCCGGCAGCATAATGTCCAGCATCACCAAATCCGGGTTCATCTCGTCAAACGCCTCCAGCGCAGAACGCCCGTCATTTGCCATGCGCACTTCAAATCCCTCTTTTTCAACATAAAGCCGCAGCAACTCACAAATATTCCGGTCATCATCCACCACTAAAACTTTTCCTGCCGCCATACAATCCTCAGCCTCTCTTTTTCACTATTTATTTTACTGATTTAATTTTATTCTGCTGATTTTTATCACACATAAATTAGATAGACACAATCAATTCCGGTTTTAATCCATATAATTTTGTTGCAATCCCATCCCTGCAACTGTTCCGGTTTGCGCTCGGTACAATTTTATTATAATGCAAAATCACACCCTAATTATGAATATTTTTTGAAGTTTGCCGGTTTTTGGTTTGTTTCACGCCGTTTTTTGTCGCGATTGGTCCGCAACGTGCCGTTTCCGGTTCCCTGCACCCAAAAACACAAAAAGGGCTGTGCGCAAACCAAATTTGCCTGCACCCTGCCCCTGTTTTTTAAGATCCAATGCTTTGAATCAGCCCGCCCTTTTGTATCATGTTCTGTATAAATGGAGGAAACGGCTGCGCCTGATACGTCTTACCCGTCGTCACATTTTCAATCACACCGGTATCAAAATCAATGCGCACCTCATCACCATCCGCAATGTCTCTGGCCGCTTCATCACACTCTAAAATTGCCAAGCCAATATTAATTGCATTGCGATAAAAAATCCGCGCAAACGTACTTGCAATCACACAAGAGATGCCACTTGCCTTAATCGCAATCGGCGCATGCTCCCGCGAGGAACCGCACCCAAAATTCTTATTTGCCACCAAAATATCTCCCTGCTTCACTTTCTTGACAAACTCTTTGTCAATGTCCTCCATACAGTGCGCCGCCAACTCACTGTGCGACGTCGTATTCAAATACCGTGCCGGTATAATCACATCGGTATCCACATTATCACCATATTTATGTACTCTGCCGTGTGCCTTCATAGCCGCTCCTCCTCTCAAACACCCTTGGTCGGGTCTGTAATATAGCCGGTCACAGCGCTTGCTGCCGCCACCGCCGGGCTTGCAAGATAAATCTCAGATTCAATGTGTCCCATGCGACCCACAAAATTGCGGTTCGTGGTCGAAACAGCACGCTCGCCCTTGCCCAAAATTCCCATGTGGCCGCCCAAACACGGCCCGCACGTCGGCGTCGAAAACACCGCACCTGCGCGAATAAACGTCTCTACCCAGCCATTTTGCACCGCCTGCAAATAAATCTGCTGCGTACCAGGTATGATAATGCAGCGCACATGCTTTGCCACCTTTTTATCTTTGAGCAGCTCAGCCGCAGTTTGCAAATCCTCCAAACGGCCATTGGTGCAAGAGCCAATCACCACCTGATCAATCTTAATCTCACGCTCACCAACCTCGTCCACGGTATGCGTATTCTCCGGCAAATGCGGAAACGCAATCGTCGGGCGCAGTGCACTCAAATCAATCACAATGGTCTCGTCATACTCCGCATCGCTGTCTGCTTCAAACACGCGCACCTCCCGCTGAAAACGATCCTTACAATAAGCCAGCGTCACCTCATCCACCGGGAAAATCCCATTCTTAGCGCCAGCCTCAATGGCCATATTGGCAATACACAATCGATCGTCCATCGACAGCGTGTGCACACCTTCGCCCGTAAACTCCAGCGAACGATACAAGGCACCATCCACACCAATCTGACCAATCAAATGCAAGATAACATCTTTTCCACTGACAAATTTATTCAGCTTGCCCACAAGCTTCACCTGAATCGCCGAGGGCACCTTAAACCAGGCCTTGCCCGTCATCATACCGCACGCCATATCGGTCGAGCCCACACCGGTTGAAAACGCGCCCAACGCACCATAAGTGCAGGTATGCGAATCCGCACCAATAATGGCGTCTCCCGGGCCCACAACGCCCTGTTCGGGCAACAGAGCATGCTCAATTCCCATCTGTCCCACATCAAAATAATGCTTAATATCATACTTATCCGCAAAATTACGCACCTGACGGCATTGCTCTGCCGCTTTAATATCCTTATTTGGTGTAAAATGATCCATTACAAGCGCAATTTTATTGTTATCAAAAACATTTTTTGCCCCACTGCTTTCAAATACATTGATCGCCACCGGGCTGGTAATATCATTGCCTAGCACAATGTCCAGCTTTGCTTCAATCAACTGGCCTGCTCTTACGCTGTCCAGCCCTGCATGCGCTGCTAATATCTTCTGTGTCATGGTCATCCCCATGCTATATCCTCCTTACCGGCAAACCTTTTTCCTCATTATACCTGTTTTCCCATTCCTTTGCAACGCACAAAAATACAGCGCCGAAAACAGCGCTGCACCCATTTATTTCTCAAACACCGCTCCACGCGAACCAGAGGTCACATGCTGGGCATATCGCTTGATATAACCTGTCAGCTCCTTTCGCGGTGCCTTCCAGTGCTTTCTGCGCTCTGCCAACACCTCATCACTCACACGCACATCCAGTTTGCGCTGCGCAATATCAATCTCTACAATATCATCGTCCTCAATCAGCGCAATCACACCGCCAGCCGCCGCCTCTGGCGACACATGCCCAATCGACGCTCCCCTTGTCGCACCAGAAAAACGCCCGTCTGTAATCAACGCTACGCTTTCCCCCAACCCCATACCGGTAATCGCAGCTGTCGGCTGCAGCATCTCACGCATGCCAGGACCACCCTTTGGCCCTTCATAGCGAATAATCACCACATCTCCCGCTTTGATTTTGCCGCCCAAAATTGCAGCGCTTGCATCTTCCTCGCAGTCAAAGCAGCGCGCTGGTCCACTGTGCACCATCATCTCCGGTGCAACAGCTCCTTGCTTTACCACAGCGCCCTCCGGCGCAATGTTACCCTTCAAAATCGCAATGCCTCCGTCTTTACGAAACGCATGCTCCACCGTGCGAATCACCTGACCATCTGCCGCAGGATAGCGCTCCATACGCGCTTCTACCGTGCCGCTCACAGTCAGGCAGTCTGTATGCAACAAACCTGTTTTGGCTAGCTCTTTCAGCACCGACTGAATGCCACCAACTTCATTCAGGTCTGTAATAAACACCTCACTGGCCGGATTCAACTTGCATAACTGCGGTGTTGTTTTACTGATCTCGTCAATCAAATCCATCGTAACCGGCACACCTGCCTCATATGCAATGGCAAGCAAGTGCAGCACCGTATTGCTCGAACATCCCAGCGCCATATCGCTGCGCAGCGCATTTTCAAACGATTTTTCATTCAGAATATCACTGGGGCGCACATTTTCCTGAAGCAGCTCTAAGATACGCTCTCCCGCCTGCTTTGCTAATGCCAATCGCGCAGACATCACCGCCGGTATTGTACCGTTGCCCGGCAACGCCATACCAATGGCTTCCGTCAAACAGTTCATGGAGTTTGCCGTATACATACCAGAACACGAACCGCAACTTGGGCAAGCTGATTTTTCCATATCAGTCAATTCATCCAAATCAATGCATCCAGAGACATAGCTACCCACAGCCTCAAACATCTCAGACAAACCAAAACGGGTGTCACCATGTTTTCCCGGCAACATCGGGCCACCGCTGACAAAAATACTTGGCAGATTCATGCGGCAGCATGCCATCAGCATACCTGGCACAATTTTATCACAGTTTGGTATGAACACCACAGCATCCAGCGGATGTGCAGTCAGCATTACCTCAATAGAATCTGCAATCAGTTCACGCGAACACAAGGAGTACTTCATGCCCTGATGTCCCATTGCAAGTCCGTCACATACTCCGATGGTCTCAAACTCAAATGGTACGCCACCCGCATTACGAATACCCGCTTTTACTGCTTCTGCAATTTCCCCCAGATGCTTATGCCCAGGTATATAGTCACTTTTGGAACAGACCACGCCGATAAATGGCCTGGTCAACTCTGTATCAGAAAGCCCCAAAGCGCGCAACAGCGAGCGCTGCGGCGCCCGATTGGGGCCCAATTTCATATTATCACTTCTCATAAAAGTTCATCTCTTTCCTCAATTCAGTATCTTATCATTTCCCTGTTCATTTTTGCGTATATTTGCAACACTTTTGCACCTTGCATATACTCAATTTCATTATATTTTCCGCCACTATGAAAGTCAAGGGGCATTTTTCAACATTTACCGCGATTTCACTTGCTTTTTTTGATAAAACATGTCATAATGAAACAAAATAATCTAATGATTTTATTTTATGTTTCAATGATTTTAAAAAAACTGTTGGAGGAACCATAAATATGAAAAAAATAATGAGCAAACAAAACAGTGATGCAACACAAAAAAAGCCCTTGCTGCAACGCATCACCTGCGCCTGCCTGTGTGTTGCCATGCTACTGGGTATGCTACCAGTGCTGATCAGCAACAGTGCGGACGTTTCTGCCGCTGCTGCGCCCGCAAAAGCGGGCAATCTGGTAGTCGTTGTGCGTTTTAATGGCGACACCACCGGCGACGGAGATACCGGTTATAATTACCCCTATCCTGCTAACGCTGGTGCAACAAATGCCCCTAAAACCTATTGGGAATACCTGCAACGTCGTTTTAATGGACAAAACGATGCCCATGCACAAGGATCATTTAAAGAATATTTTCAAAGCCTGTCCGGCAACAAGCACGACGTAACTTCTTATTTTCCACAAACCGAGGAATCCACTGGAAAAGTAAAATATATTACCCTGCCCAAAAGCGCTGCTGAATACAAAGCGCAAGGCTCTTCAGGCGACCTTGACATTATCTCCGAAATTGTAAAACAACTCAAGCAAGACAAACCAGATTACGATGCTTCTGACCTCGATATGAATAATGACGGCATTATTGATAATTTGATGATTTTGGCATCTGTTACACAACAAACTTTTACCCCTCATGCCGGTACTGCCGGCAGTGTCGAGGGCATTGGTGGCAAAAAAATCAATGCATATACACTGATTGAAACACAACCGGTTGTTACAAATAATATGCTAAATGATAATTTTGATATCCACACTGCTGCACACGAATATACGCACACCTTCGGTATTCCAGACTATTATCGCAGTACTTACACCGCCAACTCAAATCAAAACACCCCTGTTGGTTTTTGGGACACAATGGGCAGCCCCAGCGGCAGACCATATCAACTGGCTGTGACCCGTGAAAAACTGGGCTGGACAACGATAACTGAGAAAAACACCACCACTGCAACCTATACACTTCACACCGTTGATGCCGCTTATAAAGATACGACTGTGCAACAGGCACTGAAATTTAAAACGCCGCTCTCTGATTCAGAATATTTTGTGGTAGAGTACCGCAAAAAAGGTCAAGCCTATAAATTTGACAATATGGATCGAAACGCCCCTGCAGATGGTCTAATTGTATACCGCGTCAACCCTGCATTTGAAAGTGAAGGCAACCTGAAAGGCAACGACTACATCTATGTATTCCGCCCGAATGAAACCGGTCTAAAAGATTCTGCCGGCGATGTCAGCAAAGCACAGATTGGTCTATCTGCAAAAGGCGCAACACGCCAATCTGTAGGCTCTGCTGATATGAGCGCTGGCATTACACAAGACGCATTGGTATACTCCGACGGAAAAAATTCCGGCATTCAAATTAATGTTACAGCACAAACAGATGATACGATCACCTTTGAAATTACATTCCCCGATTATACATCAATGGATCTCTGGAAACAGGTAACCAATGCAGACGGTTCTACTCCGCTGACTAGCTCAAACGCGATGGACACGCAATTAATCCATTCAAATGGCAAATTGTACTTGTTGGCACAAGGCGGAAGCTCTGCCGATGCCTTTGCATACAACGGCACAACTTGGGAAAGTCTTGGAACCGCCGCAAACGGCTATGCTTCCTCAATTGCAGTATTAAACAACGAGGTTTATGTATTGGGCGCAACAACCCGAAACGGTGTTGTTTTAAAAAAGCTGGGAAGTGATAAAAGCTGGACTGACGTAACAACTATTAGCGGTACAGCAAACACTCCTGTTTTGGCAGCCATCAACAACAAGCTATATGCTTGGATAGATAACGGAAACAGCGCACAAATATATGAACTCAATAACGGTCAGTTAACTGCCGTTGGTTCTGCCTTTACAGGAACACTCTCTGCTCCGGCAATTTACGCACATGACGGAAAAGTCCATGTAGCATATGCAGATACGCAAAATCACGTATACCAGGCAGTATTAGATGGAACCACCTGGACCAGCACGGATCTTGGTGCTGGTGGTGCTACCGTAAATTCAGCAGCAACTGCAAACCACAACACCTATCTGCTAAACATGGGCGGCAATGGTACAACACCTTCCATTTATACCTACACCCAAGGAACAACAGAAGCAAAGAAAACCGAAATTACAACATTGCCACAAAATCTGACCGCTGGCAGCATTGCCGCTGATGACAATTTTGTGTATGTCTCTGTGGTAACTAGCGCAAATCCAGGCGAAGCAGTAACCTATTATGCTCCACATAATGATCTGAACAACATGAAAAAACTGGGTGCAACTGTTTATTCACCAGCAGGCAAAGTTTCTTCTACTGTGATGAACAGCAAGGTATATAATGCTGTAACACCGGCTGCAATGGGCGCAATGGATTTACGGGAGCACGATACTGTTACACCGGAAGCTGACACAGTAACGGTAACATGGAAGGATGAAGATGGCACTGTTTTAAAAACAACTCAGGTGAAAAAGGGTGAAACACCAACTTACCCCGATACAATGCCCTCAAAACCAGATACGGCACAATATACGTACACTGCAAGCTGGTCGCCTACTCCAGCACCTGTAATGGCAGACCAGGAATACCAGATTAAATATCAAGAAACACTACGGAAGTACACCGTAACATGGAAAAATGACGATGGCACCGTTCTAAAAACCGAACAGGTACCTTACGGTACAACTCCAAGTTATACCGGTGAAACACCTGCCAAAACAGCAACGAATCAAACGGTTTATACCTTTGCAGGCTGGAGCCCAGCAATAACCACGGTAACAGGTGACGTAACCTATAAAGCAACTTTTACTGAAGCAACGCGTACCTATATGGTAACCTGGCAAAACGACGATGGCACCGTGTTGAAAACTGAACAAGTACCTTACGGTACAACGCCAAGCTACACTGGTAATGCTCCAACTAAAGCAACAACTGCAGAATTCACCTATACATTTGATGGCTGGTCTCCTGTATTGTCAGCAGTTTCTGGCGACATAACCTATATAGCAAAATATACACAAACGAAAAATAGCTATACTATAACTTGGCAAAATAACGATGGCACCATACTCAAAACAGAAACTTTGACCTATGGCTCCATGCCAAGCTATACCGGAACTGAACCAACCAAAGCAGAGCAAGAAGATGAAATCTATATCTTTGCCGGCTGGAGTCCAACCATTGTTTCGGTAACAGGAAACGCCACATATACCGCTGTATTTTCAGCGCAACCAAATCCCAATGCACCTACGCCCGCCATAACAGACTTGAGCGTGGAGAAAACTATAACCACCTTAAACGCTGTAGCTCCTGCAACAAACTTCACTGCTGTATTAAAAGCACAAAATGCAGCAAATCCGATGCCTGCAGGCAGTATGAATGGTTTAAAAGAAATCACCGTAAATGGCGCAGGGTTACTAAACTTTGGGCAAATCACCTTTACTCGCAGTGGTATTTATGTATATACATTGACCGAAAAGAATCTTGGGCAATCCAATTTCACTTATGATGAAACGGTATATACCATAACATACACTGTAACAAATGCAGCAACTCAAGCGCGTTTGAACACAAGAGCAGGCGGTGCCTTAATCGTAACACGTACTATTACAGTAAACGGGCAGCAAATCGAATCTATAACGCTCAACAGTACCTATATTACTCCTGAACCAGAACCGACTTTGCCAGAGCAAACCGAGCAACAACCAACAACAAACGGTACGGCAACAGAGAATGTACAAACACCTCAAACAGGTCATGATACTACTGCTTTACTGATTGCATCTGTAAGTTGCACAATTGCAGCCATGATTGCAGCAGTGCTGTTGTACAACGGCAACAAACACAAACAATAAGCAAAATATAAAAGCAGCAGCGAACATCGCTGCTGCTTTTTGTATAAAAATAAGATTCTTCGTCATTTTTTGTAACTACGGCGACTACTCTTCTCTATCAGCATATTAAAACCTACTGTAAGCGCTGTTTTTTGCAAAAACATTACTTGTATCTCACATACAATGAAAGCCAATGATTTATATATTAAAAGAAATTTCACTTTTAAAATATTTTTTTTAAATTAATTTTTATAATTATTTGCAAATTCCACAACAATTATGATATAATAAGGCGAAATCTTATTAAAGAAAGGATGTATCATTATGATCACTACAGAACAACTGAAAGCTTTAATCAATGCCATTACCACAGATGTAGAAACCGAGTATTCAAATATCGTATCTTCATTAGAAACATATCAGAATCTAAATGCAGCTGTAAGCACAACCAACAGATATGCAGCATTGAAAAACCTTTATCATAATGTCCTTGTCTATTTAAAGCAACATCCAAACTCTCCTAAAAATAGAATCTTATCCAATTTGCGGACAGAGTGCCTGAGCGAATTGGCTGAGATGTTTAATAATACAATAAAACCAATTAAAAAAGAAGTAATTGTATCGGATTTAACACAGAGATTCGGAGACATCAGAGAAACTTATTACGATTTTTGGAAGACTTTGAATCCAGATCATACATTTCAGTTTTATTACGACAGTGAAGCATTTGCTGCAAACATGTTGCTTGAATTTTTAGAAGAACACATCGGCAAAGTTGCTATGCAAGAAATTTTAAACGAGTTTACGGAGGTTGGCGAAGAGCATGGAGAACTATTTGCTGAAAAACGAATTCGCAAAATGTATGTAGCTAAAAAAGAAGTCAAGCAATTTTTCACTGAAAAAAGAAATACAAACCCAAACCTCTCCCCTTCTGAAATTATAAAGGAGTTTTTGATTGCAAAGTACCAATGGCAACCTGAACAAATTGAAGCAAAGAGAGTCATATATATCAGCGATTACGAAGACATGGGAGCAATTGATATTCGAAGAAATATCTCATCTGCTTTTGATGACTCTATTTATCGTATTTATGAGAAAGAATTATTTGTAAACCTGAATATATTAGATGCAGACAGCATATTACGATACAGTCTTTTGGACAAACTGGGCGGTATTTCATTAGATTCCAATTATCTACCGCAAATCAAAGATCATGTTTTTCGTGATATAGAATTCCCTCAAGATGCGCCGGAAGAAATTATCCGGTTAAAAATGATTGGTATCATGAAGAACAAAGAATACGTATTCGGATATGACATGGCAGGCGATGACGCAGACATGTATGATGCTTTAAGTGATGAAATCAAGCAAAGTATGCAGCAAGAATTAGATGCCGTGCATAACCCCTCTGAACTGTTTGAAAGTATCAAACATTTACAAGTTTCTGAATTGTCGTTTATTACAGATTTAAAAAATACCGTTACTGTTACAGCTCCCTTGATTGCTGCACATGAAAATTCTGTGGGCACACAAGCAATTTTAAACCAAATTAAATCCAAATATTCTCTTCTAAATAGTGTGTATGATAAAATCACAGAAGAAAATGACACCTATAATACTGCCAGGAGAAATCTATTTAAAGTCATACAGCAAACCACAAATGATGATGTGAGATTTTTTCTTTTAGATACAAGATATTATATGGACTGTAATTTTTCGCATGTACGGCATGAATTTTTGCCCACTATGCATTTAACCGGAAATTCGGTACTGTTATCTGCCAGCAAAAATATCATACAATTTGAGGATTCTATTGCAAGTGTGCCTGCACCAGAAATCCCCGATTTGGATCTAAGTGCATTTCAATTGCCAGAAAATACTGTAACTTATTATTCACAATTAGCCGAGTATATCGATTCTTTAAATTACGAAAGAAAAGATGAGATTGATTTTGAAAACACTGCGCAAAAGGAAAACATAGAAATTAGAAAAAGCGAAGACTTTGACACCGGAAAGCCTTTGGAAACAGAGGGATTAACTGAATTATGCAATACAATGGAACGATTTGTTTTTGAAAAAGCATATCTCAGCGTTATTTTACAAGTGGAAAATGAAACAATTACCAATAAGTTTACTGCAATCAAATTTGCAAAACATGCAGAAAGCTCAATTATCGTTCAAACAACAATCGATCAAGAAAATATGTACTATTTTGATCCCATTACAAAAAAGGTTGTAAAAGCACCCATTGCAGATGGCTTACCAGTACATTTGCGCGGATTTGAAAAAATGAAATTAACCGTGATTGGGCATGGCGGTGGCGGACGCAGATTAGCAGAGATGAATCCGACCCAACTGCTAGAGCACCTCTCTCCCATCACCGCAAAATTCAAAATAATCCTCCCTGAAATGAAAAAATTAGAAGTCAATTTGTTCGCCTGCAAACTGTTAAAACTATCGCTTCCTTCTCTGAAGGACTCCTACCCTGCACGCTTTCTGTTTCAGGTTAATAGAACCGAGAATCCAATTAAAGCATTGGTAAACGGAGAAATCGAAAATATCTCTATTGCAGCTTCTCCGTATGAAATCACCGTTTTTGACGGAAGGTTTGCCACAATCGTAGATCATGAAGAAATGCCATATACTCGAGATGAGTTAAAGCTAAGAGGAATTGTTCCAAAATACTTAATGCAATACGAAAATGGGGTGCTCACGCTAAAACCAAAAGAAATCAAGGAATCGTTTGAAGCAAGAAATGTACTAGAAAAGGCATTCAAATCTAGTATTCAATCTAGCATAGAGGCAGCAGCAGAACCATTAAGCGATGTTAATTTAGACGACTTAGGCGTATTTTTAGACCATGAAAATATTGCAGAAAGCAGTTTGGTAGGTCAAACAAGAAGACGTAACGCTCTTTCAGACGTACAGAAAAAAAGCATAGAGTTTTCAGATTTTATGCAAACAGTGGACCAATTAGACCAGAAGGTTTTTCAACTAAAACAGCAACATGGGTTAACGGAAAATGATATTGTAATTTTAGATTCAATTGAAGAAAGAGACGGAAAACATTTTATTAAATTCGCCTCTAAGCTGAATGGAGAAGTAAAAGAAATAGAAACGCCGTTAAATGAAACATTTAAGGAATATAAAGAATTGTCAGAAAGTAAAATACGTCCGCTCATTGAGCATATTACAAAACTTTCGGATGAAAAATTTATTTATAACCAAATTCACATTGAAGATGCAGTTCACATCTCTACTTTAAATGCAGCGTTTTTGGTGCAAATGTTATTAGAATTTGTGCAATCTGATAGAGATATCAACCAGCTCTCTACAGCAGTAAAAGTTCAAATCTATACGCAAATGACCTCCACATCTTTACGATTAGCAACTGACGCTGCAAATGTAATCAACATCATTAAGCAAGCAGAACAAACACAGCTGCAACTTTTACCAAGATTGGTGCAAGCAATCAATGTACTAGCTTTTATATTAGACGGAATCACATTAGGGGCTACTATCTACGGACTAATCAATGCAACAGATGAATTGGAAAAGAAAGTACTTGCGTCCAGTGTCGGTATGATTTCAGTAAACTTCGCATTGGGACTGGGTTCAACCGCATCTTATCTATTGGGAGCATCTACCGCAGCTGAAGTACTTGGAGTACTGGCTGTACCACTAATCGGTTTAACTATTGGCCTGGGCTCATTGGTGAATAACATTTTAAAAATTGAACACGATGCAGGACAAGTAGTAGAGTTTTTCAAAATGTTAGGCAAAGTAGAAAAAGAAGGATACTATTCACTCGATTCCGAGCAAAAAGTATTAACTCCAAGCCCATTGGTACCGGTTGAACGAATTGATTTGAGATATAAAGACATCAAATTTGGCAGCATAAAAATCACCAAGACCACAGACGGGTCTATTGTAAGCAACGGTTCTTATCCCCATTACTTTGCATCTCCCAATGCATCCAATAAAGAACCCGGAATTAGCATCTCAGATGTTTTGTTCCCTGAGAATATCTCGCAAAATATTTTGGAAAACGACTCCCTGATTTTGCCGAGTGCCTTGAATGTAAGATATTTTACACAATATAACTGGGTAGCTGGTTCCAGATACTGGACCGGAGAGGGCGTAAATGTTCTGGAGCGTTTAAGAGAGCGTTACGACAGAAGTTTTCATTGGAGATATTACGCAACCGGTGGAGAACGGGCGATTACAAAATTAGACCCTGGATATGAGGATACAACTGTCCAAGTATTTTGTGATGTCAAGGATCGAACCTTCATCTCATCTATCATTGAAGAGAAAAATGCTTCTGCAAAGTTGAAATACGCTATTTATTACAATAGTTCGAAGTATACGTACGTATTTCAGCATACCCCCATTGCCGTATCATTCATGCCATTAGACTGGAACACCGCCTATAACACAGGACTAAATCTAAAAATAGACAACCTTGTATACGAAACCAAACTCGAAAACGGTAAAATTGTACAAGATGAAAAGTTGAAAAAACTCAGTGACAGCATAAAAATCAGACAATATGATACACAGTATAAAAATGTAGTATTATATGGTCTACGTGAAAACCAAAAAGAAAACGATATATTAAAAGCATTAGAAATCAAAATCGGAGACCAAATCGTTAACTTTTATGGAAAAACTCATGAAACAATCTATCTTTCATTTCATTCAAAAGATTTTCAGATTTGTTTAAAAGTAGATCCTAAAAACGCTTGTATCGAAAAAATACTGGTATTTGGAAACATGGAAAACTTCGAAACAAGTCAGTTAAGCCAATTGTCCTACCTGCAAAATTATAATTTGTCGGAAGACCTTTTAAAAGACATTCAAATTGTGCTAAATGAAGGTGCAGATAATAAAAAAGAACCAATTGTCAGAGGTAGCGTAGATATTATTAACAACGGATATATGCTTTTGCTTGATAAAGAAGAAGAGGATTCGAAACATACCTACACACATATTGTGAAAGATGCAAATTTAGGTGCAGAAGAAATCGTATTAAAATCAACAGATGAAAAAATAACTGTATTTAAAAAACCAAAAGAAATCAAAGAAGGAAATCAGGTGAAAATAGTAAATGATTACTTTGTAAAAGGATATGCAATTCCTAAAATTAACAACTCTGTATTTGGAACCTCAAAATATAAAGAAAATGAGTATCTGTTGCAAATATCCGGCAAAGATCGTTTCGTTTTAAAAAACATCTTCTTAGTTGATTTATTTATGAATGAAGCGTTAAGTATTTTGGGTGGTATTCCAACAATCTTTGAAGTATTTGGATTGAATGAAGATGTTGATCCCAGAACAGAAGACGGTAAAAATAAAATCATGGCTGCACTTCAAACTTTAATCACTCAATATGCAATCAGAGATTCCATTACACCAAAAGAAACCACAAATTCATTCTCTATTACTTTAGATCCAAAGTTGGTTATCTCAGGTGTAGACGAATGGAATCGAAACTTAAATATTCTTTTCAATCAAACCTCCTATGCGCTAAATTCAGGATACTGGCTCAGTGAAGAAAGAGAAGTTGTATTTTATTATAATTTATTAAGCAGCAAAGAGTTGGCTGTATCAAAGCAACAAAATGCCAAAGATCCCCATACAATCGAAGTAACCAACAATGATTCTATATTGTTAAATTATTACATGGAAAGCATGTTGGTCATCTGCGATGATAAAACTGAGGTAATAAAACTAGAAGAACTCAACACAAAAGTCCTAGGTGTAGATAGTCTAAAAGAAATCAACATTTTATTGCCGGTGAAATCTAACACAAACGCTGTATTAATTAAATTACCATTCTTAAAAAAAGATCTAACTTGGGACACAGATGGAACAAACTTTATGATGGAAGTAACTGTTAATGGTGTAAATAAAAAAATTACTATTCTAGATGCCTTCCATGCAAAACATTCTGATAAGAAACTATCCATATCTTTAAAAGATCAAAAAAATCAAGATCTTTCTTCATTTATGAAAAGCTAATCAGCTATAGAACAAATTAGAAATGAAGTCAAAATACTCCCTCTGCGCTGCATGCAGGAGGAGTATTTTAAGTTTTACTCAGCAAATTATGTAGAAAATCATAGCCCACTACGCCCACAGTTCTCTCCTGTAAAGCAATAAAAAAGTCCAGACGCGAAAGCACGTCTAGACTAAGTCTGGAGCTGCTAACCGGATTCGAACCGGTGACCTCGTCCTTACCAAGGACGTGCTCTGCCTACTGAGCCATAGCAGCAAATATGGCGACCTAGAACGGGCTCGAACCGTCGACCTCCAGCGTGACAGGCTGGCGTTCTAACCAACTGAACTACTAGGCCATATTGGAAACCATGCAGCATGATTGATTATACCGTTTTTTTGCACATCTGTCAACCTATTTTTTATTTATAATTTTTTCAATTTCTTTGCAATAAATAGGTGAAGTTTTTCACAAAACATGTTATAATAAATTTATAGTATAGATTGAATTGGTGGTGATTCTATGACGCACGCATTTGTAACTTTTTCACATGTATATAAACGGTACCGCATGGGGCAAGTAACGATTACGGCAAGTGATGATGTTTCTTTTACCGTTAATAAAGGAGAATTTGCCGTTGTTGTTGGTGCAAGTGGCGCAGGAAAATCGACAGTACTCAATATTCTAGGTGGCATGGACCGATGTGATGCGGGTGATATTTTTGTTGATGGCAAAGAGATTAGCCTTATGAATGAACGAGAATTAACACTATACCGCAGACATGACATTGGTTTTGTGTTTCAATTTTATAATTTAGTGCCCAATTTAACTGCCAAAGAGAATGTAGAACTGGCCTGCCAAATCTGTAAAGATCCGCTAGATGCAGAAACAGTACTAACCGAAGTAGGGCTAAGTGACCGTATGAACAATTTTCCTGCACAGCTTTCGGGCGGAGAGCAACAGCGCGTCTCAATCGCAAGAGCACTTGCAAAGAACCCCAAACTGCTTTTATGCGATGAACCAACCGGTGCACTGGATGACAACACCGGTAAAACAATTTTGAAGCTATTGCAAGATACTTGTCACAAAACCGGCATGACAGTGGTGCTTATTACACACAATCACGCCATTACACCAATGGCTAATCGGGTTATTACAATGAAAAACAGCCAGGTAATCAGCAACGTTTGCAATGACACCCCAACACCTGTGGAGAAAATCACATGGTAAGCGCAAAACACCGGACAAAGGAGGTGGCAGTATGAACGGAGCATTGTGGAAAGACACGTTGCGGGAGATTCGCCATTCAGTAAGCCGGTTTATTTCGATTTTAGTCATCATTGCGCTAGGTGTCGGCTTTTTTGTAGGCATCAAATGTGCAGGGCCGAGTATGCTCAAAACCGCCGATACTTATTTTCAAACACAAAATCTGATGGATTTTAAAATCCAGTCCACCATAGGATTCAGCGACGAAGATATTCAAGCTGTGACAGAGATGAACGGTATTTCGCAAGTGATGCCCTCTTATTCAACGGACGCTATCTTGCGCATGAAAAACCGTAATACCGCAGTAAAAATTATGGCATTGCCACAAGACAATGATGCAATGAATATACCCATACTCATTAAAGGGCGCATGCCGCAAAACGCAAACGAATGTGTCATAGATCATGCTGTCTCCCAAACGCTGCCAGTGGGCAGCACCGTGCAGCTTGCCCCTACTGTTGGGCAACAGCAACTAAGCGATAACCTGAAACGCGACAGATTTACCGTGGTCGGCGTTGTGAAATCACCGCAATATATTTCAGGAGAGCGCGGCACAACCACCATTGGAGATGGCAATCTATATTGCTTTCTCATGGTTCCACAGGAAAATTTTGCGTATGAACGGTACACAGAACTGTATGTGCGTACAGAAGTAAGCAAAAGCGGTGTTTCCGCTTTTGACAACGCATACAAAACTGAAATCAGTCAAATGCAATCGGAATTAGAAGCATTAGGCAAAACACAAGCAGAAGCATCTACACAAAGTATGCTAGCCTTACAACAAGCACAAGCAGAAGCCGCTCTTGCAGGCAACACACAACCTCAAACCACACAACCTGCACAAACAGTGATACCGCAGTGGTATGTGCAGGATCGCACCGTGAATCCCGGATACGGCGATTTTAAGTCTGATACACAACGCGTAGACGCAGTCGCTTCTGTCTTCCCCATATTTTTTATCGCAGTAGTAATATTAGTCACTCTAACAACCATGACGCGTATGGTAGAAGATCATCGTACCCAAATCGGAACCTTAAAAGCACTGGGATACTCCTCTGCGGCCATTGCTGGGAAATTTTTTATTTATTCTTGTCTGGCTGGCATACTTGGATGCACAATTGGCCTATCAGGAGGGATATTTCTCTTTCCTAAGGTAATTTTTACAGCGTATGGTGCCATTTACCCAGCTTTACCCAGCTTAATCTATAGTATTCCATGGCTGTATCCATTTTTAGCGTCACTGGTAGCAATTTTATGCACAACCTGCGTTTCAATCGCTGCATGTTATCGCTCGCTACGGGTGCATCCCGCCGCACTGATGCGCCCAAAAGCGCCAAAACCCGGCAAGCGTATTCTACTTGAACGCATCGGCTTTTTGTGGAAACATCTACGTTTTACTTCCAAAGTTACAGCACGCAACTTGTTTCGTTACAAGGCACGACTGTGCATGACAATTCTGGGCGTCGCTGGCTGCACAGCATTGATCATTGCTGCACTGGGGCTAAATGATGCGGTATCAATTATCGGTAAAAAGCAATTCTCTGAACTGACACATTATAATGTAAACATAATTTTCGATACCGCAATAGAGTCAGAAAGCACTGCACTCAAAGAGCATCTCCAACAAAGCAGTCTCACTACACAAAATCTGTTTGCACTGACCCAGGCCATCACACCACACAACCAAAGCTACAGCGAAAAAATGGACGCCTATCTGATCGTACCAGAAACTGCTGAACAACTAAAAGACTTCATTACTCTAAGGCAACGAGCAGGCCATAAAACGCTATCTCTAACCGATGACGGTGTGATTATCAGCGAAAAGATGGCACTCAAACTGGGATTAAAAACAGGAGACACGGTACATTTTACCGCAGACAATACAGAGCACACCGCAAAGGTAACAGGCATTACAGAAAACTATGCGTTTCATTATATTTATATGTCACCTGCAGTATATTACCAATTATTTGACAAAGCACCTGCATTCACCAATGCTTTTACCATCGTACCTAATTTAAACGATAACAGCAAAAATGAAATCGCTGGCGATTTGCTCGAACGTAGCGATGTAATGGCACTGACATATAACGACGCAATTATCAATCAATTTTATAATACTATCACCAGCATGCAGGCCATTGTTATCGTAATCGTGCTCACAGCAGGTGCGCTGGCATTTGTAGTACTGTACAATTTAACCAACATTAATATTGAAGAACGTGTGCGCGAAATTGCCACCATACGCGTACTGGGCTTTAACACCAAAGAAACAGCCGGCTATGTATTCCGAGAAAATGTAATCCTAACTTTGCTGGGCATTGCCGTCGGTCTTGGCCTTGGCACCTGGATGACCGACTATGTGGTCAATATTATCGAAATGGAACTGGTCATGTTTGGACGTGGCGTTAGCTGGATTAGTTATATTTCATCTATTCTGATCACAGCAGCATTTGCCGCATTGGTAATGATTCTAATGTTCTTCAAAGTCAGAAAAATTAATATGATCGAAGCACTCAAATCAAACGAATAAAACACATGATGAAAATATCATTGATTTCTTAACATTCTTGCTCAGATTTATTGTATGGTTGTTAGGTTACATTTTTACCGAATAAAGAGCATATTTCCCAACAAATTGTTTTCCAAATACAAAAAAGAGCAGCGTTTGCTGCTCTTTTGATTTTTATTGTCCGAGGGCAAAGGTAAGCTCTGCCTTGCAAGCAATTTTTCCGTTCACCGTTGCCACAGCCGAACCAATGCCCACTGGTCCACGCACACGAACCATCTCTACTTCCATTTCCAGTACATCGCCAGGCACCACCTGCTGTTTAAAACGAGCCTCTTTGATGCCACCAAAAAATGCCAGCTTGCCCTTATTCTCCTCCACAGAAAGAATACACACTGCACCCACCTGTGCCATTGCTTCAATGATAAGCACACCAGGCATCACATGATGTTGCGGAAAATGACCAACAAAGTGCATCTCATTTGCTGTAACACATTTAATACCTTTTGCCTTAACACCAGGCTGCAACTCGGTAATCTTATCAACCAGCAAAAACGGGTAACGATGCGGAATAATCTCCTGAATCTGATTACTATTGAGTTCCATATCAGTCTCCTTTATACTGTTTCACCAAAATAGTTGCATTATGCCCACCAAAACCCAATGAATTAGACATTGCATATGTAAGCTCCTGCTCTCGTCCTACGTTTGGCACAATATCAAGATCACATTCTGGATCCGGCACCTGATAATTAATGGTTGCCGGTATAAAACCTTCCTGCAATGCTTTGGCAGTAATAATTGCTTCAACCGCACCGCTACCACCAAGCAAATGACCAGTCATTGCCTTAGTCGAACTTACAGCCAGTTTATAAGCATGCTCACCAAACACCGTTTTGATTGCAGCCGTTTCGCCTTTATCATTGGGCGGTGTAGAAGTACCATGTGCGTTAATATAATCAATCTGCTCCGGCAAAACACCGGCATCTTCCAACGCTCCTTGCATCGCTTTTGCGCCGCCACTACCGTCTGGCACAGGCAATGTCATATGAAATGCATCACACGTTGCGCCGTATCCTACTAGTTCAGCATAAATACGCGCACCACGCGCCTTGGCATGATCTAACTCCTCCAAAATTAGAGCACCACTTCCCTCACCCATTACAAAACCTGAACGCTCTTTATCAAATGGAATTGATGCTCGCTTTGGGTCATTGCCCTCGTTCAGTGCCTTCATCGAGGTAAAACCACCAATGCCCAAAGGCGTGATTGATGCCTCTGAACCACCAGTACACATAATTTCGGCATATCCATCGCGAATATGACGGAATGCATCACCAATAGCATTGGTAGCGCTGGCGCACGCTGTTACCACACTGGTACAAATTCCTTTCGCTCCCAGTTCAATGGCAATGCAGCCTGCGCCCATATTTACAATCAGCATCGGCACAAAAAACGGCGTAACACGGTCGTATGTTTTTTCTAGTGCACGAGCAAGTTCACGCTCCATCGTGCCCAATCCTCCCACGCCCGAAGAGTAAATTACACCAAACCGCTCTGGGTCAATCTGCTCCTTTACCAGCCCGGAATCGGCAAAGGCCTGTTTTGCTGCAACTAGGGCATACTGGCAATAGGGATCCATCTTTTTTGCATCCCTTTTTTCGATATAATCGTCCAGATTCAAATTTTTAATTTCTGCTGCAATCTTTACCTTGTGATTGCCCGTATCAAACCGTGTAATAAAATCAATGCCGCATTTACCCTGCCGCACTGCCTCCCATAGCTCAGCGGGATTGTTCCCAATGGGCGTCAAAGCTCCAATGCCTGTTATCACGACCCGTCTTTTCATGCTCCGCTTCCTTTCTGTGCCGCTTTGCACAAATATCGTCTCTGTTAAAATTGTATTACATAACCATGCCGCCGTCAACATGTATCACCTGTCCGGTGATATATCCGGCCGCATCGCTTGCCAAAAATGCTGTCAGCTCTGCCACGTCCTCCGGCTTACCCAGCGTGCCCAATGGAATCTGCTGTTGAATTTGCTGCTTCACTTCATCACTAAGCACATCTGTCATAGCTGTTTGAATAAAACCCGGTGCAATGGCGTTGACTGTTACACCGCGTGCAGCCAACTCTTTTGCCATTGATTTTGTCATGCCAATTACGCCTGCCTTGCTGGCCGCATAATTCAACTGACCTGCATTACCCGTAACACCCACCACAGACGACATATTGATGATTCTACCATACCGCTGTTTCATCATTGGGCGTGCAGCTTGCTTCAAGCAATTAAAAGTACCTTTTAAATTGACTGCGATTACTGCATCAAATTCTTGCTCACTCATACGCATTAACAAATTATCACGCGTAATGCCGGCGTTATTTACCAAAATATCTACCCTGCCAAATGTATCCATTGCCGTTTCAAACAGTGCTTTACAGTCCTGTGACTTTGAAACATCGCCTGCATGCAACACCACTTTTGCTCCCAGAGTCTCGCATTCTTGTTTGGTCTCTTCTGCCATTGCTGTGCCCCCAACATAATTGATGACCAAATTAGCGCCATTTGCTGCAAATTTGTAGCAAATGGCTTTTCCAATACCGCGGCCGCCACCAGTCACAATTGCAATTTTATCCTTTAAATCCATTGCTCGTCACCCCTTAATCTGATTGATTGTTGCTTGCAGCGAGGCAACATCCTGCGCCTGATAAACTGCCACATCTTTTGTAATTTTTTTCACAAAGCCACTGAGCACTTTTCCCGGTCCAATTTCCACAAAGGTATCAACCCCCTGTTCTAGCATATATCGTATACTATCCTCTAAATATACCGGAGACATGACCTGCCGCATCAAAAGCTGTGCTACAGTTTCATTCGGCTGAAGCTCTCGTGCTGTTGTATTAAATACCACCGGTACGCGCATATGACCAAACTGTATCTGTTCCAGACGTTTAGCCAGCTTCTGTGCAGCCGGTTCCAATAAGGATGTATGAAACGGCCCGCTCACATTCAGTTCCATCGTACGTTTTGCCCCCAGCTCTAATGCGCATTCTGCAGCTTTATCCACAGCGGCAATTTCTCCGCCGATGACAATCTGTCCTGGACAATTATAGTTCGCAGCCTGTACCAACCCCAATGCACTGCCCTGGGCTACTGCCTGGTGTACCTGCTCGCGTTCCAAACCAAGCACTGCAATCATTTTACTCTGTACGCCAGCTACTGCCTCTTCCATCACCTGACCGCGGTAACGCACCAGAGACAACGCCGTTTGCAAATCAAGCACACCTGCGGCATACAATGCAGAATATTCACCAAGGCTCAAGCCCGCCACCATTTGCGGCACAATACTTTGCTCTGCCAACAGTCTTGTTACCGCGATGGCAAATGCCACCATACACGGTTGGGTATATTGCGTTTGTGAAAGCAGCTCCATTGGACCTTCAAAGCAACATTTTTTGACATCAAAGTCCAGTTTGATCGTATCAAACACTGCTCTTGTATCTGCAAACTGCTTATACAGATCCTTGCCCATTCCAACCGTCTGACTACCCTGTCCTGCATATAAAAAGGCCAGTTTCACATCGTTTCCTCCTTTTATACCGCGCATACTCCAGCGTGATATTCCTGCATAATTTCATCAATCAGTTCACGCACATGCACAATCTTCTTCATACGGTGCGCATTGCTACCGCAGAAAAACAAACCATCCTCCCAGTTTCCTTTTGCTGCCTCTGACAGCGCTGAGGTAATGCAATAATCAACCACTCTGGGATCACATGGACGCAAGCAATTCAGACAACGACTGATGCGTTCCTTTCCACCTTCTAAAATGCGTTTGATCATTGGCGATTTCAGTGCTCTACCTGGCATACCTACCGGGCTTTTAATCAGCACAATATCCTCTGGTTGCACGTTAAGATACCTCTCTTTATAGGCCTGGCTGGCATCACACTCATGTGTTGTAATAAAACGTGTTGCCATTTGCGCACCGGCCGCACCCATATCGGTAAATTTTTTCAAATCACAACCGGTATAAACGCCCCCCGCTACAAAAATTGGTATTTTTACCCCGTAAGTTTCTTCAAAGGTCTGCACCACTGCCTGCACATCATTGAAAATTTCCTCCAGCGGTTGCGTTGTGCCTTGCTGCAATTCCTCCATCGCAAAACCCAAATGTCCGCCCGCCTTGCTGCCCTCAATTACAATAAAATCCGGCAAGCGGTCATGGCGCTTTTTCCATGCTTGGCAAATAACCCTTGCCGATTTACCGGAAGATACAATCGGCGCTAAAGCAATGTCAGCATCGCCTACAAGACCAGGCAATTCCATCGGTATCCCTGCACCAGAGATGATCGCATCTGCACCACCATCTACCGCAGCTTGCACCAGCGCTTCATAGTGGTGCAACGCTACCATCACATTTACACCAACCATACCATTGCCACCAGCAATCTCTTTTGCTTTGTGAATCTCACTTTTGATCTCGGCTAGATTATCTTCTAAAAAATTCTGCCAAAAATCGTCACAGCGATAACCGGTATGTGCCGCAGAAATCATACCTAATCCACCGCATTTTGCCACGTGCCCTGCCAGGTTTCCCAGCGAAACACCTACTCCCATGCCGCCTTGAATCAGCGGAATTTGAATTTGCTTATTTCTTAATTGAATGATTTGCATTGTTAAAGTTCCTTTTCCAAGTGTAAATATGCTGTTTTACAGTCTGCAAACAATCCGTCAATGATTTCTTTCAATGGTTTAATCTCATTGCACATGCCAGCAACCTGCCCTGCCATCAAGGAGCCATTTTGTACCTCTCCCTCAACTACGGCTTTACGCAAAGAACCCAATGTGTAAATCTCCAGTTCTTCTGCGCTTGCGCCTTCTTTTTCACGTTTTAAATATTCTCTTGCCATTTTATTGCGTAAAATCCGTACCGGCGTACCACCAATACGGCCTGTTACAATCGTATCGGTATCGCCCGCCTTACAAACGGCCAGCTTATAATTTTCATGAATGGGACATTCCTGCGAAACAAGCAGACAAGTGCCCACCTGCACACCACTGGCACCTAGTGCATACGCTGCCAGCACCTGTTTTCCGCTGGCAATGCCACCTGCTGCCACAACCGGCACATGAACCGCTTCTACCACTTGCGGCACCAAACAAAATGTTGTCAGTTCTCCAATATGTCCACCAGCCTCAGTGCCCTCTACAATAATTGCGTCTGCACCGCTGCGCTCTAAGCGACGTGCCAAGGCAACCGTCGCTGCAACCGGCAGCACCTTGATGCCTGCATTTTTCCAGCTTTCCATATACTTGCCAGGATTACCTGCACCAGTGGTCACAACTCGCACCTGTTCTTCTACTACAACTTGCGCAATGTTATCGACATCCGGGTTCATCAGCATGATGTTCACGCCAAACGGTTTATCAGTCAGCTTGCGACAAATCTGTATCTGCTCGCGTACCTGTTCTGCCTTCATACTACCTGCACCAATCAAACCCAAACCGCCTGCATTGGAAACAGCCGCTGCAAATTCCCCTGTTGCAATATTGGCCATACCGCCTTGTATCAACGGATATTTTGTACCCAAAAGCTCTGTTAATTTCATTCCCATCTCCATCATTCCATTCCTTCCTTCCATCTTACCACTGTAAATAAACCGTACCCCAAGTCAGTCCGGCGCCAAAACCAATCAACAACAGCTTCATGCCACGCTGAAGCATTCCTTTCCGATGCATTTCATCTAGCATAATCGGAATACTTGCTGCTGAAGTATTTCCATAGCCTTCAATATTGGTATAAAGCTGATCCTGGGCAATCCCCAGCCGTTTCTGTGCTGCCGCCAAAATACGAGCATTTGCTTGGTGAAACAGCAAATAATCCAACTCCTCCACACGCATTTGCAGCGCCTCCAGCGTTTGCCGAATAGATCGAACTGGTGCTTCTACTGCAAATTTAAACACCTCTTGGCCATTCATTTTGCAATACGGCGGTTCATTCTTGCCCGCAAATGCCACACCCGGCACATAAATCAATTCTGCCTTATCATCGCCACGAGTCGAAAACTGCTCATAATAACCGGTCTTAGGACTATGCCGTGCAATTACTGCTCCGGCGCCATCTCCAAACAAGATCGACGTTGAGCGATCCGTATAATCCAGCAATTTTGAAAATACTTCTGCCCCAACAATCAGCGCATATTTGTCAGGGTGCACCTGTAACAAAGCATTTGCAACCGAAATCGCATACACAAAACCAGTGCATGCAGCATTCACGTCAAACGCCATGACTTGCTCCGGTAAATCCAGTCGTTTTTGCAGCATACAAGCAACCGACGGCATAATGTGGTCTGCGCTGCACGTTGCTACAATGATAAAACCAATTTTTTCTTTTGATACACCGCTATTCTCAATTGCCTGCTGTGCAGCCTGCACAGCCAACTCGGTGGTGTTTTCTGTCTTGCTAATGCGCCGTTCTTTAATCCCGGTACGTGGAAAAATCCATGCATCACTGGTATCCATCCATTTTGAAAGATCATCGTTGCTTAATTTGTGTTGCGGTAAATAACTACCTGTACCTAAAATTTCAATTCCGCTCATAAAAACTCCTTGTATTGTGGTCAAATACCGCTGCAATCACCGATACTGCGGAATTTTTTATACCGCTGCTCCAGCAGTGCGCGGGAACTCAATTTACTCAAAGTAGAAAGCTCGCGCATCAAAAGCTCCCGAATCTGGGCATACACTACCTCTGCATGTTCATTCAAGTTACCCATTGGTTCTTTGATGATTGCATCTACAATGTGAAACGCATACAAATCCTGCGCCGTCAGCTTCATGATTTCGCTGGCCTCCTGCGCGCGGCTACTGTCTTTCCACAAAATCGTAGCAAAACCCTCAGGCGATAAAATCGAATACACTGCGTGCTCCAACATAAAAATACGGTTGGCCACTGAAAGCGCAAGCGCTCCACCACTGCCACCTTCTCCAATTACCACGCTGATAATAGGCACAGTCAAATTACACATCTCCATCAAATTACGGGCAATCGCCTCACCTTGGCCATGCTCCTCAGCCTCCAAACCAGGGTATGCACCTGCAGTATCAATAAACGTGATAATCGGTCGTCCAAATTTTTCCGCCTGTTTCATTAAGCGTAATGCTTTGCGGTAACCCTCCGGGTTTGGCATACCGAAATTACACTGTAGATTTTCTTCCAGATTTTTGCCTTTCTGATGACCGATCACTGTTACCGGAACATCACAAAACGTAGCAATCCCACCAATGATAGCATGATCATCGCGGTATAACCGGTCACCCCTCTGCTCAAAAAAGTTGTCAAACAAATTTGCGATATAATCTCGCACATTCGGGCGCGTTGGCTGGCGTGCCAAAAATACTTTGTCATAACTAGAAAGGTTAGCATACGCCTTGGTTAAAATCGTATGCTTCGCCTTCTCCAATTCATCGCGAATCCCTTGCAAGTCTACATCTGGCGTTTCTCGTCCTGCAAGCTGCTGCAGTTCCTGATCAATCTTGCGAATCTGCACCTGCGCTTCTTGGATTGACATTACAGCCCCGCCTCCTTTATGTGCAATCTAAGCACCTGTTGCACCACAGCGCGCATATTTTTGCGTTCCACTACCTGATCTAAAAAACCTTGCTGCTGCAAAAATTCTGCTCGTTGAAAACCTTCCGGCAGCTTCTGATTGATGGTTTGTTCGATGACTCTTGGTCCTGCAAATCCAATCAGTGCTTTGGGCTCTGCCAGCATAATATCGCCCAAAGAAGCAAAGCTGGCTGTCACGCCACCGGTTGTTGGATGTGTCAAGTAGGAAATATAAAGCAGCCCAGCAGCATTATGCTTTGCCAACGCATTGCACGTTTTGCTCATCTGCATCAGAGAGATAATCCCCTCCTGCATCCGCGCCCCGCCAGAAGCGCTGAAAATCAGCAACGGTAAGCGACGACGCGTGGCATATTCAATGGCACGGGTAATCTTTTCACCTACAACACTGCCCATACTGCCCATCAAGAATCGGCTATCCATCACACCCAATACTACACGGCAGCCACCCACTTTACAAACACCTGTTACCACAGCATCATTCAAACCTGTTGTTTTCTCTAAATGTGCCAGCTTTTGTGTATAATTGGGAAAACCCAGCACATTCTGTGTTTTCAATCGTGGATTGAGTTCTTTAAAACTGTCTTTATCAACCAGCATTGCAATGCGATCTGCGGCTGTAATTTTAAAATGATGTCCACAGCCAGGGCAAACATAGAAATTTTTTTGCACATCTTCACTCAAATACCCCTGCTCACAAGATGGGCATTTGGTATATAGTCCTTCGGGTACATTGGCATGCTCATTTTTATGCCCTTTGGGTTTATATAGCAGATTTTTCAGCAAATTCAGTTTTTCTCTGCGTTCTTTGAACAGTTCTTCCATGCTATTTCACCAGCTTTTCCAGGTTTTTCTCAATAAAGCCTGTATCAAAATCACCACTTGCAAACGCCTTGCTCTGCATAATCATATAATGCAGGTCAATGTTGGTGTCCACGCCCTGAACAATGGTCTCCTCCAGCGCACGACACATACGGCGAATGGCTTCCTCTCTTGTGCTGCCATGCACAATTAGCTTTGCCAGCATCGAATCATAAGTAGGCGGTATCTTATACCCCTGATACAGCGCCGAATCGACCCGCACACCAAAACCACCGGGCAAATTAATCCCCGTCACTGTGCCAGGGCACGGACGAAACCCTTCCCTAGGGTTTTCAGCATTGATACGACATTCTATCGCGTGTCCATTCAGTCGAACGTCCTGCTGTGTAAATGAAAGTGGCTGTTTTGCTGCAACCAAAATTTGCTCACGTACCAGATCAATTCCAGTGATCATCTCGGTAATCGGGTGCTCAACCTGAATACGCGTATTCATTTCAATAAAATAATAATTGCCATCCCCATCCAGCACAAATTCGATGGTACCAGCATTGCGATAATCTGCGGCTCTGGCAGCCTCCACAGCGTGCTGACCCATACGTTCACGCAGTTGCTCAGTCAGTGCAGTGCTTGGCGCTTCTTCAATTAATTTCTGGTTGCGGCGCTGTAACGAACAATCTCGTTCTCCCAAATGCACCACATTCCCAAAATGATCCGCCATGATTTGAAATTCGATATGCTTCGGATTTTGTACCAACTTCTCCAAATAAACGTCATCATCACCAAAGCAAGCCTTTGCCTCGGCCTTTGCTGCCAAAAATGCCTGCTCCAACTCCTGCGGAGCAAACACTTTACGCATACCTCTGCCTCCACCGCCAGCCGAAGCCTTAATCAATACCGGATACCCAATCTGCTTTGCCACCTGTTTGGCATCTTCCACAGTAGCTACGCTTCCGTCAGAACCAGGTACCACCGGCACACCTGCCTGCAACATCAGTGTGCGAGCCGCCGATTTGTTGCCCATTTTGTCAATTACATCGCCCGACGGTCCAATAAATGTAATCCCGCACGTTTCCACTAAGCGTGCAAACGTTGCATTTTCTGATAAAAACCCAAAGCCCGGATGAATTGCATCTACGCCCAACGCTGTTGCCGCAGACAAAATGTTCTTCATATTCAAATAGCTATCAGCCGATTTTGCCGGCCCAATGCAAACACTGCGGTCTGCAAGTTGTACATGCAGCGCATTACAATCTGCTTCTGAATAAACAGCAACCGTTTCAATTCCAAGCTCTTTGCAGGCGCGGATAATGCGCACCGCGATCTCTCCGCGATTGGCAATCAATAATTTCTGAAACATACAATGTCCACCTTAATTTTTTGTTGCATCAGTTCTGTGCAATCCGCATAATAACCTGGTCATATTCTACCAAGCCTTCATTTTCTGCCAAAATCTCTATTACTTTGCCTGTAACCGGTGCTTTAATTTCATTCATCATCTTCATCGCTTCAATGATGCACACAGTCTGCCCTTCTTGCACGGTATCCCCTATCTTGACAAAAGCAGGGGCATCCGGTGCGCTTGCACTATAAAACACACCCACCACCGGAGATTTTACAGGCACACCTGCCTGGGCATTCTCCTGTGCAGCAGATTGCGCTGCCGGCGTTGCCGCCTGAACTGGCTCCATTGCTGTAGCAGGTGCCACAGCAACTGTTACTGGCGGCTCCTTTTCTAGATTGATTTTGACTTGTTCCAGCTCCAGTTCCAGCTTGTGAATTCCCGAGCGGTCAAACTCCGCCATAAGCTCCTTAATATCTTGAAAATTCATAAATTCCTACTCCTTGACGATATACATAGTCATACAAGTTAAATTATACAGGATTTCCTGCTTAAAGTAAACACTTAAAGCATATAACCCACCCTTTATATTGTAAATTTTCTATAAAGTTCATCACAGATCACCAACAAAATATACCACAAAAAGCGCATGTTTCTGCCATATTCCAAAAATCAACCTTAATCTAATTTCGAAAACTACATCATATCACTTCAAACCGCAAATTATTTGCTTTGCAATAAATTATACTGTATTTCCTGCCGGAAAATATGGACAGTTTTTTAATATTTGTATTATTCAGAAATAAAACTTATCTTTTTTATGTTTTTCTTACAATTTTCTAACATTTTCCTCCGTTTCTTCACCAAACTGTCACATAAGCCCTCTATACTAAAACCATACCACACAGTGCTAAACTGGTCGGTAGCCAAATGTGATATGACTCCTCTCTCCGGAGGGATCATATATAAATATTTCTTTTTCATATTTTTCTCCTTTTGAACCGCATCGCCTCCTAATCGATGCGGTTCCCCCTTTTTACGCACATACAACCACCAAATAACATATCATAAAAAAGAGGACAGGATCCTCCTTGTCCTCTTCTGTAGTTTTACAGATGGATCCGTGCTCCTTCTGATTCATCCGTCTCAAAACAAAAAATCCGTCCTTCTCCGGACGGATTTTTTGTTTGCATTCGTTCGTACTCCGATTATTCCTGAGTATCGCCCTTCTGCGTATCATTTTTATTTTGAAACTGTTTGAAGAGCTGATTTGCATACACGCTTGCTCCACCTGCCAACACACCCTGTGTAATTGCGGTAAAGATAGCCATAGCTACAGCCTGTGGGCCGTTCAAATCCGCCGTTGCCAGCACATAGATGACAGACAGCACAATACCAACTGCACCCACTACCAGCGGTATCAATTTATCGGTAATGAACGCTGTTTTCTTTATCACCATTCCAATCACATACAATACCGGTATTAAAACAAACAGCTCCGGTTTAATATAATCGGTAAAATCCATACTCAAACTCCTTTCAGCGTAAAATCTGCGCCAAAATTGCTGCAGTCACTCCAGAAGCAAATGCTCCCAGTGCCGCCGCAGTCAATTTATCCCACCATTTTGCCGGGCGAGCAGCCACCTGAGCAATCTTAAGCTTCATTTCTGCCACATCCTCACAGATGCGATTCACTTTTCCGTCTACCGTTGCCACGGCCAACGTCAATGCTCTCAAATCTTTCACCTCCTGCTCTAAGCGACTAAGGCGCTTATGCGCTGCCTGCGCCGTATCAAGCGCCCTGCCCAGCATCATTTCAAATTCTCCCATTCGCATCACTCCGCATTGCTTAACGCAATCGCAGTACCTGTCCAGGATAAATCAGGTTCGGGTTTGCAATGCCATTGATCTGCGCCAACTGCTGATATGTCGTGCCATAACGCTGCGCAATACCGCTCAATGTATCACCCGACTGCACGGTGTGCATTTCCGTTGCCTGCTGTACCGCTCCCTGTATTTTCAAGACCTGACCAGGATAGATGAGATTCGGGTTTGCAATCCCGTTTAGCTGTGCCAACTGCTGATACGTTGTTCCATAACGCTGTGCAATTCCACTCAGTGTATCACCTGCCTGCACCGTATACGTCTGCTCATTTTCTTGCTCACTTGCTGGCAGTTCAGGTGCGGTTGGTTGCACCACCACAGCCTGCGACGGTTCCGTATATGCTTTATAGCAATGATTCATATCTACCGTATTAGCGGTAATACCGTCCAAAACACCGCGTGAAGTATATTGCCACATGGTATGCGCACCGGTATAATCACATTGCGTATTATACTGCGCCAACCATACATCAATGCCCGCCTGATCAATACGCGCCATGTCTACATAATTGCGCGCCCAGTTTAAATTAAGATACAGCATCGGTGTCAAACCTGCTGCACGTATTTTCTCACAAAATGCCAGCGCCATCTCCGTGCAAACCTCTTTTCCCAATGCAGCCTGACGATTTTCTTCCAAATCAAATGCCACCGGATACTGCGGTTTTTTGTCTGCAATAATCGCAAGACAGAACTCCGCCTCACGCGCAGCTTCTTCTGCTGTAACCGCATAAGAGTAATGATAAAATCCATATGGTATTCCTACGCGCTCACATTCTGCAAGATTGCGTGCAAACTGTTTGTCAATCTGGTTGGGGCTTTCTACACCGTAGCCAGTGCGTATCATCACACCTGCCACTTCAGTGTTTTTCACCTTGTCCCAGTTAATGATTCCCTGATGTTCGCTAATATCAATTACCAGTTGCATAACACAAACCTCCTATTTTCCGCACTCCATGAGCGCGGCTCTCGTTCTCGTTTCAAATATGGCGTATTCTTATGCTGATAACACATCTCGGGTGGTATTTTTCGCATTTTCCCGGTGTCAATCAGATAGTGACAACAAAAATCATCCATCATGTTGTTTTGAGATAAACTACGATAATAATAACATCCTCGACATTTCAATTATATCACACCTTTCCTGTTTATGCTATGCGTTTTATTGCCCGCTTGTCCCTCCAATAACCAATCACCACTGAAATACCACTCCTGCAGCACTGCACAAAACTCCTCTGTTTCATGCGTAATATATCGCAAAGTTACGCCGCACTGCATCAGCGCATACTCCAGCGCCTCTTCTCGCGGCACAAACACACCCCAATTTTCTCCAATTCCTACATATCCGTTGTGCATACATCCTCCTTGAATTGAAAAAACCACACACCACAAAAGAAAAATCCCCGTTCCATCGGGTGCTTTGCATTACCCGACCACTGCGTTGTGGCTACCTTACCGGCAGCCTGAGCCAACGTTTCAATACCACAAAACACCTGTATGCCATCCGGCAACAGATTGTACAGTGTAATGCCATTCGTATCTTGAGACAAAGCCTGCATCTCATAAAACAGATCTACCGCACGGTACAAAAGTTCCCGTGTAATTTCCAGCTGTTTCAACGATCTCCACACCTCTTTTTATCTCAGTCGTCGATATAACAGTATGCTTGCAAATAACAACGTACCGCTGCAAAACAACTGTGCCATCATCTGCCAAACTCCAATGGTTTGTAAATCTGCTGCACCTGCTGTGCCCAGCACACCAAGCAATCCAACAACTGCTAAAATTACAGCACAAACGCGCAACCAACAGCGTTTGTTAAAATTAAACCACATAATCCTTTCCCCCTTTTTCATTTTTGCTGTGCAAATTATCCAAAGTCCGATTGTTCGGACATCCCATTTGCTATACTGTAAACGATAGCTCGGTACAGCGCTGTTGCTTGTGCTATACCGCCCGCTGTCTGTCTTTTGAGCGCGCTCAAAAACGTGAATAAAATTCACCTCAGCTTCACTCTACTTTGCAGCCGGCTTTGGGTTGCGATCCCCCTTTCTGTTTCGATTTGACAATTACATAGTTCTGTAATATACTAAAGATGATTCAAAACACATTACAGAGTTCTGCTCTTGTAGCTCCTATGTTACATCAGTATTCTGTAATAGTCAATCTTTTTTGTGCAATTTTTTCAGTGTTCTGTAACTCTTGTGCAAACCATCTAAAGGAGACCGGACTATGACAGAAATGTATGGCAAAATCGAACAACTATGTTTTCAGTATAACACCACCGTCACCGCTCTTTGTCGCCAACTGGGCATCAGCCGCAGCACACTATCTGAACTTAAATCAGGCAGAACCAAAACACTTTCTGCTGATTATGCCGCCAAAATCGCCGACTATTTCGGCATCAGCATAGACTTTCTTCTCGGTAAAAATCCGGCGCCACCCGCCTCTGCTGCTACACTCTCTTTTGATGACTTCACTTACGCCATGCACGACGAAGGCAAAAAATTAACCGAAGAAAATAAAGCCAAACTGCTGGAAATGGCGAAATTCTTTGTCCAGCAACAGGAAAAGGAACGAAAAAAGTGAATAGAAATAGGAAAACGTTGTTTAAAATCTATGAAGAACTTTACCACGCCGGCGTCAAGATTTATAGCAACTGCCCTTTGCATGACGCCCCTGCCGTTACCATTGAGGCAAACCAGAAATATGCCATCTTTTTCAACCCAAATGCTATGCATACGCTAGCAGATGAAGTCTGCATTGTAGCTCATGAAGCCGGCCATATTATGACGGGCACCACACATAAAATCAACAGCCCCTGCGAATTGGTTGCTCGCCACGAGGAGAAGGCACGGCGCTGGGCTATTCGCAATGTGATACCACAAAAAGCCTACGACTGTGCTCTGCGCAAAGGGATTTGCGAGGTTTGGGAGCTTGCCGAATATTTTGGTGTTACAGAACCGTTCATGCGTAAAGCGATTCATTATTACCAAATGCTGAAAAACAAAAAATAAAAAACTGTCTGCCAATAAGACTTGGCAGACAGTTTTGTTTATTATAAGATGATAATAAGAGATAGCTGATAACGTTTCAGCACAATACAAAATCAGGTTGTTGCCATTTTTTTCAGCGCAGCAAACATGTTGCGCACTGCCGGAATTGCTAGCAAAGCGATCGTCACCGCTCCCTCTGTAAGTACGTAGCTGGCGTTGTATACCAATGATGCCCAAATGGCTGGCCAGCTGCCCAAAAAGCCATCAACATAGCTGGTATAAAAAATCAAGCCAGAAACTTCATGGAAAAATAAACGACCTAAAATACCCACAAGATAACCAATCAACAACCCATACTTACGGTTGCAGAAAAACCCAGAAAGCCCCAATGCTCCAAAAGCAAGAGGGTAATCTAACAGTACCTGTGCCGGGTGCACAACATACGGCCCGAGAATAAACTGCAAAACCCCGTAAGCCACAGCAGAGGTAATACCTGTCACCGGACCATACCAGTAGCCAATTAGCGTGATCAGCAGCATACTGAACAGTGTAACTGAGCCACCGTTGGGAAGACTAGGAAGCTTGATAAACGTAGAAATAACCGTGGCAAGTGCGATGGCAAGTGCCGAAAATGCAATTCTTTTTGTTTTCATAGTAATATCTCCTTTCGCTTTTATTGTACCACAGAAGCATAAAAGCTGCCTATGTTGAATTTGCCTATATTTTCTCTCGAAAATAAGAAGATATCGGGCGTTTTTTCTACGGCTTTTGGCAGGATGAAGGGAGTTTTTGTAAAATATCCGCAGGATTTCGTGACCAGAAAGCGCCACTTTGCGACCAGAAAGTGCCGTTTGGCGACCACAAACTCATAGAAGTTCAGAGATTGTTCATATTTATGTGGTTTGTAAGATTGGCAGTCGTATGATGTGCTAAAGTGAGCATTCGATTTTATAAACATGAGAGAATCTTTGCAAATGATGTAAAGGATAGAACCGGGAATTTTGCGACCGCAAACTGATGTGAATTTAGCGTGTTCGTATTTATGTAGTTTGTAAGATTGACAGTCGTATGATGTGCTAAAGTGAGCAGTCGATTTTGTAAGCATGAGAGAATCTTTGCAAATGATGTAAAGGAGAGAACCGGGAATTTTGCGACCGTAAACTAATATGAATTTAGCGTGTTCGTATTTATGTGGTTTGTAAGATCGGCAGTCGTATGATACTATAAAATGAGCATTCGATTTTGTAAACATGAGAGAATCTTTGCAAATGATGTAAAGGATAGAACCGGGAATTTTGCGACCGCAAACTGATGTGAATTTAGCGTGTTCGTATTTATGTAGTTTGTAAGATTGACAGTCGTATGATGTGCTAAAGTGAGCAGTCGATTTTGTAAGCATGAGAGAATCTTTGCAAATGATGTGACGGATAGAACCGGGAATTTTGCGACCGCAAACTAATGTGAATTTAGCGTGTTCATATTTATGTGGTTTGTAAGATTGACAGTCGTATGATACTATAAAATGAGCAGTCGATTTTGTAAGCATGAGAGAATCTTTGCAAATGATGTGACGGATAGAACCGGGAATTTTGCGACCGTAAACTGATGTGAATTTAGCGTGTTCGTATTTATGTGGTTTGCAATATCGGCAGTCGTATGATACTATAAAATGAGAAATCAATTTTGTAATCTGGAAAGGAGCATAACGATGTTGGAAGAATTGGAACAGGATTTGAAAAAGGTTTTGTTGGCAGGCATTGGTGCTTTGGCTATGGGTGCAGAAAAATCAAAAGAACTCGTAGAAGAGCTTGTCAAAAAAGGCGAACTAACCTTGGAGCAAGGCAAGGCGCTCAATGAAGAACTGCATCATAACGCGCAGAAATCACCAGAAAAGGTTGCAGATATTACTGAGCAGCTGGAGCAACTCTCTCCGCAGGAACTACAAAAAGTAAAAGAAAAACTGGCGCAGATGGAGCAAAATCAGGCATAAAAAACACCTGTTGTCAGGTGAAAATACATCTGAAAAGCAGCATAGTCTAACGGCTATGCTGCTTTTTATGATTCAGAATGGATGGGAATTTGTTTGATTGGGCGTGCCGGAACACCGGCAACAACCGTATTGGCCGGAACATCTTTGGTAACAACGGCGCCGGCCGCAACAACAGCGCCGGCACCGATGGTAACACCGGCAAGTACGGTCGCATTCGAGCCGATCCAAACATTTTGGCCAATGTGAATCGGCGCTGGCTCCAGATCGGCGCGGTGCTGCGGATCTAGGCTGTGATTCAATGTGGCAAGCACTACATTGTGTCCAACGAATACACCGTCTTCGATCGTGATGCCGCCCTGGTCCTGAAATTTGCAGCCGCTGTTAAAAAAAACATGTTTGCCAATTTTCAGATTTTTACCACAATCGGTATAAAATGGCGGGAACAGACAAAACGTTTCATCAATCGGACGACCGGTAAGTTGTGTAAGGATGTCTCGAATCTCTTGCGGGGTATGGTAGCCATTGTTCAGCTGCGCGGTAAAACGCTGCGCCTCCTGGGCAAGTTGATTCATGTATTCATACAGCTCGGAACCGGCAGAAACGGTCTTGCCGCTGTTCAGTTGCGTTAAAAAGTCATCGAGTGTCAAATTGAGATACCTCCATCATGGTTTCTTTTTGCGCAGCGTGAAAAAGAGCAAAAGCACGCTGAGCACGCCAGCTGCGGCAAACCCCAGCACTGCCGGCAGCGGAACAGAACCAAGCTTTGGGGTGAGATCTGCCTGGGTGAGCAGCGCAGAGGTGATGAGCAGCGCTGCGATGAGTACAGCCAAAACTGCGCGGTTGAACAGCGATTCTGTATGACGATGCGCAGTTGGTGCAGGGGCTGTTTCAAGATGAAGTTTGACTTGGCCTTTTGTGGCGGTCTGGAGCAAATCGGAGAGTTGCGAGGGCAACACGGCAGCTTTATGCAATGCAGTGTAGGCTCCCCGGCCGGCGCGCTGAAGCTCTTTGCGCCAGTCTAACGATTGAAAAAATGTGTTGGACAAGTGGGTTGCCAAAATCTGCAACAGGCTGATATCTGGTGCACACAGGCAGAGTACGCCCTCAATGGTCATGATGCCACGGCTAAGCATCGTGACGCTTTGCGGCAGGCGAATGCTGTGCTTGTTGGCAAGATGCATAAACTCTTGCAATGCCATGCCCAAATTCATCGAGCCCAACTCCATGCCGCCGTAGCGGGCAACCATTTCATCGACATCTGCATAGAGCTGCGCATGGTCTACCGGCTTCTTGGCCGTACCCAGCATGAGAAACACGTTTTTCAAACTGTAAATATCTTGGTGCACAATGGCGGTAACAGCCGAACGAAACAGCTCACGGTCACGCCCGGAGAGCATACCCATCATACCAAAATCAAGCCAGGTAATTTTTCCGTCGTTGATCCAAATATTGCCGGGATGCGGGTCGGCATGAAAAAATGCATCGTCTAGGATCTGCTTGACAAAATTTTCGGCAAGCTTCTGGCCAATTTCGTGCATATCATACCCCTGGGCGCACAACTGGTCAGTTTGATCGACCGGAACGCCGTGCATGCGCTGCATCACAAGTACGTGCGCTGTGGTGCAGGCACGGTAAACCTTCGGGCAGATGACGTATGCAACGCCGGCATTGTTGTGGGCAAAGCGCTCCATATGCGCAGCCTCTTTGAGAAAATCTAGCTCTTCTTGGGCGGTGCTCCAAAGCTCATCAAGCACGGCACGCAAATCTACCACGCCGGAAACGGAGCGGAACATGTTCACCACACTGATGGCACGTTTGAGTAATGTAATATCCTGCTCCATCGTGTGGTAAATATTGGGTCGCTGCACCTTGATGACAACAGGTGTGCCGTCTGTTAAAACGGCGGCGTGCACCTGCGCAATGGACGCAGATCCAAGCGGCTGAGGGTCAATGGAGTGAAACACTTCAGAATAAGGGCGCCCGTATTCGGTTTGCAGAACGTCGCAGACCGTTTCAAACGGCAGCGGGCGGACGTTGGAACACAGCTTGGTCAGCTGATCACAGTATTCTTTCGGCAGCATGTCCTGCCGCATCGACAAAATTTGGCCGATCTTGACAAACGTAGGGCCCAGATCTTCTAAAATGCCACACAGCTTTTGGGGTGTAAACCCTTTATGCAAGCGATATTTGCGCAAAATCAAAAGAATCTCTTTGACTCTGGAAGCATTGTTTTGCGATGTGTTGGCCGACTGGCCAGACTGAGACGACTGCATGGCACTCCCCCGCTTTCACATGATTTTTATAAAATAAGCATAGCGGACTTGACAATATCCGTCAAGTCCGCCGAACAATCTCACAAAATTCTTCGTAAGAAAACAAGCTGTTGAGAACCGGCAGCAAAGCATTCGTTGTAAGGTGCTCCGGCAAGTCAAGCGCTTTGAGCAGATCTTTGCGCTTTTGCGCGCTGTTGCCGGCACCGGTGAGACCCAGGGCAAACAAATCTTGCTTGGTGATGAGACGCCGGGCGGACGCTTTTGTTTGCGGTGGATCAGACAACAGCGTAGCGCCAGCGGTGCGCAGTGCCTTAAGCAGCAGTTCTTTTTGAACGCCCTCAACGCCCAGTTTTCCCTCTTTCGACGGAGCAGATTTGCGCGCTTCTTTGCCGAATATGTCCGGCAGATAGGCATGCTTGATCTGATCCTGCGCAATGGCGCCTTTGAGGTAATTGCGAATCAGAAAACCGGCAGAATCGCTATCAGTAAAAACCAAAAGACCGCGGGTCTGTGCCAGTTTGCGAAGCAGGGCAAGCTGCGCTTTGTCTTTGAAAATACGAAAGCCGCGCGTCTCCAAAATCACCGCATCGAGAAAAGAAGACAGCTTGATCTTATCGTATTTACCCTCGACGATAATCGCTTCCTGAACGGTAATCACTGTGCTTCTCCCCCTTCTGCAACGCTTTGAAGCTTTGCAAGCAATGTTTGCAAAAGCAGCTTGCCGTCTGCACGGGCGCTTTTGAGCGCAACGTCGGTTTCAAGCAATAATTGCAGGCTTTGCCGCAAGGCCTGCATCGAAAGCTTACAGTCACGCCGGGCATTTTTCAAGCGAAATTCTTTGCCCTTATAGTCAAACTGCGCGGTCAGCTCGGAAAGAGGCCGGCCGCTCTCTTCACACGCACGCACGCGATAAAAATCAACATAAACCGATGACAACACCGCAAGAATTGCCACAGGCTCTTCATTTTGCGCAAAGAGCAGCGCCAGCCGCTGCTGCGCCTTGGAATAATCACCGACGGCCAAAGCGTTGGCCATCAGAAAAACGGTTGTTTCAAAATTGGGCACCGCCACCTGCTCAATGGTTGCTTTGGTAATTTCGCCGGAACCGGTAAATGCACAGAGCTTCTCCAGCTCATTGTGAAGCGTTTGCAAATCGTTGCCGCTTAAAGACAGCAAATGCGCAGCATTTTGTCGTGAGAGCGTGCAGCCGCGTTTTTGTGCGGCAGCCATTAGCAGCTTTTCAATCTCTGCTGAAGTTTTATGTGAAAACCGAACGGTAACGCCCGTTTTATTGACCGCAGTGATAAACGAGCCCCATTTGCCCGGGCGCTTTTCGGGGAAATTCAGGCTGGATAAGTAAAACAGCAGCACACAGCAGGGCGGCGGATCAGCGATCAGCTCTTTGATTGCCGCAACATCGGAAGCGGAGCGTTTTTCGATGTCAAAATCGCTGATGGCAACACATTTTCGCTCAGCCATAAATGGCATCGATTGTGCCGCGGTCAAAATCTCTTGCACATCAGCAAACGCGCCGTCGAAATTCTGGTAGTTAAAATCTAAAAACTGATTGCCGGTAACCCGGGCAATCAACCGATCTACAGCTTTTTGCATCAGAAGTTTTTCTTCTCCACAGAAAAAATAAACACGGGCAAATTGCTCCTGCTCCAGACTTTGTTTGAGCTGCTGTTCGGTATATTGCGGCATCAGGCTTCCCTCCTTGCGGTAAGTGTGCGGTTTTGGCCAATGGTAAAACTGAGATGGCCGCGGCCGGCGGTGGCATAAAGCCGCACCGGCCGGTTTTGTTCGGTAAATATGGTCTGTGCAAGCTGCTGCTCATCAACAGACAGAACAGTAATCAACGGCGCAAGCATCTCAGTGCCGGACGGCAATGCATCGGTGATGAAAAGATCTGCCTCGGGCAAAATCGGGGCCAGCGCAGTAAGATCCTCCACCGAAGCTGCGATCACAGCGGTAACACCGCGCACAGTCAGCACCGTACAGGTGCCCTTGGCCGTTGCATAAACGGTGAGCGTGGTTGCATCACCCAATGTTAGCGTGGCTTTGTTTTTATAATACGAAATTTGCTGCGCACGCGCAAGTGTATTCAAAAATCCCGAAGCAGAATCGGGTTCATCGGGCAGCAAAAGATGCGCCGTAGAAAAGGCAGAACTGAGCGCTGCGAGATTGCGGTATTCCGCAGTACCTTCTGTAACCGGCTGAAGGTAGGACAACTGCGTCACCCCGCGGCCTTTGAGGTAATCAGACACTACGCGCGTGCTGTATGCATCACAGCCAATCAGCGCCGTTTGGCCACCGTTAGACACCACAACAGCCATGCCCTGACCAACATCAAGCACGGTAAGACGCAGCGCATTGCGGTTGACAAGCTGATAAGAAAAAATACCTGCGCAAAGCAAAATAGCAGATAACACCGCAACCGTGCGAAAGAGAATTTTGCGGTGCGCCAGCAAAATGGCAATGGCAAGCAGCAAAAAGGTGCAGGCCAACCACAGCAGGACAAAGGGATAATCGGCGCCCAATGTGGCAAACGGAATGTTAGACAGCAACCCGGCAACACCGGAAAGATACTTAGCAAGCAAACCCGAAAGCAACGCAAACGGCTTGGCCATAAGCGCAAGCGCAGGCACTGCTCCCAAAAGCGCCATGATGCCTGCAAGCGGCAAAAGTAACGAAGCCGAAAACAGCATCAAAAGATTTGCAGGAACGGCCAGCAGCGAAACAGACGAAAAGACGAGCACCAGCAGCGGCAGCGTGCCCACGGTTGCCGCAACAGATGCCGAAATCGAGCTGTTGACAGCACGGAGCATTCGCTGACCGTAGCGCAACCGTATTGTTTTGGCCTGCAGGGCACGCTTGATCGGGCCGGCCAGCAGCAAAAGCGACAGCACAGAAGACACAGACAGCAAAAAGCCGATGTCTGCAGCAGCGTAAGGGTTGGCAAGGGCAATCAACAACACGGCAATGCCCAAAGAGTTAAGCGCATCGGCACTGCGTTGAAAAAACAGCGCACCCAGGTACAACAGGCACATGATACCGCTGCGCAATACCGTCGGTGTAAACCCGGTAATCGCCATAAATGCAAGTACACCCAGCGCTGCCACCACACAGCGTGCACGCCGGGGCACGCGACACAGGCGCAGCAGCCAAAGCAGCGACTGAAAAATGACACCCATGTGTAAACCCGAAACAACCAGCAAATGGTACGCACCGACGGCGGTAAAATCACGTTTGGTACTCTCTGACAAAGCAGTTTTATCGCCCAGAAGAACCGCTTTTAAAATGCCGGCCTGCTCTGCGGGCAGCTGGCGGTCAATTGAGCGCTGCATGGCACGGCGCACCGAAAGCGCGTAATAATACGGCGGCTTAGATGCCGGCGAAGCAATGGAATAACCCTGATACTCATAAAGATAAGCGCGCAGATAAATGCGCTTTGCATAGTCACTTTGACGAAACGTGAAACCGTCGTCCTCTCCGTAACTTTGATAAAGATGCACCTTGCCGCTTAGCTTGCTATATGGTTCTAAGTTCAGGGCATTGCGGGTCGTCACAACGATTTTACCTGGAGAAGGCGGCTGCTCCGTTCCATCAATGGCAAGTTCGTCAATGCGCAGGGTATAGTAAAACTTGCCGTTGCTTTCATACGGCAGCTCACACAACGTACCAGTGATCTGAGCGTCTTGATTATCGAGCACAGCAAGCGGCGCAATCTTGATAAAATGAAACACCGAAAATACACCCAGCGCCACAGCAGCCGTCAAACATGCAACGGGCAAAACCTTCGCTTTGCGTATTTTGGGCAACCATAAAAACAACCCAAACAGAAGCAAACAAACAATGGCCGCAAAACATGCAAAAACACCGCCAAAATAAACAGAGACCGCCTGCACAGCCAAGTAAACAAAACCAATCAGTGCAAGCGGTCTGAGCATCGTTTGTCCCTCCAGTTTTTGGCCTGCAGTTGCAGCAGACACAGAATGTTAGGGGTTTGGAAATAAAGGAAGCGTTTGCAGAAACAGAATATCACTGCGTTTGGCGGCTTCACCCTCTGCAAAAACAGCGGCGCTGCCAACAATTTGCGCCGAAAACTGCGCAAGCAAACAGTGCATCGCAGCCAGCGATTCACCGGTACTGATCACATCGTCCACAACCAGCACGCGTTTGCCCGGCAGCTGCTGGTAATCTGCTTTTGCAAGATACAATTTTTGCTCTTCTGCTGTGGTAATCGACCGAACCGGCACACAAACAGGGTCTTGCATATACGCCTTGACCCCTTTGCGCGCAACGATATACCGCCCACAGCCCAGGCGCGCCATCTCGTGCGCCAACAGAATACCCTTTGTTTCAGCAGTAACAATGAGGTCATGCTCCGGGCAAATCTTGAGCAGCTCTCTGGCACATGCCTGCGACAGCTCAACATCCCCCAGCATCACAAAACCGGCAATCGAAAGCGTTTCATGAATGGGACAAACGGGCAACTCACGCACACAATCGCCAATTTGAACACGGTAAGTTTTCATACAGTTTGATTCGCTCCTTTGCAAAACTCAGCCCGGCGGCCATTGCATCGAACGACCACCCAACAGATGAAAATGCAGATGCTGTACCGTTTGTCCGCCGTCTGCCCCGCAATTATTCACGATGCGAAAACCGTTTTGCAGCCCCTGCTGCGCTGCGATCTGCGCTGCCGCCTCAAAGATTTGCCCAAGCACAGCGCTGTTTTGCGCATTGATCTGCTGTGCTGATGCAATGTGCTGCTTTGGTATGATCAAAATATGAACCGGTGCCTGTGGGTCCAAATCGTGGAATGCAACCACATGTTCATTTTCAAACACCTTGTTGCTGGGAATTTCTCCCGCTACAATTTTACAAAAAATACAATCCATGTGACTTCCTCCCTGCAAACTTATGCATGCACCATTTGTGCTACGATCGATTCCACCGCAGCCAGTGCTTCGTCCAACATATTCAAATCTCTGGCGCCTGCCATGGCGCTGTCCGGCTTGCCGCCGCCGTTGCCGCCTGCAATCTGTGCAACCTGCCGCACAATTTGACCGGCATGCGCCCCCTTCTCCATTGCCGTTTTGCCCACTGCTGCCGCAATGGTTGCTTTGCCATTGTCGGTGCCGGCAAACACCGCCACAATATCAGGGCGGTTCTCTTTTACCTTGTCGCACATATTGCGCAGCGCTGCACCGTCTGTGCCGGAGAACAGAGCCGTAATCACGGTAACACCGCCAATCTGCCGGGCATTTTGAAACAATCCGTCAATCTGCATTGCTGCCAGCTTCGAGCGCAGCGACTCAATGGTACGGTCTTTTTCGCGCAACTCTTCGGTGACCTGCTCTGCCTTTTTCACCAAATCGTGCGGATTGCTCAGTTTCAGCGCATGTGCCGCCTGCGCAACGGCCGCCAAATTGCGGTTGAGCAGCTCCATCACACCCTGACCGGTAACCGCCTGAATGCGGCGCACGCCAGCGGCAACAGAGCTTTCTGAAATAATTTTAAACAAACCAATTTTGGCCGTATTGTCGATATGCGTACCGCCGCACAGCTCTTTTGAATATTCATCTACACAAACAACGCGCACAATCTCGCCATATTTTTCGCCAAACAGCGCCATTGCACCAAGCTGCTTTGCCTGTGCAATGGGCATCTCGCGGCAATCGACGCAAATACCGCGGCGAATCACCAGATTGATCTCCTCTTCAACCTTGGCAAGCTCCTGCGGCGTCAAGGGCGCAAAATGCGTAAAGTCAAAGCGCACCTCTTTGTCATTGACCATTTGGCCGGCCTGTTCAACATGATCGCCCAGCACATTGCGCAACGCCGCTTGCAGCAAGTGTGCTGCCGTGTGGTTGCACATCGTCGCCTGCCGCTGCAGTGCATCCACCACAGCGGTCACGGTGCTGCCCACTGTCAACTCTCCATTTGCAACAACAGCGTGGTGTAAAATCAAACCGGTGGGTGTTTTGGTCGTATCATCAACGGAAACAGCAGTCGCAGCCGTTTGCAGCACACCGCTGTCGCCTGCCTGACCACCGCCCTGCGCATAAAACGGCGTTTGATTGAGCACAACCAATACCTGGTCACCAGGCTGCGCAGTCGAAACACGCTCACCGGCTTTCACGATGGCCAGTACCTGTGCATCAGCCTGCAACGTGGTGTAACCGACAAACTCCGTCTGCGGCAAATCGTCCAGCAAACCGTTGTCGCCTGCCCAGGCATCTTCGCCGGCATTTTTGCGGGCTGCGCGGGCGCGCTCTTTTTGCGCCTGCATCAGGCGATAGAACATGTCTTCTGCCACCTGCATGCCGCGCTCGGCCAAAATCTCTTTGGTCAAATCGATGGGAAAGCCATACGTATCATTGAGTCGAAATGCATCTTCGCCGGACAACAAATTGCTCTCAGCGCGGTCAATAAACTTCTGCAAAATTTGCAGCCCCTGATCGATTGTACGCGCAAAGCTCTCCTCTTCCATGCTAATCAGCTTTGTAATCATGGCGCGTTTTTCATGCAGCTCCGGGTATGCATCTTTATTCTCATCGATCACAGTCTGCGCCACCTGCGCTAAGAACGTCTCACGAATCCCCAACAGGCGGCCATGCCGTGCAGCACGACGCAGCAAACGGCGCAGCACATAACCACGCCCTTCATTCGAGGGCATTACGCCGTCGCCAATCATAAATGTTGTGCTGCGAATATGGTCTGTAATCACGCGCAGAGAAATATCGGTGCGCTCACTGTTCCCATACTCCACACCGGACAAACGGCTGACATGCTGCATAATCTTTTGCACCGTATCGACCAAAAACAGGTTATCTACCTGTTGCATGATGCAAGCAAGGCGCTCTAGCCCCATGCCGGTGTCGATATTCGGGTGTTCAAGCGGGGTATAATTGCCGTTGCCGTCATTTTCAAACTGCGTGAACACCAAATTCCAAAACTCAACGTAACGGTCGCACTCACAGCCAACGCCGCAGTTGGGCGAGCCACAGCTATACTGTTCACCGCGGTCAAAATACAGCTCAGAGCAAGGGCCGCAGGGACCGGCGCCATGCTCCCAAAAATTATCCTCCTTGCCCAAACGCACAATGCGGTTCGGCGATACCCCGACCTCTTTGGTCCAGATATCAAACGTTTCATCGTCGTCCTGATAAATCGTGACCCAAACGCGGTCTTCGGGTAGTTTGAGCTCATCCATCACAAACTCCCACGCCCATTTGGTGATCTCATGCTTAAAATAGTCGCCAAACGAAAAATTGCCCAGCATTTCAAAAAAGGTGCCGTGGCGCGCAGTAATGCCCACACGTTCAATATCAGGCGTGCGAATACATTTCTGGCACGTGGTCACCCGCTTCGAGGGCGGTGTCACCTCACCGGTAAAATACTTTTTCATCGGCGCCATACCGGAATTGATCAGCAATAAGCTGTTGTCGTCTTTGGGAATCAGCGAAAAGCTGGGCAACCGCAAATGTCCCTTCGATTCAAAGTATTTTAAAAAACGTTCTCTCAGTTCATTTAAACCTGTCCACTCCATAGCAAATTAACCTCTCAAATCTCAATGTTACAAGCACAAAAAAACGAACTTCCCCCACCCCATATGGGACGGAAAAGTCCGTGGTACCACCCAAATTGCGCTTTGCATTACACAAACACGCCACTTTCACTTCCTTAACGCGGAAAACGCCGCAACTCTTCGCTGCAGAGCGCTGCCTTGCGGCAAAAAGCCGGCCCACCGCAGCAGCAAATGTTACGGTTGCCTTTCAGCGGGCGTTCTGTTATCACAGAAGCTCAGCTCCCTCTCTGGTGTAACACTGTGCGGCTTTTGCTTTTATGCGCTATAACCATGATGTGTTGATTTCAGTGTTTATTATAATGCCTGCAATACAGAATGTCAATGTTCTTGTTTAAATTTTCAACTCTGGCCGCAGCTTGCGCAAAATCGCGCCGGGCTGCACCGCACGGTCACAATTTGCAAGCACGGTCATAGTTGCATGCGGTGCAGCAGTGATGGCGTTGCGCTCTGCATCATAAAGATCGCGCAGGCAAATCTCAAACGGCGGCTGACCCGGTTGCAACACATCGGCAATGTCACCGGCAAAAAAGCGGTTGCGCTGCTCCAAAACCAGCATACCGTTCTGCATGCCCTTGCAAACGGCAATCACGTCATACTCTCTCACATAACCGCCGCTCCGGCACTCCTGCCCCGGCTCGCTGCCAAGATAAAACCCCGTGCTATACGGCCGGTGACTGATCTTATCCAGTTCCCGCGGCACCCAATCGGGCAGCGGCTGCTTTTGCAGCGCAGCGTCTAATGCATGGCGATATGCATTGACTGTCACCGCAGCATAATAGGCCGATTTTGCACGCCCTTCAATCTTCAGGCTGGTTACACCCGCATCCAGCAACTGCGGAATATGCTCGATCATGCACATATCACGCGAATTGAAAATATAAGAACCGCGTTCATCCTCTGTAATATCCATATATTCGCCGGGGCGCTTTTTCTCCACCAACGCATATTGCCAGCGGCAGGGCTGTGAGCAATCTCCCCGGTTGGCATCGCGCCCATTGAGGTAAGACGACAACAAACAACGCCCCGAAAACGCCATGCACATCGCCCCGTGCACAAAGGCTTCAATCTCAAGATCAGCAGGAGCTTTGGCACGAATCTGCGCAATATCCTCCAAAGTCAACTCCCTGGCCAGCACAACGCGCTTTGCACCCATATCATAAAGCGCATTGGCCATCGCATAGTTCACAATCCCCGCCTGTGTTGAAATATGAATATCAACCTTGGGCGCATATTGCTTCACCAGATTCATCACGCCAAAATCGGCCACGATGATTGCATCTGCCCCGGTTGCCTGCACCGCCTCCAAAAAAGCCGGCAGTCGATCCAGTTCCTCATTGCGCGGCAACGTATTGCAAGTAACATACACCGGTACATTTTTTGCGTGCGCCGCCTGCACCGCCTGCTGTAACTGCTCATTCGAAAAGTTTTTAGATGCAGTGCGCATGCCAAACTCCTGCCCGGCAAGATAAACCGCATCTGCCCCATAGGTCAACACGGTCTGCAAACATTCCAAATCGCCTGCCGGCGCCAGCAGTTCTGCCGTAATAGATTTTCTTTGATATGCCAATGGTTGTTCTCCTTTATTATGCCATGCCTTGCGCCTGCAATTTTTGCTGGTGCTCGGCCAAAGTGCTTGAATAGTATGCCTTTCCGTCTTTGTGGAAGAAATAATAATAATCCGTGGTATTCGGGTTGAGCGCTGCATTGATCGCGTCAATCCCCGGGTTGCAGATCGGTCCGGGCGGCAATCCCTTCACCTGATACGTGTTGTAACGGCTCTGAAAAGTTTCGACCTCTTTTGCCGGCACCTCATCACGGGAATGATACGGATACCAGTAAGTCGGGTCCGAATCCAGCGTAGAAATACCATGTGCCTCGCCGTTGTTCAGCCGGTTGTGAAAGATGGACGAAATGACATACATGTCATCTGTATTGGCAGCCTCTGCCTGAATCATCGAAGCCAGCGTAATCACCTGATCCATCGTCATATTCAGCGCTGCCGCTTTGTCTCGCATCTCCTGCGTAATTTTATTGCGGTAATTGTTCAGCATTTTGCTCAGCACATCAATCGGGTTTTCCCCGGTATAAAAATCATACGTATCGGGGAACAAATATCCCTCCAGCAGATAATAACGCTCTTTGGCATTCGGAATCGCGCTGATGGCAGAGTAAATCTCAAAATATTTCAAATTATTGGCGGCAGTTAAAATTTCATCCACCGTGCAAATATTATTTTCTTCCAGCTTCTGCGCAAGCTGGCGCACGCTCATTCCTTCGGTGATGGTGAGCTTCGTCGTTTCATTGTCCAGCCGGTTGGTATTGAGCTGAATATGGTTAATCAGCGCCTCATAGTCCATATTTTGTTTAAGCTCATACATGCCGTACTGATAATGCCCCTCCGATTTGGTCAGTTGCGAATACAGCGCAAAAAAGCTGGGTTTTCTGATCACGCCGCTTGCCTGCAAAATCTGCGCCACCTGCTTGCCGGTTGCATTTTTGGGTATCTGCACCTGCACGGTGTCTGTTCCGCGATTGACCGCCAGCATATCATTGATATTCACCATCGCAAAACGGGCAACACTAAAGCTGATCGCCACAATCATAGCCATCCACATCAAAAAGAAAACCGTTTTATTTTTCCGGCCACGCGCTTTGGTCTGCTTGCTGGTTTTAACCGGCTTTTCAGCCACCGCTCTGGGAGAACGCCGGGTATGACTTGCCATATCCTGCAATTCTCGCCGCGCACCGCCCTGCGGAGAGTTTGCATAAATCTCCTTGTCATCATCGTCCAATCCATCAATATTCAGCCGAAATTCACGCCGCTTGCGCTCCTGATATTCGCGCAGGCGATGCTCCAAAGACGGCGTCTCCCGCTCTGTTGGTGGCGTAATCTCCGGTGTATTTGTCTGCGCCACCGCGCGAGATGCACTGCCCGATGCCGCCTTGGCATCAGCTACCTTTCTCCGCTCTGCCTGCTCCGAACGCGCCGACTTGCTCTGCGCCGCCTGCCGCTCTGCAGAACCATCTGCCACAGAACGCTTCTGATGCGCACTTGCACGCGAATTTTCGTCCTGTGCCGCCTTGGCATCAGCTGCCTTTCTCCGCTCTGCCTGCTCCGAACGCACCGACTTGCTCTGCGCCACCTGCCGCTCTGCAGAACCATCTGCCACAGAACGCTTCTGATGCGCACTTGCACGCGAATTTTCGTCCTGTGCCGTCTTGGCATCGGCTGCCTTTCTCCGCTCTGCCTGCTCTGAACGCACCGACTTGCTCTGCGCCGCCTGCCGCTCCTTTGCGTGCGACGTGCCACCAGCGTTGCTCCGCTGCTTTTTGGCACGCGGAGCAGTCGGTTCTTCTGTTGAACTGTGCGGCTTTGTTTCCTCTGTTTTTTCTGCTTTCGAGCGGTTAAAATCAAAATAAAAAACGTCTGAAGGGTCTTTGCCCGGTTTCTTATCGTCCTGCATCGTATCCCTCCTTTACTGCTTCTGAGCCGGCTTTTCTGTGCGGCGAATATAATTTTCTGTTACCAATACATCAACCGGCCTGTCAAAATAACCATGCGGCAAACCATACTGCACACAGCTGGTATAGCAAATGCCCGCGGTAAAACCACGATACGCCGACAAAAACCGGTCGTAATAGCCCTTGCCATAACCCAAACGATAACCCTTGCCGTCAAAACACAGCCCGGGCACAATGCAAAAGCCATGAGAAAAATCGGTCACCATGCGACAGGTTTTTGTGTTGGGCTCCAACACTCCAAAGGTGCCTGGCTCCAGGTCATCCAGCCTGGTAATGTAATAAAACTCCATCTCAAACGTACCGGGCACACAGCGCGGCGCCGCCACCGCTTTGCCGTCTGCCAAAGCGCGTTTCACAATCGAGATGGTGTCCACCTCGATCGGCTTGCTGATGTAAACAAACACCACAGCAGCCTTCTGATACTCCGGCAATCCAAACAACTGGCGGGCAATCCGCGCATCAAACTTTGCCTTTTTGGCAGCAGGCATCGTTTCACGAATGCCACGGTACTTCAGGCGCAGATTTTTTTTCAGCTCTTTGATGTTTTCCTTCGGTTTTTTCATCTGCATTGTATCGACTTCCTCAACTGTTCGGCTTGCTGCGCACCGCACAGCACCTCGGTCAGCTTCAATCCAAATTCTATGGCCACACCGGCTCCTTTTGCCGTTATGATATTACGATCACAGCAAAGAGATTCCGGCAAAACACGCGCACCTGTCAGCTCTGCTTCAAAACCGGGGAAACAGGTTGCCGTCACACCCGCAAGCAACCCCATGCTCCCCAAAACAGAGGGCGCTGCACAAATGGCGCCAATCGGCAAATTATGCCGGTGACAATGGCGCACCGCCGCCTGAACCGTATCAGAAGCCTTCAGATGCTTTGTTCCCGGCATACCACCCGGCAACACCACCGCCTGCAAACCGGTAAGATCCACCGCCTGCTCGGCAAGGTCCGCCTGCACAGTAATTCCATTGGCGCCGGTCACCGCAAGTCCCTGCGTGCCAACTGCCACCGTTTGCACAGTCAGTCCAGCCCGACGCAAAAGATCGATCGGTGCAACTGCCTCGGTTTCTTCAAAGCCGTTTGCCAAAAATACGTAAACCATTTGCAATCTCCTCTTACATGCCCATATCTGAAAGCACACGCAAAATTTCCTGATGAATCGCCTCAACCGATTTCATCTCACCGTTTTCGGCACAGGCAATCACATGCCAGCCAAGCCGCTGTGCGCTATACAGCGCAGCAGTACGGCATTGCGCCAAATACGCCGTATTCCGCTCATGAATATCTTTGCAAGCTTCATCACCCCGGTACCGCACATGCAGCAATCGCTGCGAAATCTCCGGCGGCACGTCCAGATAAAGCACAACATCGGGTCTTGGCAACCCCAGCTTGTCGTATTCATACGCTTCCACCCAGCGAATAAATGCGTCCCATTCTGCCTGTGGCAACTTGGCAAGCTGATAAATCAAATTCGATGTGGTATAGCGGTCGGCCACCAAACAGACGCCGTTTTGCCAATCCTGCTGCCAAAAGCGCACAAATCCGGCATAACGGTCCACCGCATAAAACGAAGCTGCCGCATAAGCATTGACGCTGTGCGGCTCACTGCCCAGCTCACCGTTTAAATACAACTTCACCAGCGCAGAAGACGGCTGATCATAATCGGGAAACTGTAATCTGCGGTGCGGGGTACCACGTTGCTCCAGCACATTGCACAACTGTGCGGTTTGTGTTGCCTTGCCGCTGCCATCCAGCCCCTCCAGCACAATCAACGGCCGCTTCATGCCTGCTCCTCTCCCAAATTGCGAAAGAACGCACGCACATCCTGAATCTCTCCGCAAGTCATTTTGCCCTCTGAGCAGGCACCGCGCACACAGTTGGGCCCTGCTTTTTTAAACAGATGTGGCGCAACCGGTTTTACCAGCCGCAGCATCTGAATCGCCACCTGCTGAATCTCCCACTGCGCGCGTCGGCAACAGCGCAGCTCAAAAAAGTTCATCAGCGAGCGCGCATTAAACGTAACGACCATTTTGGTCGCACAAGCATTCGGCAGCACAAAGCGCGCGTCTTCGATCGCTTGCTTCTGCGCCATGCGTGTGGCTGTTTTTTCGTCTTTTCCCTTTGCCAGCAGCGTCTTTTTATGCTGCTCTGTCAGCAACGCCGTCAGCTCTGCATAGCGGCGGCGGTCCTCCTCCATTGCCTGTTCAAACGCTTCTTTTGCCTGTGGAATCGCCGCAATCGCCGGCGGCATCACATAGTCAAAGTCCTGCTCGCTCACATACCGCTGGCTCTGCACACTGTAAGAAGCAATCCGATGACGCGTGATCTGCGCAAGCAACGCGCGCGAAACGCCCTCAATGCCAAAGGTAAAACTTGCATGCTCAATCGGGCTTTCGTGCCCGATTTCAGAAAGCATATCCACAAAAGAGGCCACCTTTTCTTCTGTCAGCCCCTCTTTGATATTTTGTATGGAGGAGGGTGAATAACATAACTTTGCTGCCGCTGCAATGTGCATCTCCGGCATTGGCGTATACGCCAATAAAGTTACAACAGCCATTGATTCATACTCCTTTTTTTCTGAAAAGATTGATACCGTACAACAGTAATCGTTATTATAGCACAAAAAATATGCCAATGCAATTTTTAGTTGCCCGCTCTCTGCAAAAAACACAACAAAAAGGCATGCCCTGCCAAAAAAGCAGAAGCACGCCTTTCCTATTCCTCTTCGGGCACCAACAAACCTTTTTTATATGCTGTCAGCAGCAGCGACAAATCATAAATCATATTGCTCAACTGCTGGCCAATGTCGGTATCACGAATCAACAGCCTTGTGCCGTTCGTTTCAAAAAATTCTGAGCTTGACTCAATATCCATATGCTGCTCAATGGCCTCTTTGATGCCGCAAAACGGCGTATGCGAAACGATGCGCATGCCGTGCGAATTATAAATCAGGGTATAACCGGCAATACCCGTCGTTTTTTGATACGCCTTGCAAAAACCGCCGTCTATCACAATCAGCTTGCCGCCTGCCTTGATGGGGCTTTCTCCCTTGCTCACCTTCACCGGCACATGCCCGTTGATGATGTGCGAAAACCCCTGCGCCAACTCAAATTCCCGCAAAATCCGGTTGCAGGTCTCCTCCTGCTCACAAAATGTGTAATAGGGGTCCTTCTCCTCTTTCCAGGCACTCTGGTCTGCAATAAACATGCGTTCAAACGTTGTCATGCGCGCTTTTCCAAACAACGGCGAAGTCTTTCCGCACCACAAATACCACACAAAATCGCCGTATTTCTGCTTTTCCTCCGCTTTTGCAGTAAAATATGCCTGCCGTGTCACGCGGTCGGCCAAATCCAGCAGCGCCTTGCCGCTGTACGCCTGCCCTTCAAACGAAAAAGCTGCAAACTCCCCGTCCGACGTCATCGGAATACACGCATGATACAGCAAATTCTGGTTAAAGCACTTGTAGATGCTGCCGCAGGCATATAAAAATTTCATATGCCGGTGCAGCCGGTCACTCTCCTGAAATGCCGAAACAAGGCCGTCCAGCACCTCCTGCTCAGCCGGGGTCAACGCATAGGGGTCCTGCGGGTCAATCGTTGGAAAATCAACTGTCTTCAGTTCATAGGTATGCCCACCGATGGTAATGCAACCGTTCTGATAATCGATCTTATGCAGCAGCAAACGTTCTTCCATACCATATTCCGGGTGATTGCGAATCACCTGTGCTTCTGTTTTAAACAAAATCACCGCAATGGCACGGTGCATCGCCTCATGCGTCGTTTCGCAGTTTTGATACGTCTTGGTCGCAAAGAGCGTCAGCGGGCGCAAGCTGATGCCATAACCGCCCTCCAGCGTGTCCAGCCGCTTATGCGAAACACTTGTTTTCACCACCGTGGCAACACAGGCCGGGTGCCCCGTCGAAGCACCCATCCACAAAATATCATGGTTGCCCCATTGAATGTCCACAGCATGATGCTGCATCAGCATATCCATAATACTGTCCGCCCGCGGCCCCCTGTCAAAAATATCGCCCACAATGTGCAAACGATCCACCGCGAGCCGCTTAATCAGCGTTGCCAGCGCAACAATAAACGCATCGGCATTGTGAATACTGATAATCGTATCCATAATATTGCTGTGATACGCTTCCTGGTTGCTGTCATTTTCTGCCGAATGCAGCAGCTCATCAATGATATAGCTGAACTCTTTGGGCAGCGCCTTGCGCACCTTCGAGCGTGTATATTTCGAGGCCACCAGCCGGCAAATCTCAATCAGCCGGTTGAGTGTCTCCTTGTACCATTCCCCCAAATCATCCGTGGTTTCATGCACAATCTCCAACCGCTCTTCCGGGTAATAGATCAACGTGCACAGCTCCGCCCGCGCCTGTACGCTCAGCGTATCGCCAAACAAGCTGTCCACCTTTTCATGAATGACGCCGGAGCAGTTATTCAAAATATGATTAAACGCCTCATACTCACCGTGCACGTCGCTCATAAAATGCTCGGTGCCCTTTGGCAGATTCAAAATCGCCTTGAGATTAATCATCTCCGTGCAAACCGACTGCACTGTGAGGTATTTCTCAGAAAGCAGCGCCAGATATTTCAGTTCCTGCGCCGAAAACGCATGCTCTTCCAGCTCCATGCTGTCACTTCCTTTCTATATGAATACGCACTGTTTTTACAAACCGTCAACAATCCAGCAGCAGCCCCACCGGGCAGTGGTCGCTGCCCAAAACGTCGGCATAAATCACGCTGTCTTTGAGCATCGGCCGCAATCGTTGCGACAATACAAAATAATCGATCCGCCAACCGGCATTGTTGGCACGCGCATTAAACATATAAGACCACCAGGTATATGCCCCTGTTTTCTCCGGGTACAGCGTGCGAAACGAGTCCAAAAAACCCGCCTCCAACAACTGCGAAAACTTTCCGCGCTCCTGCTCCGAAAAACCGGCGTTACCTACATTCGTTTTGGGGTTTTTCAGGTCGATCTCATTGTGTGCAACATTCAAATCTCCACACAAAATCACCGGTTTTTTCTGATCCAACCCACTTAAATAAGCACGCATGGCGTCCTCCCATTCCATGCGGTAGTCAATTCGGGCAAGGCCGCGCTGCGCATTCGGCACATACGTGTTGACCAAATAAAACTGCGGGTATTCCAGCGTAATCGCACGTCCCTCTCCCGTGTGTGCGGGGTCGCCAATGTCATACGCCACCGAAAGCGGCTCCTGCTTGCTGAACACCGCCGTACCCGAATACCCCTTCTTCTCTGCGCTGTTCCAATATTGATAATAACCCGGCAGCGTCACTTCCGCCTGCCCCTGCTGCATTTTGGTCTCCTGTATACAAAAAATATCGGCTTGCTCCTGTGTAAAAAAGTCTATAAAGCCTTTTGTCAGGCAGGCGCGCAAACCGTTCACATTCCACGAAATCAGCTTCATATCTGAGTTTTCCCCCTGTTCACACTGAATCCACGGCTATTATATCATAGAAGAAAACACAAGGCAATCACCCCACACACGCCTTTTTTACCGGTTTTTTTCCGCTTTGCTTGAATAAATACGCCATTCGTATTATAATAACGATACCAATCTGAAACAAAAAAACGGAGGACTGATACGTATGAGCAATCCAATCGTAACATTCGAAACCAATCAGGGCATAATCAAAGCAGAATTATACCCCGAAATCGCGCCAAATACGGTAAACAACTTCATCTCGCTGGTCAAAAGCGGGTTTTACGACGGTCTGATTTTTCACCGCGTCATCCCCGAATTCATGATTCAAGGCGGCGATCCGCAGGGCACAGGCATGGGCGGTCCCGGCTATTCCATTCCCGGAGAATTTATCATGAACGGCTTCAACAATGAGCTTTCGCATCGCCGCGGTATTCTCTCGATGGCACGTTCGCAAAACCCCAACAGCGCCGGCTCTCAGTTCTTTATTATGGTCGCAGATGCACCGCACCTGAACGCCCAGTATGCCTCATTCGGCAAAGTGATCGAGGGCATGGAGGTTGCCGATAAAATCGTAGCAGCACAGCGAGATGGCAGCGACCGCCCATTCGAAAACCAGATCATGGAAAAGGTAACGGTAGAAACCTTCGGCGTTGATTATCCCGAACCAGAAAAACTACAGAGACCCTTCTAATAAAAATTGTTTAAAGCGGCGTAGATTCGCCGTTTTTTTGAATCTAAATTTACAAAAGGAGCAACGAAAAATGGTATCAAAAACACATTTGATTGCACGGTATGCCGAAACAGACCAAATGGGCATCATTCACCATTCTGTGTATGCAGTGTGGTATGAAGCGGCACGCACCGCATTTGTAAAAGATCTCGGCTTATCTTATTCTGAAATGGAGCAAAACGGCTTATTCATGCCACTTTCCGAGCTATCGTGCCAATTTTTACGCCCGGGACTATATGAGGATGAAGTCTTGGTAGAAACACGAATCAAAAACGTATCTGCTTCCCGAATCCAGTTTGCATATACCTTGTTTCGAAACGGCGAAGATACGCCCTTCAACACAGGTTCCACAACGCACGGCTGGGTAGACGAAAACCGACGTCCATTCAATTTAAAAAAACGGTTCCCAGAGTTATTCACATTGTTTTCGCAAGCCATCGAATGAAAAAACATACCATAGATTTTTCAAACTCTGCTGCAAAACCTTCACGATTTCGCAATGATTTACCTCTCCAAAATCTCCCTCACGCACCTCTCGTCAGCTTCTATTCTCCAAACTCCCCTCCCGATACACTCCGTATTCACAAAGTAAAAGTATCCACCGCACTCCCATCTCTTCAGCCACCAGAACAAGCACCTACACGACCAAAACCGAACAATAGAACGCACCTCCCGCGAGGTGCTTTTTTATCCCCTAATCTACACCTGTATCCACACCATCTACCGCCTGCTGCCCAAATGCAACCTGACCGCCATCTCCAACACGCTGCAACAGGCCTGCCAGCTGTTTTCCGTCTCCCTGCTCACCGAAGAGATCTGCACCATATTTTAAATCTCTCCAACCACACCCCACCACTCAATATTCCAAATGATAATCCCCTCTCAATTCAATACCACCCTTTTCCTTATCCACTATACTTCACATAACCACCCCCATCACAAAATAACTCACCCACTCTCCCCCAACTCCATCACGCTATTTTGATTGCTACATTCACTCTCCCCTCAACCATACTACTTTTCCTTATTTACTACGATTAACATAATTATCCCTCACTCCTCACCATAACCCCCCCATCACAAAATAAAATCCCCCACAAAACCTCCACCCCCATCACGCAATATTCGAAACCATCATTCCCACCCACCAAAAAACACCCAATATACTCCATTTCCCATCGTAAACTCCCAAACCATCCCCACTATCACAAAACAACTCAACCACACCCCCTGTCCTTATTTCTCATACCCCA